>NZ_JBEOUE010000017.1:0-139563 GCF_040303965.1 Streptomyces sp. NPDC094032 | reverse complement strand
CGCGTGGCGGTTGGGGTCACGGCCTGAGCCGCCTGGCACGGCCGCGTGGCGGTTGGGGTCACGGCCTGAGCCGCCTGGCACGGCCGCGTGGCGGTTGGGGTCACGGCCTGAGCCGCCTGGCACGGCCGCGTGGCGGTAGGGGTCACGGCCCGAGCCGCCCCGCAGGGCCGCGTGGCGGTAGGGGTCACGGCCCGAGCCGCCCCGCAGGGCCGCGTGGCGGTAGGGGGCACGCCCGAGCCGCCCCGCACGGCCGCGCGCCAGTCCGGGTCCCATGGCCCGAGCCGCCCCGCACTTCCGCGCGGCGGCAGGGCCCACGGCCCGAGCTGCCCCGCCCCCGCACGGCCGCGCGCCCGCCGTACGACAAGCGCCCGCACCCGCCCCGTAAGACGTCACCCAGCCCCGCAGCCCGCACCATGCCGCCAGAGCCCCGGAGACTTCCCCATGGACGCACCCACCAGCGCCGCCGCCGAGCAGCGACAGCCCGACTTCGGCCGGATGTTCGAGATGGTCACCAGCTTCTGGGTGGCCCGGGCCGTACACGCCGGTACGGTGCTCGGTCTGCCCGACCACGTCGCCGAGCGGCCCAGGACCTCCGCCGAGCTCGCCGCCCTGACCGGCGCCGACCCGCGCTCCCTGCACCGGCTGCTGCGCGCCCTCGCCGGCGTCGGCGTCCTGAGCGTGGACGAGCAGGGGCGGTACACGACCACGGCCCTCGGTGACACCCTGCGCACCGACATCCCCGGCTCGCTCGCCTCCTTCGTCCAGCTGGAGCTCGGCGCCGCGCACCACGGCACGTGGGGCCTGCTGCCCGACGCGGTACGGACCGGGGAGCCGGTCTTCGAGGCCGCGTCCGGCCACCCGATCTGGGAGTACTTCGAGCGCACGCCCGCGATGGCCGACCACCTGGGCAAGGCCATGACCGGCCTGACCGCGATGGTCGCCGACGCCGTCCTGGAGGTCTTCGACTTCTCCTCGTACGGGAAGATCGTCGACGTCGGCGGCGGCGAGGGCGGCTTCCTGAGCGCGATCCTCGGCGCCCACCCCGAGGCCTCGGGCACCGTGTTCGACCTGCCGCACGTGGTCGCCAACGGCCGGACCCGGATCGCCGACGCGGGCCTCGCGGACCGCTGCGAACTGATCGGCGGCAGCTTCTTCGAGAAGGTCCCCGAGGGCGGCGACCTCTACACGATGAAGTGGGTCCTGCACGACTGGAACGACGAGTCCAGCATCGAGATCCTCAAGTCCGTCCGGCGCGTGATGCCGGAGGACGGACGCCTCCTGGTGGTGGACACGGTCGTACCGGAAGGCGGCGACTTCTCGCCGAGCAAGATCATCGACCTCAACATGATGGTGCTCAGCGGCGGCCAGGAGCGCACGGCGGAGGAGTTCCGCGCCCTCCTCGACGCGGCGGGCTTCACGCTCACGCGGATCCTGCCGACGGCGTCGCCGAGCAGCGTGATCGAGGCGATCCCGACCCGCTGACAGCACCCGCCAGGCACACCCCTGTCCCTCCCTCCCTCCTTCCCCATTCCCTTCCCCCGCTCAAGGAGCAACCGTGTTCATCGCATACGTCGTCCTGGCGATCCTGGTCTCGCTGGTCCTGCTCGGATCGGCGCGCGGCAAGCTGGTGCGTGACGAGAAGATCGTCGCCGGCATGCAGAAGGTCAACGTGCCGGACAGCTGGCTGCCGCGCCTCGCGACGCTGGAGATCCTGGGCGCGATCGGCCTGATCGCGGGCATCTGGTTCCGCCCGCTGGGTATCGCCGCGGGGGTGGGCGTGGTCCTCTACTTCCTGGGCGCGATCGTCACGCACATCCGCGCCAAGGACGGCAAGGGCGCCCCGGTCCCCGCAGTCCTGGCGCTGCTCGCCGCCGCACCGGTGGTCCTCGGCCTAGCGGCCAACTGAACTGCCGCAAAACCGCAAAACCGCAGCACCGCAGTCCCGTAACCCCGCACCGCCGCAAGGAGGAGCCCCATGACCGCCGCAACCACACCGACACCCCCGACCCCGGTCGACTTCTACTTCGACCCGCTGTGCCCGTGGACCTGGCTCACCTCGCGCTGGCTGGTGGAGGCCGAGCGCCAGGGCCTCGTCGAGATCCGCTGGAATGTCATGAGCCTGGCGATTCTCAACCAGGACCGGATCGACCAGATCCCGGAGCAGTTCCGGGAGCTGCTGGGCCCGAAGGGCTGGCGGCCGGTGCGCGCGCTCGTGGCGGTCAAGGACAAGTTCGGCAACGAGGCGGCGGGCCGGCTCTACACGGAGCTGGGCGAGCGCTTCCACCCCGGCGGCCGGGCTCCCGAACTGGACGTGATCCGGGAGGCGTTGGAGGCGGCGGGCCTGCCGGCCGGGGCGGCCGCCGAGCTCATCGCGTACGCGGAGAACGACACGTACGACGGTGAGGTGCTCGCCTCCCACGAGGCGAGCCAGGCGGCGGTGGGCGAGGAGTTCGGCAGCCCGGTCCTCGCGGTGCCGGGCCCGGAGGGGGAGCCGCTGGGCTTCTTCGGCCCGATCCTGTCGCGGACCCCGAAGGGAGAGGCGGCGGCGCGCCTGTGGGAGGCGACGCGACTGGCGGCGTCGGTCCCGGGCTTCGCGGAATTCAAGCGCGCAAGGCAGTCGGGCCCGACGTTCGACTGACCCCACCCCTAACCGACCCCTATTCGACCCCCGCGCCACCCTCAGGGCGGTCAGCTCCCCGCATAACGGACGGAGTTGGCCGCCCTTCGGACAACTGATGGTCAAATTCTTGTTGCGCACCTGTCATTAACGCCCCCTCGCTGGCACGCTCGCTGCTCGTACCACCCCCCACGACACACTCCCCCCACGCTTCACAAGCGAAGGAGCCCGCGTGACCCGCCAGCAGTCCTCGCACCGCCGTACCACTGTCCGCGCCGCCGCCCTGATCGCCTCGGCCGCCATGGTCGTCGTCGGAGTCCAGTCCGGCTCCGCCAGCGCCGACGCGCAGCGCGAGGCCGGGGCCACCGCCCTGGTCCTCACCAAGACGCAGCGCGCCGCCGCCATCCAGGAGGCCCAGGCCGACGCCGCCGGCACCGCCGACTCCATCGGGCTGTCCGCCCAGGAGAAGCTGGTCGCCCGGGACGTCGTCAAGGACGCGGACGGCACCGTCCACACCCGTTACGAGCGCACGTACGACGGCATCCCGGTCCTCGGCGGCGACCTCGTCGTGCACCAGAAGAAGAACGGCGCCCGCTCGACCACCAAGGCGACCCAGGCCCGGATATCCGTGGCCGACACGACCCCGGCGCTCTCGGCGGCGGTCGTCGGCAAGTCGGCCGTGGCGTCCTCGGGCGCGCGGTCCGCGGCGGCCTCCTCGGCCCGCAAGGTGATCTGGGCGGCGACCGGCAAGCCGGCCCTGGCGTGGGAGACCGTGGTCACGGGCACGCAGGCGGACGGCACGCCGAGCCGCCGCCACGTGATCACCGACGCGACCAGCGGCAAGGAGCTGTACGCGTTCGAGTCGATCGAGACGGGCATCGGCAACACCGAGTACAGCGGCCAGGTCACGCTGGGCACCTCGGGCTCGTACACGCTGACCGACGCGAGCCGCGGCGGCCACAAGACGTACGACCTGGCGGGCGGCACGTCGGGCACGGGCACGCTGTTCACCAACTCGACGGACACGTGGGGCAACGGCCTCGCGAGCAACCGGGAGACGGCGGCGGCGGACGCGCACTACGGCGCGGCGGTGACGTGGGACTTCTACAAGAACGAGCTGGGCCGCAACGGCATCCGCGGCGACGGCGTCGCGGCGTACTCGCGCGTCCACTACGGCAACGCGTACGTGAACGCGTTCTGGGACGACTCGTGCTTCTGCATGACGTACGGCGACGGCACGAACAACACGGCGCCGCTGACCTCCCTGGACGTGGCGGGCCACGAGATGTCCCACGGCCTGACCGCTTCGACGGCGAACCTGCGCTACAGCGGTGAGTCCGGCGGCCTGAACGAGGCGACGTCCGACATCCTCGGCACGTCGGTCGAGTTCTACGCGTCGAACTCCTCGGACGTCGGCGACTACCTCATCGGCGAGAAGATCGACATCCGAGGCGACGGCACCCCGCTGCGCTACATGGACAAGCCGAGCAAGGACGGCAAGTCGGCCGACTACTGGTCGAAGTCGGTCGGCCGCCTGGACGTGCACTACTCGTCGGGCCCGGCGAACCACTTCTTCTACCTGCTGTCGGAGGGCAGCGGTACGAAGACGATCAACGGCGTCACGTACAACTCGCCCACCGCGAACAACTCCACCCTCACGGGCATCGGGCGTCAGAAGGCCTACAAGATCTGGTACAAGGCCCTCTCCACGTACATGACCTCCAGCACCAGCTACTCCGGCGCCCGCACGGCCACCCTGTCGGCGGCCACGGACCTCTACGGCGCCGGCAGCGCGGAGTACAACGCGGTCGCGGCGGCGTGGACGGCGATCAGCGTCAAGTAGTCAGCACAGAACCACGACAGAACCACGAGGGCCGCGCGGCGAAACGGGGGCCGCGCGGCCCTTCGGGCTGTCGTCCCGCTCACTCCCCGTGGAAGACCTCGCCGGTGTCCGGGTCCATGCGGGGATGCATCTTCATGGGCCCGTACTGGTCGACGTCCGAGGGCCGGGGCTTCTCGGGCCCGTCGGGGCCGAAGCGGACGATGCGCTCGACGCGGCAGACGCGGAACAGGCGGTCGTCGACCTTGAGTTCGTCGGCCCGGTCGGCGGCGCGGTACTTCTCGGCGATCCGCGCGTACCGCTCCCGCTTGCTGTCGCTGTACTTGTAGAGGAGCGGCCAGATCCGGATCAGCGCGCTGTAGAGGAACTGGCGGGCGGCGTGCGGGGTGGCGTTGAGCGCACCCTGGGGGCGCCAGGTGTCACCGGTCTGTTCGACGACCCCGAAGGTCACGGGCATGAGGGCGATCTCGGGATGCCGGACGACGGCCCGCCGGGAGTCCTCGCGTACGTCGGCGGGGTAGCGCTGCCCGGAGTACTCGAAGCTGCGCAGCCCGAGCCGCAGCGCCTCGGACATCAGCCCCCGCTCGCTCAACGGATCGAGCACGAAGCCGACGTCGGGCGAGTCGAACGCCCCTCGGTCGTCCCAGGTCCGCTCGATCGGCTCCACATCCGTCGGCCGGGGCGGTTCGAGCCCGTCGGGCCCGCTGCGGGCGAGCTCGTCCCCGCGGACGATCCGGTACCGCTCGTCGAGCACCTCGACCTCGTCGACGGCCTCGCGTTCGAGCACGGCCACGGCGTCGAGCAACGCGCGCCGCACGACGGGGTCGTCGGTGTCGTCCTTGGCCCGGAACCACAGCTTGGAATGCAGACTGTCCCGCGAACTCTGCGGCATCCCGTCCTGCAAGGGCGTCACCATCCGCCAGACCCCGTCCTCCTTCCCCTGCGCGGCCACCCCGAACAGGGCACCGCGCACGGAGAGGGACGGAAACAGCAACGACGCCTGCACGGCATCGGCTTCACTCACCCAGGCGACGGGATCCCCACTGACGACGAGATCCCGCTTCATCCGCTCAAGACGTCGCTTCCAGTCATCACTCATGCGCGCATTGTTGCGCCGAGACACCCCCCTCTGACCAGAGTCCCAAAAGAACGACCCGCGCAGTTGGGTTGCCCAGGGGGCGCCCACCCCACCCAGTCCACACCCCCACACCACAACACGCCGCCCTTCCCCCGCCGACTCCCGCATACTCCGGACATGGACATGGACATACCTGTTGGGCGCGCGACGATCGACCGGCAGTGGGCCGAGCTGGGCAACAACGTGTGCGGCATGCTCCACGGCTACCGAGACGCATCCGCCATAGCCGCCCACTTCACCGGCGCCGGCTGGACCTCCCGCTCCTCGTCCTGGCACGGCTACGAGCTGGAAACGACCTGGTGCCACCTGGAGATCGACCCGATCGAAGGCCCCGCCGTCCTACTCAACGGCACCATCGCCCCCACCCACCTCGACGACCTGGGCCGCCTTCTCGCCTCCTTCGGCCTCCGTTACGAGCTCGAACTGAGCGACGAGAACAACGACCTGGTCCGAGAGATCAGTCCCGTCCGGGTAGACACCGGAGTGCCCCGGTAATAGGTCCCGGCTCGTCGTGGGGACGCGGCGGGTTGTGCGGACGCGGCCGGGCGGTGAGCCGGAAGAAGACGGCCCGGGGCATGGCCGGGCGTGGCATCCACGGCATCACGCGCCGCAACGCCGTACCCGCTCCTGACCCGGCCGGACGTGACTTCACCGCTCCCGGGCCGGGCATGAAACTGGTTGGGGGCATCACGTTCCCGCCGGCGCTCCAGGGCTGGTGGTGCCTTGCGGCCGCGCCTGGCCTGGGGGCACGAGAGATCCGGCACCGGTCACCGCACCATCACCCGCGAGGGCGCGCTACTGGAATGATCCGTGCGGCGGTGGAAGGGCTCCGCTCGAACCCGAGGCGGAGATCTCCATAGGTGTGTCGCCGCCTCACCAAACCACCCAATGAGCCTTTTCCCACCTCACGCTGACGCGTGATGCAGGACGAGTACGGCCTGGACGATCGCGGTGATGCGGTTGGTGCTGCAGCGGAGCTTCCGTATGAGCCGCCAGCCCTTCAGGGTGGCCATGGCCCGTTCGCCGAGGCAGCGGATCTTGGTGTGTGCTGCTGTGCCGCCGCTGCCACCGCTTGAGGCGGCGTCCGCGGAAGGGTACCCGGACCGGGCGGCCGGCGCCCTGGTATGCCTTGTCCGCCCAGCACTTGAGGTCGGCGGCGGCGAGAGCCTCGACGATCCCGTGGGTGCGGGCGGCGGTCAGGTCGTGCGTGAAGCCGGGCAGCGCGGGCGAGGCCCCCAGCAGGTGGCCGAACGGATCAGTGAGGACCTGGATGTTCATGCCGTGGCGCTTGTGCTTCCCCGAGTAGTACGGGGTGTCGGCGGCGATCCGGTCGATCGGCAGCAGGGTGCCGTCGAGGATCACGAACGCCTTGGTTCGTGCGGCACGCATCGCCTCGGCCAGGGTGGGCGCAAGCGCGGCCAGCACTTCGACAGCCTCGCGTATGTAGCGGTACGCGGTGGCGACGCAGATACCGAACCCGGCCGTTGCGGCGGCCATCATCGCCCCGCCGCAGAGCGGTTGACCAGCGTGTCTACGGAGGGGGCGGGCTCCGGCTGGCCGGCGGTACGCGGGCCGGGGAGTTCGCCGGCCTGGAGGGCGGCGAAGTCAGCCGGGGCCTGTTCGACGGCTTCCGGGTACGCCTCGCGCTTGGCGTGCTCGGCGAGCGCCCGGTAGACGCTGGCCACCGAGGGCTCTGTTCCTTGAGCTTGCCGGTGGGGAGGAGTGGTTGGAGAGCGGCGACAACCGGCGGGCGGTCCGGGTTGGGCTGGCCGAGACCAGCCGCGTGATCAACTCGGCAGCGGTCATCATGATCGCCGTCTTCCTCGCCTTCATCCTCTCCGGCGACCGGGTGATCGCGATGTTCGGCATCGCACTCGCCGCCGCGGTCGCGCTCGACGCCTTCGTCCTGCGCACCCTGCTGGTCCCCGCCCTCATGCACATGCTCGGCGGCGCGAACTGGTGGCTGGACCGCCGGCTGCCCCGGATCAGCATCGAACCCCCGGAATGCCGCGCACCGGCGAACACGCGTGACGGCGAACGGGACCCGGCGATCCCCGGCCAGCGCGCGCCGCGGGAGGCACCGTCCCGGCGGTCCTAGCACGAGGCTTCTGATGGCTCTGGTCGAGTGAGATCCCTACTCTAATCAGACGAAGCGTCGGTAGGTCGCGGCCCAGGCGGAGCCGGATACGGGCGGTCATGGGCCCGGCCGCAGCACACCTGATCGTGGATTGCAAAGGGTGCCCTGGTGTGCGAATCGAATTTTGCCCACCAGGGCACCCGGCGTTCATACTTTTTCACCGGGTTCACATCACGAACCAGATCCCCAACGCCCCGAACGCGGCTAGTGCCAAGAAGAGCTGGAGGGTGATGGCGGCGGAGGGGGCGTTTCCCTCCTGTCCCTCGGTGGCTTGGCGTTTCCAGGTGGCTCGCATCTCTTTCCGGTGCCCTACGCAGGCCAACACGAAGGCGGGAAGCATGAAGGCGAGCGCCGGTGGAAGGATGTTGGACGGAACGCCCTCCATTGCGACGGTGAAAACCCACAAGGCCAAGAGGCCGGCGAATGGAGCAATGTAGATCTTTATGCGTTCAGTCTTGTTCGGGGCCAAGGATATGTAGAACGCATAAAACATGACTATAGCCACTGCCGATAGCGCATACCATGCCGATTCAGGAACCGACGGAGGCTCCGGAAGGGCTAGCATTTGAAAGGCCATGATCATTATTTAGCCAAACAGTGAGGTGATCGGGGAGATTAGGTTGTTGACGCCTTCGACTACCTTCCCGGTGACGCCCCCCACTGCGGAGTTCGCGAGAGATCCTACGCCACCGAGAGCTCCAGCCATCCCAAGACCCGCGATCGACGTTACGAACTCGGAGCTGGTCCAGCCATGCCTTTCGGCAGTGAGGCGTGCACCGAGCCCGGCCGCTGCCCACGAGATCGCGCCAAGGATAGGAGTCGCAACCGGACCGAAAGGAGTGAATGCGGCGATCACTGCGAGTGTACCGGCTACGGCGCTCACCTGGTTGGAACGCTTGATCCACGTATCCAGGTCCCTGTCCCAGGCCGACAATTCAGGCTCATCGAGCTTGTCGCTGGCCTCGGTGTCAGCTGGGTTCTTCCCTTGCTCGGCATTCTGCTTGGCTTCTTGGGCGGCCTTCTGGGCCGCTACTTCTTGTTCCTTCTTCTGCTTCTCTGTAGAGATGTCATGGGCTTCGCGTGCCGCCTTGTTGGCCGCTTCGGAGTCATTGCCTGCATCGAGGGCGCTCTGGCGGGCCCGATTGGCGGCGTCCTGGGCGCTGGAAGCCGCGTCGGCGGCTTGCTGTGCGGAGGCAGTGGCTTGGTTAGCTGAGTAGTTGGCCTGGCGGCTTGCCTTCCGGGCTGTGGTGGCAGCGCTGTTCGCCTGTTGTGCGGACTCGCGAGCGCGTTCGGCGGAGGCATGGGCCTGGTTGGCCTGATCGAGCGCGCTCTTGGCGTGGTTCTCCGCCTGGATCGCGGACTTCTTGGCTTCGGTGGCCCACTTGTTCGCTTCGGTGGCGGCACCGCGGGCTTCGGCGGCGACCTTGCTTGCTTCCGCGGCGTTCTTGTGGGCGTTGCTGGCAGTCTGGGCTGCCTGGGAGATCAGGGACTGGATGGCCTGAAGGTGGGCGGCGGTGTCCTGGTCGAGGAGGTTCGCCTTGTATCCGACCCGGGTGGCGAAGGCATGGGTAATCCAGGCAGGACCGTCCAGGGCCGCCTGGGCGCTGGCACGGTAGAAGGCGCCGGGGTTCTTGCCCAGGTTGGACAGGATGGCCACGCGGTCGTCTTCGGCCTGCGCGTCGGGGTAGTCGGTCAGGAAGAACGCTTGAAGGGCCTGTGGTGTGCCGGCCTTCAGAGCGCTGTCGCCCGCCGCCTTCACGGCCGTGCCGGCGCCGTTCATCAGTTTGAGGACCTCAACGCGGAAGTCCTCGGTCTGGACGTCCAGAGCGCCGGAGGTCAGAAATTCCTCGATCCGGCCGGGGTCCTTCGCCTCTAGGGTGTGCTGGGCTTCTTCGGCCAGGGCGGCACCACCGGTCTTGGCGAGGGCCAGTACCTTCTCGCGGTCGTCGAGCTGGGCTGCCTTGACTCGCTCGTGGTCGAGCCAGACGGCGACTTCGGTGCTGCCGCCGGAGAGCGCTTCTGCGGCTGCCTGGCCGGACCAGATCCCTTTTCCGGACAGCAGGTTCAGCGCGGCCTGACGGCCCAGCAAGGTGCGCTTCGACCGGTCGTTCTCCGTCGCTGCCTCGGCGAGCAGGTTCTTGGTCTCGTCATCGAGCTGAGCCTGTTGTGTCTGTGCCTGGTACGCCTTGGCGCGTGCATGGTCGTCCTGCTGCTTGAGGGTCTTAGCTTCCTCGCGAGCGAGTGCTGCGTTCGCCTTGAGCTGTTCCTCCTCGCCTTCGCGGGCCAGCTTGACCACGTTCTGGGCCTGGGTGACGGCGCTCAGGGCGATGTCTGCGGCTTCGATGGCGGCGTTGGCGTGTGCGGTGGCCTGATTGGCGAAGTTCTGGGACTGTCCTGCGTGTTCCGCTGCGAACTCAGCGAACTGGGCGGCCTTCTCGGCATGATTGGCGGCCTTACGGGCGGCGTCTCGGGATTCGCGGGCGGCCTTGGCCGACTGTGCTGCCAGGATGTTGGCGCGGCCTGCAGCCTGGGTGGCGGTGTCCGAGGCGCTCTGGGCTCGGGCAGCCGCCTTGCGGGCCTTCGCGGCCTGGGCGGATGAAACCCCGGATTGCTCGGCAGCGCTGGCCGCGGCGTCAGCCGCTGTGGCGGCGTCGCGGCCAGCGGCTGCGGCGGCGTCGGACGATCGTCCGGCTTCCTCGCTGGCGTCGGCGGCGCGGGCAGCGGAGTCGGCCGCCTTCTGCGCGTCGGACGCTGCGTTGCGAGCCGCCTGGGCAGCCTTGCGGGCGGTCGAAGCCTCGCCGGCGTTTCCTGCGGCTGCGGTGGCAGCCTGGTTCGCGGTGGCTGCGGCGTCGCCGGCAGCCGCTGCTGCGGAAGCGGCGTTCGCTGCGGCCTGCGCGGCAGTTCGGGCGGCTGAGATGGCCTTAGCGGAGGCTGAGATCGCCGTCCGCGCCGCAGCCGCCGCACCGTCGGCGGCCTGGGCCGCACGGGTCGCCGCCTTGGTTGCCTTGTCTGCGTCTCCCTTCGCTGCCTCGGTCTCTTTGGCTGCCTTGAGCGCCGCTTCCTTGGACAGCCGAGCGGCTTCCTTGGCCTTGGCGGATGCGTCCTTGGCAGAGTCGGTCGCAGCCTCGGCTTCTTTACCGGCCGTTTCGGCCATCTTCGCGAGCTGCGTGACGGTGAGAGTCTCCTGGTCACGGGAGCGAGCGATGTGCTGGCCTGTCTCCAGGAACCACGAGACGTCGGACGCCTCGCCACCCAGTGCACGCTGAGCAGCCTGCTTGAGCTGTGGCCCAGCCCCGTTGATCATCCGAAGGACGGCAACACGCTCATCCTCCTCGCGCGCGTCGAACTGCCCTTTGTCGAGGAACTCCCGCAGGGCTTCGGGAGAGCCATCGTCAAGGGCGTCCTGGGCCGCCTCGCGCACCCCTCGCTCGCCTTGGTGCATGACCGTCAGTACTGCAACCCGACGATCCTCCGCCAGGGGGTCCTTGTACCCCTGAGTGACGAAAGCGTGCAGCTCTTCATCACTGCCTGACAGTGCCTTCTGCGCCTCCTCGAAAACGCCCTTGCCGGCCGCCGGAAGCATCGTGAGCACAGCTATGCGTTCATCTTCGGCCTGAGCGGTCTTCAGTCCGTCCTGCAGGAAGGCCCGCAGGTCTTCATCCGAACCCAGCAGAGCCTGCGTGGCAGCCTCCTTCGTGGACTCGCCTCCGCCCTGCCACGCCTTGACCGCCTGGGCACGCGCCCCGGAGGGCAATGGTGTCGGCCCGGCCATAGGGGGCAGCGCTGTGGCCACCCCAGTCCCGAGCACTATGGACGCCATCGCACCGGCTACGACGGAAAGGACCCTCCCGGCAAAGAGTCCACGAGGGCCGGTATGGCCACCTCTCCCCGTTCGAGGCTTTCTCGGACGGACATGGAAACTCATCAAACGCTCCTCACCGGCTCACACGCCGTCACGACAGCGGAGCCGAAGTTCAGTTGCCGCTTATCTTCGCCAACCGGCGTGCGGCGTGAACTGGACTCGGGAGGGCCGTCGCAGAAACGCAACTGAACTCCAAGAATTGCCAGTTGGGCTCTAGGGGGAGGTGTTTGAAGGTCATATCGAGGGTGGTGAGACATAGGTCACGATTGGGTGTGGCGGGAGGCGTGCGTGCAGGTCAGGGTCATTTTTGGGACTTTCGCCCCCGTCGACTTGGAGACTTTCGGCCTCGAAGGGGCAGCTGATCTCTCAATATGCTGTCCACTCTGTAAAGGATTCATCAGAACGGCATGGGAAGCGGGCTGTTGCGCCAAGGCGGTCCGCGATTCGCCATGCCCCGAAAGTGCACGGGTGTGGAACTTGAAGAAGCCTCTCAACGGGCGAGCAGTCGCGACCATCGCTGCGTTCGCAGGGATGGTCGTCAGCACCGGATTCACGGTCCCCGCCAACCCTCAAGCGGAGCAGGAAACTGCCGGTCTCGCGGCATCGGCCACGGCTATGCCTCCCGCAGTCGAAGACTTCAGCTACCCCGACGCCGACAAGATCCTTCAAGAGAAGGGTATTCGGCTGATTCGCGGCGATGGCCACATCATGTCAAGCGACTGCGGAACCTCGACCAACGAAATCCAGGTATGGCAGCGCAAGGGCAAGAAGCCGTTCTGCTTCGCGGTCCTTGGCCAGGGAGGATTTCTCGCGCTCGACATGCCGCGCGTCTATGCCGTCGTGGGAAACGATTTCAACACGGAGGTCGACATGACCGTGGGCGATGCCACCACGTCCTATGACATCGAAAAGAACCTCTGGACTCCCGTAGGAGAGACTGCCGATCCCGACGGCCGGGATCATGCTCTGATCGAGATCCGCTCGACCAAGTAGGAATCCGTCCGGGGCTGCTCCCGCCTCGGATGAGCGAACGGCTGCGTTCTGTGCTTCCCGAGTTGGTCTGCAGATACTCGCTGATCGGGCCTTGCTCGTCACTGGACTCGCCGTTCAGCCAGGCAGTGCCGACGTTCGGAGAGGGATGACGTGTGTGCACCCTTGCCGGTCGTCCTCGTCGTCTCCCCCCGCGAGCCTGCCAGCGCCTAGGCCCACCGTCTCGTTCCCTGACCCCAGCCTTCCCTCGGGCACCCATTCACGTCCCCCATGCCTCAACGGCAGGAGCCACACACCCCATGTATCGCCCTCGTGCACGTGCAGCCCTCGGCGGCGCCATCGCCGTCGTCGTCTCCGGTGCCCTCATCACCTCCCCCGCCCAGGCTCTCGACGGACCCGCCGCGCTCGGGACCTCGTACGGCTTCACCGCGAAGCTCGCCATCGGCGACACCCACCGGTCCTGCACCGCCACCCTCATCAATGCTCAGTGGCTGCTGACCGCTGCCAGTTGCTTCGCCGCGGACCCGTCGTCGGGATCCACCGTCGCGGCCGGTGCGCCGAAGTGGGAGACGACCGCGACGATCAGTCGCGCCGAGCTCGATGCCGTCGGCGGCCAGGTCCGCAAAGTGGTCGAACTCATCCCGCGAACCGACCGCGACCTCGTCCTCGCGAAGCTCGACACACCTGTACGGGGGATCCACCCGCTGCGTGCCGCCGGCACGGCGCCGACGGAGGGCGAGAGCTTCACGGGTGCCGGGTACGGTCGGACCAAGGACACCTGGGTCCCGAACGAGCTGCACACGGGGTCGTTCACCGCGGGCGAAGTCACCACCACAGGCCTGGCCGTCGACGGCAGCCCGCTCTGCAAGGGCGACACCGGCGCCCCCGTCGTACGAGAACACGCCGGCCTGTTCGAGCTTGCGGGTGTGGTGACGGCGTCGTGGCAGGGCGGCTGCCTCGGCACCTCCGACGCCGAGACCCGAACCGGTGCCGTAGCCACCCGCGTCGACGACCTGGCCCCATGGATCAAGCAGTCCACCGCCTCGACACTGACACCGTGGCGCGTGCAGATGGTCACCACAGCGGACAAGAACCTGTACCACGCGGCCCGTGACAGCAACTGGGACTGGTCCGCCTTCGGCGACGTCCAGAAGGCCGCTGGAGGCATCGGCGACATCCAGCTCGCGGCCGACGCCGCCATATCCGGCACCAACCACGTCCTCGCCCTCGGCGGTGACGGAGCCGTATACCAGTCCACCCGCAATCCCAACGGCACCTGGGTCAAGTTCAAGGATCTGACCGGTGAACTCGGAGCGCTCAAGGACATCAGGAAGATCTCCGCCACCTCGACCGGCAGGGGGCTCGCCCTCGTCGCCGTCACCGACGGGCGGGCCTACCACGCCTCGCGCGACTCGGCCGGCAAGTGGAGCAAATGGGGCGACATCACCTCCTCTGTCGGTGCCCTGCCCGACAAGCCCATCCAGATCACCACGACCCACGTCGGCGACACCACCCACGTCGGGGTGGTCACCGGCGACGGACAGGCTCTGCACAGCGTCCGCAACTCCAACGGCACCTGGGGGAAGTGGGGCGCCATCACCAAGCTCGCCGGAGCCCCCGCCAAGGTCGACGGCATGGCCTTCGCCGGCACCGGGAACGACATCCAGGCCGTCCTGACCGAACCCGGCGGAGGCATCAGGCACGTCGCCCGCCTCGGGAAGAACGGCAGCTGGACCAAGTTCGGCGACCTGGGCCCCGTCCTCGGCGGCGGTGAGATCCGCAGTGTCGGCGCCGCGTCCGCCGACAACGAGTTCCACACCACGATCATCGTCGGCGGCACCATCAAGCACACCGTCCGGCACACCAACGGCACCTGGGAACCCGCCGACACCCCGCCTGGCGCCCCCGCCGACCCCACCCATCTCGCCATCACCGGCAGCTGGAACTGAATTTTCGCCGGTGTTGGTGGCCGCTGTGGCGGCCACCAACACCGGCACACGGCATCAGCACTGAACCGTACCTACGCGTCCCAGCCCGCACACCCAGCGCTGCCCTGCGACCGTCGCCTCCCGGAGCGCTGCCCGGCAAGCAAGACAGGTCTGGCTGCCCTAACTGGCCGTCAGACCAAGCCCAGGCGCTGGAGGCTGTTTCTTTCCAGGAGTACCCAGTGTCTTTCAAGAGGTCGCGTCTCATGCGGCCCGCTGCGTAGTCGCTCTGGCCGCCGCAACGGTCAACCTCCCATCAGCCACCGCTCTCAGCGGCTCCCCCGACGCCATGGGCGCGAACTTCACGGCGAAGATCAACATCGGGGAGAATGCCCGTGGCCTGCGCAACCACGTGCCGCCTGGCGGTTCAGTATGTACGGATCGATGTACTACGCCGGCATGGGACGCGCCCCACAGTCGGGCAGAAGTGGACGGGTACCGGTGAGGTCCACGACGACCGGAGGCTGAAGAACCGGGCGCCCGAGGACTTTCGAGTGGTTCCGCTACCTCCCGAGCTCGTATCGATGCTTCTGGACGGGATCGAGACTTTCGGAGTCGCCGACGACGGCCGGCGCTCGGTATGCCAAGTGCGTACACGGTCGAGCCGACATCGCCAACGGGATGGTCGAAGACTTCTACGCCCAGTACACGGGACGATCATCACATCAAATGCCCGGAGGCTACCCTTCGGGGTATTTGCTATGCCCCCGTACCGTTTGATTGGTTCCTAATGTCTGATCCCGCGCATGTCCCACAGAGGGCGTCTTAGGGGTGCGCGCGGCGGCATACGGCTGCACAAAGCAACAGGCCCTCCAACCTGGCTAGATGCCTGGTCAGAGGGCCTATTAGGCACCTGAAGTACGGTGCCCCCGGCAGGATTCGAACCTGCGCACACGGCTCCGGAGGCCGTTGCTCTATCCCCTGAGCTACGGGGGCGTCCGCCGCGTTCGGCGGCGACGGGTAGAACCCTACCAGCTCCTTGGGCGTGCCTGTGAACAGGTATTTCCGTCGCGTCACCAGGGGGTGTTCCCCCGCAGGGGTCGGAAGTGGGCAAAAGCCGGACGCCGTGCTTCCCGTAGACCTACTCTCGACGTGTGTCAGGCGTGTCGGGGCGGGTGCTCGTTGTCGATGACAACAGGGTGATCCGCCAGCTGATCAGGGTCAATCTCGAACTCGAGGGGTTCGAGGTGGTGACCGCGGCCGATGGTGCCGAGTGTCTGGATGTCGTACATCAGGTCTGTCCTGATGTCGTCACCCTCGATGTCGTCATGCCCCGGCTGGACGGGTTGAAGACCGCCGCGCGGCTGCGGTCCGATCCGCGGACCAGTCATCTTCCCGTGGCGATCATCAGTGCCGGCACCGAATACGAGAGGGACGGCGGCGCCGCCTCCGGCGTGGACGCCTTCCTCGCGAAGCCCTTCGAGCCGTCCGAGCTCGTACGGGTCGTCCGACAGCTCATGCACCGTGAGCGGCGCGGGCAGCACGGCGAAGGGGCCGGGCAGGAGCAGGAGGGTGGCGAGGAGCCGCCCGCAGCGCGGAGGGCGCGCGGTTCAGTGAGATAGGCGCGCGGTTCGGTGAGATAGGGGAGGGGGGCGGCGTCCGGCCGTCGTTTTGTTGTTCCTTCTTTGCGTTCATCCGTTCTCCTTTCGGTGGGTGCCCACCACCCCCACCGCCCACATGCCGAAACCGGTTCGCGTTCCCACCCCCCTCCTCCCCTAGGCTGGTCCCGTGACCCCCGCGGACCTCTCCCTCACCGTGCTGCACGCCGTGCGCCGTGCGGTCGACGAAGGTGCGCTCCGGGTCGACGTGCCCCGCGACGTCAAGGTGGAGCGGCCCCGGCCGGGTGGTGTCGGCGACTACGCCAGCAGCGTCGCCCTCAGCCTCGCGCGGCCCTCCGGGCGAGCGCCCCTCGACGTGGCCGGGATCCTCAAGGAGCGGCTGCGCGGCAGCCCCGGGATCCGTGCCGTCGACATCACCGGGCCCGGGTTCCTCAACTTCACCCTCGACGTCGGGCAGGGCGCCCGGCTCGTCCGGGAGGTGGGAGAGGCCGGGCTGGAGTATGGGTACTCCGATGCGCTGGCCGGCAGCGTCGTGCGGTTCGGTGACGTCGGTGAGGATCGTGCTCGGCTCGTTGGCGAGAGCGTTGTTCGGTTGCTTCGTTCGCAGGGGGCCGACGCGGCGATCGGCAGCCTGGGGCAGGAGCGGATTCATGTTCTTCCTGCTCCCTATGCCCCCGATGTCTTCGGGCCCGACGCCGCCCGCTGGGCGCTCCTCCGGGCCGCTCCCCACGATCACGCTCTCCCCGGCGGTCCCCTCCTCGTCCAGCACGAGCGCAACGGGCTCTTCCGCGTGCGGTACGCCCACTCCCGCGCCCAGGGCCTGATGCGTAACGGTGCACAGCTCGGCATCCAGGCCGGGTACGAAGTCGAGGACGGGGCCCAACAGCTCCTCACCGCCCTCGCCGATCACCCCGCCGTCCTCCTCGCCGCCGCCCGTCACCGCTCGCCCGACCGGCTCGCCCGGCATCTCGAAGTCGTCGCTGACGCGCTCCTCTCGTTCCAGCACACCGTCCTGCCCCTCGGTGACGAGAAACCCTCGGCCGCCCATCGTTCCCGGCTCGCGCTCGCCGAAGCCGCCGGGACGGTGCTCGCCGGTGGCCTCTCCCTGCTCGGCATCAGCGCACCCGACCAGATCTGAAAGAGCCAGTCGTCATGAGCCGTTCCGCACACCCCGCCGGGCCCCGCCACGCCGATGTCCTTCCCGAGGGGCACTACTCCGCCCCGCCCGCCGATCTCAACCAGCTCGACCCCAAGGTCTGGGCGCGGACCGTCGCGCGGGACGAGCGGGGGGTCGTGACCGTGGGCGGGATCGGGGTCGACGTACTGCAGCGGGAGTTCGGTACGCCCGCGTACTTCCTCGACGAGGACGACTTCCGGGCGCGCTGCCGGGCCTGGGCCGACGCCTTCGGCAAGGACGCCGATGTCTTCTACGCCGGGAAGGCGTTCCTCTCGCGGGCCGTCGTGCGGTGGCTCACGGAGGAGGGGCTGAATCTCGATGTTTGTTCCGGGGGGGAGCTCAGTACTGCGCTGTCCGCTGGGATGCCGGCCGAGCGGATCGCCTTCCATGGGAACAACAAGAGTGACGACGAGATCCGGCGGGCCGTCGAGGTCGGGGTCGGGCGGATCGTGCTCGACTCCTTCCAGGAGATCGTCCGGGTCGCGCATGTCGCCCAGTCGCTCGGCAAGCGGCAGCGGGTGCAGATCCGGGTGACCGTGGGCGTCGAGGCGCACACGCACGAGTTCATCGCCACCGCGCACGAGGACCAGAAGTTCGGGATCGCGCTGGCCGGGGGCCAGGCCGCGGAGGCCGTGCGGCGGGCGCTGTCGCTGGATGGGCTTGAGCTCATCGGGATTCACTCGCACATCGGGTCGCAGATCTTCGACATGGCCGGGTTCGAGGTCTCCGCGCGGCGCGTGGTGCAGCTGCTCGCCGACGTGCGGGACGAGCACGGGGTCGAGCTGCCCGAGATCGATCTTGGCGGCGGGTTGGGGATCGCGTACACCTCCGACGACGACCCGCGTGAGCCGCATGACATTGCCAAGGCGCTGAGCGAGATCGTGACGCGCGAGTGTGAGGCCGCGGGGCTCGCCACGCCGCGCATTTCCGTCGAGCCGGGGCGCGCCATCGTCGGGCCCACCGCCTTCACCCTGTACGAGGTGGGCACGGTCAAGCCGCTGGAGGGGCTGCGGACGTACGTCTCCGTCGACGGCGGCATGTCGGACAACATCCGCACCGCCCTGTACGACGCCGAGTACAGCGTCGCGCTCGTGTCCCGGACGAGTGACGCCGAGCCGCTGCTCGTGCGTGTCGTCGGCAAGCACTGCGAGAGCGGCGACATCGTCGTGCGCGACGCCTTCCTGCCCGCCGACGTGGCGCCCGGCGACCTGCTCGCCGTGCCGGCCACCGGCGCGTACTGCCGCTCCATGGCGAGCAACTACAACCACGCGCTCCGCCCGCCCGTCGTCGCGGTGCGGGACGGCGAGGCGCGGGTCATCGTGCGGCGCGAGACGGAGGAAGATCTCCTGCGGCTCGACGTCGGATGATGAAATAGTCGGGTGATGGAATCGATGTCTCACCATCTGGACAACGGGCTGAATCGCCCATCGGGTGAGTGAGACTGGTTCCCACCGTAGGAATCGTAGAGATACGAAGACCAAGAAGTACCGAGAAACGAGGTCGGATGATGCGTACGCGTCCGCTGAAGGTGGCGCTGCTGGGCTGTGGAGTGGTCGGCTCAGAGGTGGCGCGCATCATGACGACGCACGCCGACGACCTCGCCGCGCGCATCGGCGCTCCGGTCGAGCTCGCCGGCGTGGCCGTCCGCCGGCCCGACAAGGTGCGCGGCGGCGTGCCCGCCGAGCTGATCACCACCGACGCCACCGCCCTGGTCAAACGCGGGGACATCGACGTCGTCGTCGAGGTCATCGGCGGGATCGAGCCGGCCCGCACCCTCATCACCACCGCCTTCGAGCACGGCGCCTCCGTCGTCTCCGCCAACAAGGCGCTCCTCGCCCAGGACGGCGCGGCCCTCTACGCCGCCGCCGAGGACCACGGCGAGGACCTGTACTACGAGGCGGCCGTCGCCGGCGCCATCCCGCTGATCCGGCCGCTGCGCGAGTCGCTCGCCGGCGACAAGATCAACCGCGTGATGGGCATCGTCAACGGGACGACCAACTTCATCCTCGACAAGATGGACACCTCGGGGGCCGGCTACTCCGAGGCCCTCGACGAGGCCACCGCGCTCGGGTACGCCGAGGCCGACCCGACCGCCGACGTCGAGGGCTTCGACGCCGCCGCCAAGGCTGCCATCCTCGCCGGGATCGCCTTCCACACCCGGGTGCGCCTCGACGACGTCTACCGCGAGGGCATGACCGAGGTCACCGCGGCCGACTTCGCCTCCGCCAAGCAGATGGGCTGCACCATCAAGCTGCTCGCGATCTGCGAGCGGGCCGCCGACGGCGAGTCCGTCACCGCGCGCGTGCACCCGGCGATGATCCCGCTCAGCCACCCGCTCGCCTCCGTCCGCGAGGCGTACAACGCCGTCTTCGTGGAGGCGGACGCCGCCGGGCAGCTCATGTTCTACGGTCCCGGGGCCGGCGGCTCGCCGACCGCGTCGGCCGTCCTCGGCGACCTCGTCGCCGTGTGCCGCAACAAGCTCAACGGGACCAACGGCCCCGGCGAGTCCGCGTACACCCAGCTGCCCGTGAGCCCCATGGGCGACGTGGTGACGCGGTACCACATCAGTCTCGACGTGGCCGACAAGCCGGGCGTCCTCGCCCAGGTCGCGACGGTCTTCGCCGAGCACGGCGTGTCGATCGACACCGTCCGCCAGACGGGCAAGGACGGCGAGGCCTCCCTCGTCGTCGTCACCCACCGCGCGCCCGACGCCGCCCTCTCCGGGACCGTCGAGGCGCTGCGCAAGCTGGACACCGTCCGTGGTGTCGCCAGCATCATGCGTGTTGAAGGGGAGTAAGGACCCATGACCACCAAGGGCACCCACCAGTGGCGCGGCATCATCGAGGAGTACCGGGACCGCCTTCCGGTCACGGACACGACGCCGGTCGTCACGCTCCGTGAGGGCGGCACGCCGCTCGTCCCCGCTCAGGTGCTCTCCGAGCGCACGGGATGCGAGGTGCACCTCAAGGTCGAGGGCGCCAACCCGACCGGCTCCTTCAAGGACCGGGGCATGACCATGGCCATCAGCAAGGCCAAGGAGGAGGGCGCGCAGGCCGTCATCTGCGCGTCCACCGGCAACACCTCCGCCTCCGCCGCCGCGTACGCGGTGCGCGCGGGCATGGTGTCGGCCGTGCTCGTCCCGCAGGGCAAGATCGCGCTCGGCAAGATGGGCCAGGCGCTCGTGCACGGCGCCAAGATCCTCCAGGTCGACGGCAACTTCGACGACTGCCTCACGCTGGCCCGCAGCCTCTCCGAGAACTACCCGGTGGCGCTGGTCAATTCGGTGAACCCGGTCCGTATCGAGGGCCAGAAGACCGCCGCGTTCGAGATCGTGGACATGCTGGGCGACGCCCCCGACATCCATGTGCTGCCCGTCGGCAACGCCGGCAACATCACGGCGTACTGGAAGGGGTACCGGGAGTACGCCGCCGACGGCATCGCCGGTCGTACCCCGCGCATGTGGGGCTTCCAGGCCTCCGGCTCCGCGCCGCTCGTGCGCGGCGAGGTCGTCAAGGACCCGTCGACCATCGCCACCGCGATCCGCATCGGCAACCCGGCCTCCTGGGACTACGCGATCGCCGCGCGCGACGAGTCGGGCGGCTTCATCGACGAGGTGACGGACCGTGAGATCCTCCAGGCCTACCGCCTGTTGGCCGCTCAGGAGGGCGTCTTCGTCGAGCCCGCGTCGGCCGCCTCGGTGGCCGGTCTGCTGAAGGCCGCCGCGCAGGGCAAGGTCGACCCGGGCCAGCGGATCGTCTGCACCGTCACCGGCAACGGCCTCAAGGACCCCGACTGGGCCGTCGCGGGCGCTCCGCAGCCCGTCACCGTCCCGGTCGACGCCGCGGCCGCCGCCGAGCGGCTCGGACTGGCCTGATCCGGCCTGACCTGCCCGGCCCTCTGATGCCGTACGGTTCCTGATCCGGGGTCAGACCCGATCAGGAACCGACAGAGGCGCACAGGCTGGCGCGCGACACGCATCGTGCGCCTCCTGTGCGCCCTATGTCGCCACAGAACCTTCCTTCGATAGGCTGTACCGAACCCGCCCCGTTGCATATGCGCGGTGCTGTTGCCGTTGTCGCCTGTGAGGCGCGCGCGGCCCCCGGGTTCTCGGTTTCCCCGAACAATCCCCGCAAGTCACCGAACAATCCCGCAAGTCAAGGAGAGTCAACGAGCGATGGCCGGTCCCGCGTTCCGCGCCGCCGCCGTACGGGTGCGCGTCCCCGCCACCAGCGCCAATCTCGGCCCGGGCTTCGACGCCTTCGGCCTGTCGCTGGGGCTCTACGACGACGTGGTCGTCCGGGTCGCCGACTCCGGGCTGCACGTCGACATCGCCGGTGAAGGTGCCGACACCCTTCCCCGCGACGAGAGTCACCTGCTCGTACGCTCCATGCGCACCGCCTTCGACCTGCTCGGCGGGCAGCCGCGCGGTCTTGAGGTCGTCTGCGCCAACCGCATCCCGCACGGCCGCGGCCTCGGCTCCTCCTCCGCCGCCATCTGCGCCGGCATCGTCGCCGCCCGCGCCGTGACCATAGGCGGCGACACCCGCCTCGACGATGCCGCGCTGCTCGAACTGGCCACCGAGATCGAGGGCCACCCCGACAACGTCGCCGCCTGCCTGCTCGGCGGCTTCACGCTCGCCTGGACCGAGGGCGGCGCCGCGCGGGCGATCAGGATGGAACCCTCGGATTCCATCGTTCCGGTGGTTTTCGTCCCCGGAAAGCCCGTGCTCACCGAGACCGCGCGCGGCCTGCTCCCGCGCACCGTCCCGCACGTGGACGCCGCCGCCAACGCCGGCCGCGCCGCCCTCCTCGTCGAGGCCCTGACCCGTCGCCCCGAGCTGCTGCTCGCGGCCACCGAGGACCGGCTGCACCAGGAGTACCGGGCCCCCGCGATGCCCGAGAGCATCGCCCTTGTGAACCGGCTGCGGGCGGACGGCGTGCCCGCGGTCATCTCCGGCGCGGGCCCCACGGTCCTCGCGCTGGCGGACCACGGATCGGCCGACAAGGTCGCCCGGCTCGCGGGGGAGGGCTGGGCCGCGAACCGGCTCGACCTCGACGCGCCCGGCGCGAGCGTCCTGCCGCTCGCGCCCTGACGGGCAGCCCGCGCGGCCCCCGAGCCGGGCCGCGCGGACACGAGATCGCCGGTGACGGAGAGGGGGAATGTTTGTTGGAGCCGGTAGTGTTAACCTCAAGTCTGCACCCGACGTCTTTGTGGCGCGGTGCTGAGTGTCCCCATCAGGGACCACCAATTCTTCCGGGAGCCTCCTCCACTGCCTGAGCAGCCTGCCTGAGCAGATTCGAGCACGCTCCGGAACCGGCACGACACCCCTCGCTTTTCTTCTTCGAGGGCCGAGCAGGGGGCGCTCGGGCCGGATTCACAGCATGTTTTCTCTCTTCCGCCGCACCCGGCGGGACCACCGCCCCGACACGGTCCACCAAGCAGGACCGCTGCCGGACAGCACAACCGGTCGCCGAGCCAGATGGCCGACGTCCGCTCCAGGGAAGGACCCTTCGTGAGCGACACCACCGATCTGATGGGCGTGACTGCCGACAACAGTGTCGACACCTCCGCGCCCGCCGCAGGTGCTGCCTCCGGCACCACCGCACGGCGCCGCCGCTCCGGCACCGGCCTTGAGGGCATGGTCCTGGCCGAGCTGCAGCAGGTCGCGTCCGGCCTCGGCATCAGGGGCACCGCGCGGATGCGCAAGAGCCAGCTGATCGAGGTCATCAAGGAGGCGCAGGCCGGTGGCGGCTCCGCCGCCCCCGCCAAGTCGGCCGACGCCGCCGAGACCAAGCCCAAGCGCCGCACCGCCGCCAAGGCCCGTACGAGCGACGCCGAGGCCGCGCCGAAGGCCGAGAAGGCCGAGTCCGCGCCCCAGCAGCAGATCGAGATCCCGGGCCAGCCGGCCTCCGACGACGCCCCGGTCGGCGAGCGTCGCCGCCGTCGTGCCACCGCCCCCGCCGGTTCGCCGGAGGGCGAGGCCAAGGCCGAGTCCGCGCAGGTCGTCAAGACCGAGGCCCGGACCGAGACGCAGGGCGACACCAAGGCCGAGGCCGCCGTCGACGGCGCCGAGGGCCGTGGCCGTCGCGACCGCGGCGAGCGGGGCGAGCGCGGCGACCGCCGCGAGCGTCAGCGCGACCGCCGTGACCGTGGCAAGGGCGAGGAGCAGGGCGGTGGCCAGGGCGGCCAGCGTCAGCGCCAGGGCCAGGGCCAGGGTCAGGGTCAGCAGAGCCAGGGTCAGGGTCAGAGTCAGGGTCAGCAGGGCGGCCAGCCGGCCGGTCCGCTGGACGACGACGACTTCGAGGGCGGCCGTCGTGGCCGTCGCGGGCGCTACCGCGACCGTCGCGGGCGTCGTGGGCGTGACGAGTTCGCCGCCGGCGAGCCGCAGGTCTCCGACGACGACGTCCTGATCCCCGTCGCGGGCATCCTCGACATCCTCGACAACTACGCGTTCATCCGGACCTCCGGCTACCTGCCCGGCCCGAACGACGTGTACGTCTCCCTCGCCCAGGTCCGCAAGAGCGGCCTGCGCAAGGGCGACCACGTCACCGGTGCCGTGCGCCAGCCGAAGGAGGGCGAGCGCCGCGAGAAGTTCAACGCGCTGGTGCGCCTCGACTCGGTCAACGGCATGGCGCCGGAGTCCGGCCGCGGCCGCCCCGAGTTCAACAAGCTCACCCCGCTGTACCCGCAGGACCGGCTCCGTCTGGAGACCGACCCGGGCGTGCTGACCACGCGGATCATCGACCTCGTGTCGCCGATCGGCAAGGGCCAGCGCGGTCTGATCGTGGCCCCGCCGAAGACCGGCAAGACCATGATCATGCAGGCCATCGCCAACGCGATCACCCACAACAACCCCGAGTGCCACCTGATGGTCGTCCTGGTCGACGAGCGTCCGGAAGAGGTCACCGACATGCAGCGGTCGGTGAAGGGCGAGGTCATCTCCTCGACCTTCGACCGCCCGGCCGAGGACCACACCACCGTCGCCGAGCTGGCCATCGAGCGCGCCAAGCGTCTCGTCGAGCTGGGTCACGACGTGGTCGTCCTGCTGGACTCCATCACCCGCCTGGGCCGCGCGTACAACCTCGCGGCGCCCGCCTCCGGCCGCATCCTGTCCGGTGGTGTCGACTCGACCGCGCTCTACCCGCCGAAGCGCTTCTTCGGTGCCGCGCGCAACATCGAGGACGGCGGCTCGCTGACCATCCTGGCCACCGCGCTGGTCGACACCGGCTCGCGCATGGACGAGGTGATCTTCGAGGAGTTCAAGGGCACCGGCAACATGGAGCTCAAGCTGGACCGGAAGCTGGCCGACAAGCGCATCTTCCCGGCCGTCGACGTCGACGCCTCCGGCACCCGCAAGGAGGAGATCCTCCTCGGCGCCGACGAGCTCTCCGTCACCTGGAAGCTGCGCCGGGTGCTGCACGCGCTCGACCAGCAGCAGGCGATCGAGCTGCTGCTCGACAAGCTCAAGCAGACGAAGTCGAACGGCGAGTTCCTGCTCCAGATCCAGAAGACCACCCCTGGAGGCGGGAACAACGACTGACGCGAGACGTCGGTCACACGGCGAGGGGCCGGCTCCGGCCCCGTGATCTCGCCGTGACCTGCACGAACGATGGCGCCCACCGTGTCCGCACGGTGGGCGCCGTCGCGTTACGGTCCGTCGCTCACCGAAACCTCACAGGCCCGTGTGCAACCCTTTTGGGTGTTTCGCCGTCACAGAAGGTGAGGCCGGGGTCGAGGGATATCGAGGGATGACGATGACCGAGCACAACCAGGGCACGCGAATACGGGCCACCGGCCGCCGCCGGAAACCGCCCGCCAAGGGCCGCCGCGCGCTGACCGTGGTGGCGTGGGGCGCCGCCGCGCTCGTCGTCGTCGGCGGTGCCGGACTGGGCTACGCGTACGTCAAGCTGGACGGCAACCTCAAGGGCGTCGACATCAACGCCCAGCTCGGCAAGGACCGCCCCCAGAACGTCGACAACGGCTCGATGGACATCCTGGTCCTCGGCTCCGACTCCCGCTCCGGCGCCAACAGCGCGTACGGCAAGGACGAGGGCGGCGCCCGCTCCGACACCGCGATGGTCGTCCACGTCTACCCGGGCCACAAGAAGGCCGCAGTGGTCTCCATCCCCCGCGACACCCTCATCGACCGCCCGCGGTGCACCGACGACAAGGGCACCGCGGTGCCGGGCGAGCACCGGGCCATGTTCAACACGGCGTACGAGGTCGGCGGCCCGTCCTGCGCCGTGAAGACCGTCGAGTCGATGTCCGGGATCCGCATGGACCACTACATCGAGGTCGACTTCACCGGCTTCACGAAGCTCATCGACAAGCTGGGCGGCGTCGAGATCACCACGACGCGGGCCATCAAGGACTCCAAGAGCCACCTCGACCTCGCGCCCGGCACCCACACCCTCGACGGCGAGCAGTCCCTCGGCCTGGTCCGCACCCGCAAGAGCGTCGGCGACGGCAGCGACCTCGGCCGCATCCAGCTCCAGCAGGCCTTCATGAAGGCCTTCATCGACCAGGTGAAGAGCGTCGGCGTCTTCACCAACCCCAAGACGCTGTTCGACCTCGCCGACACCGCCACCAAGGCCATCACGCCCGACTCCGAGCTCGACTCGGTCAACGAGCTCATGGGCTTCGCCAAGGGCCTGTCGGGCCTCGGCGCCGACGATGTGCACATGATCACGCTGCCGGTGGAGTACGACCCGCTCGACCCGAACCGCGTCGTCCCCCTGGAAGCCCAGTCCCAGCAGGTCTGGAAGGCCCTCAAGGCCGACAAGCCGATCCCCGCCTCGGCCACCAAGGACGCGGCCACCGGCAAGGCCGACGGCCTCGTGAAGTAGCCGGGAAGCGTCCCGGAAGCGCCCCGGAAGCCGCCCAGGAATAGTTTCGGCCACACCCCGGTTTTGGGAGATGCGGCCGGTCCTGGCAGACTGGTACGTCGGCCCCGGTTCACGCACGTGCAGCCCGCACGGCGACCCGGCGCCCTCCCGAAACTAGGAGACACCTTGAAGCGCGAGATCCACCCCGAGTACGTCGAGACCCAGGTCAGCTGCACCTGCGGTGCGTCGTTCACCACTCGTAGCACCCTGACCGAGGGCACCATCCGTGCCGAGGTCTGCTCCGAGTGCCACCCGTTCTACACGGGCAAGCAGAAGATCCTCGACACCGGCGGCCGTGTCGCCCGCTTCGAGGCCCGCTTCGGCAAGGCTGCGGCCACGAAGTAGCACGTCACTGCGCCGGTCCTTGGTCGCTCCCGCTCGGGGGCACCGGACCGGCGCTTTGCCGTCCCCGCAGTGGTTCCCGCAGCAGCCCTTTCCGAAATCCACCCCAGGAGCTCCCGATGTTCGAAGCGGTCGAGGACCTGGTCGGCGAGCACGCCGACCTCGAGAAGAAGCTCGCCGACCCTTCGGTCCACGCCGATCAGGCGAACGCGCGCAAGCTGAACAAGCGGTACGCGGAGCTGACCCCGATCATCGGCACGTACCAGGCCTGGAAGCGGTCGGCGGACGACATCGAGACGGCCAAGGAGCTGGCCGCCGACGACCCCGACTTCGCCGCCGAGGTCAAGGAGCTGGAGAAGCAGCGTGAGGGGCTGACGGAGAAGCTCCGGCTGCTGCTCGTCCCGCGCGACCCCAGCGACGACAAGGACGTCATCCTGGAGATCAAGGCCGGCGCGGGCGGCGACGAGTCCGCCCTGTTCGCCGGCGACCTGCTGCGGATGTACCTGCGCTACGCCGAGCGCGTCGGCTGGAAGACCGAGATCATCGACGCCACCGAGTCCGAGCTGGGCGGCTACAAGGACGTCCAGGTCGCCGTGAAGACCAAGGGCGGCAACGGGGCCACCGAGCCCGGCCAGGGCGTCTGGGCGCGGCTGAAGTACGAGGGTGGGGTGCACCGCGTGCAGCGCGTGCCCGCCACCGAGTCGCAGGGCCGCATCCACACCTCCGCGGCCGGTGTGCTGGTCACCCCGGAGGCCGAGGAGGTCGAGGTCGAGATCGTCGCCAACGACCTGCGCATCGACGTCTACCGCTCGTCGGGCCCCGGCGGCCAGTCCGTCAACACCACCGACTCGGCGGTCCGCATCACCCACCTGCCGACCGGCATCGTCGCCTCCTGCCAGAACGAGAAGAGCCAGCTCCAGAACAAGGAGCAGGCCATGCGCATCCTGCGCTCCCGGCTGCTCGCCGCGGCGCAGGAGAAGGCCGAGGCCGAGGCCGCGGACGCGCGCCGCAGCCAGGTGCGCACGGTCGACCGCTCCGAGAAGATCCGTACGTACAACTTCCCGGAGAACCGCATCTCGGACCACCGGGTCGGCTTCAAGGCGTACAACTTGGACCAGGTGCTCGACGGAGAGCTGGACCCGGTGATCCAGGCCTGTGTCGACGCCGACTCGGCCGCCAAGCTGGCCAACGCGTAAGCCTCGCCGGCGTACAAGTCTCGTCAGCCCCACCCCGCACCACGGAGGACCAGCGTGAACCTGCTGCTTGCCGAGGTGGCCCAGGCCACCCAGCGGCTGGCCGACGCCGGCGTTCCCTCACCGCGTTTCGACGCGGAGGAGCTCGCCGCGTTCGTGCACGGCGTCAAGCGGGGGGAGCTGCACAACGTCAAGGACGCGGACTTCGACGCCCGCTACTGGGAGGCCATCGCGCGCCGCGAGGCGCGTGAGCCCCTCCAGCACATCACCGGGCGGGCGTTCTTCCGCTACCTGGAGCTCCAGGTGGGCCCCGGCGTGTTCGTGCCCCGCCCGGAGACCGAGTCGGTCGTCGGCTGGGCCATAGACGCCGTACGGGCCATGGACGTCGTCGAGCCGCTCATCGTCGACCTGTGCACGGGCTCCGGCGCCATCGCCCTCGCCATGGCGCAGGAGGTGCCGCGCTCGCGCGTGCACGCGGTGGAGCTCTCCGACGACGCGCTCGTGTGGACCCGCAAGAACGCCCAGGGCTCGCGCGTCACCGTGCACCAGGGCGACGCGCTGACCGCGCTGCCGGAGCTCAACGGCCAGGTCGACCTGGTCATCTCCAACCCGCCGTACATCCCGCTCACCGAGTGGGAGTACGTGGCCCCCGAGGCGCGCGACCACGACCCGGACATGGCGCTGTTCTCCGGCGAGGACGGCCTGGACACCATCCGGGGCATCGAGCGCACCGCGCACCGGCTGCTGCGGCCCGGCGGGCTCGTCGTCATCGAGCACGCGGACACCCAGGGCGGCCAGGTGCCGTGGATCTTCAACGAGGAGGCCGGCTGGGCGGACGCCGCCGACCACCCCGACCTGAACAACCGGCCGCGCTTCGCGACCGCCCGCAAGGCCACCCCATGACCGATCAGTCCAGGCACGACGCGTACGAGAAGGCAGGCGAGTGATGGCTCGGCGATACGACTGCAACGAGGCGACGGACCGTACGACGGGTCTGCGTGAGGCCGCGTCCGCCGTTCGCCGCGGCGAGCTCGTCGTCCTGCCCACCGACACCGTGTACGGGATCGGCGCGGACGCCTTCAGCTCGGAGGCCGTCGCGGACCTGCTCGCGGCCAAGGGCCGTGGCCGCAACATGCCGACGCCCGTCCTGATCGGCTCCCCGAACACGCTGCACGGCCTCGTCACGGACTTCTCCGAGCAGGCCTGGGAGCTCGTCGACGCCTTCTGGCCCGGCGCGCTCACCCTGGTCGCCAAGCACCAGCCCTCGCTCCAGTGGGACCTGGGCGACACCCGGGGCACCGTCGCGATCCGGATGCCGCTGCACCCGGTCGCCATCGAGCTGCTCACCGAGGTCGGCCCGATGGCCGTCTCCTCGGCCAACCTGACCGGGCACCCGTCGCCGGAGGACTGCGACGCGGCCCAGGGCATGCTCGGCGACTCCGTCTCCGTGTACCTGGACGGCGGGCCGACGCCCGGCATCGTCCCCTCGTCCATCGTCGACGTCACGGGCAAAGTGCCGGTGCTGCTGCGCGCCGGCGCGCTCACCGCGGAGGAGCTCCGGAAGGTGGTACCCGACCTCGAGGTGGCGAATTGACCGCCCCTGAGGGGCGTGGCATAGCGGGGCACCCGAACGACGGCACCACCTTCCGCATCCTCCACGTCAGCACCGGCAACGTCTGCCGCTCGCCGATCACCGAGCGGCTGACCCGCCATGCCCTGAGCGACCGCCTCGGCGACCCGCTGGGCGGCGGCCTCATCGTGGAGAGCGCGGGTACCTGGGGCCACGAGGGCGCCCCCATGGAGGCCAACGCGGAGCTGGTCCTCGCGGACTTCGGCGCCGACTACAGCGGCTTCGTGGGGCGCGAGCTCCTCGACGAGCACGTCATCCGCGCCGACCTGGTCCTCACCGCGACCCGCGACCACCGCGCGCAGGTCATCTCGATGGGCCACTCGGCGGGCCTGCGCACCTTCACCCTGAAGGAGTTCACCCGCCTCGTCCGGGCCATAGACCCGGCGACCCTCCCCGACCCCCGCGACGGCCACGACACCATCGACCGCGCCCGCGCCCTGGTCCGCGCCGCCGCCGCTCTACGCGGGTGGCTCCTGGCCCCGTCGGCCGAGGCGGACGAGGTGAACGACCCGTACGGGGCGCCCATCACGTTCTTCCGCTCGATCGGCGACGAGATCAATCAGGCGCTGGATCCTGTCGTGACGGCGCTGACGGGCGTGTCGGCGCGTCGGTAGCCCCCCGGGGAGCCCCGGCAGGCCCCTGGGGGCCCAGGTGGCCCCGGTGGGGGAGCGGGGCGGGCTCGGCGTGCCTACAGTGGATTTCCAGCCCGCTCACGTCCGGAGTCCCCCATGCCGGTCACCGCGCCCCCAGAAGCAGAGAACCAGACCCCGCTCGACGTACTGCGCCGTCAGGACCCCGAGGTCGCCGACGTGCTGCTCGGGGAGGCGCGTCGGCAGGGGGACAGCCTGCAGCTGATCGCCGCCGAGAACTTCACCTCGCCGGCCGTCCTCGCCGCCCTCGGCTCGCAGCTCGCCAACAAGTACGCCGAGGGGTACCCCGGCGCCCGCCACCACGGCGGCTGCGAGTACGCCGACGCCGCCGAGCGGATCGCCGTCGACCGGGCCCGCTCCCTGTTCGGCGCCGAGCACGCCAACGTGCAGGCCCACTCGGGCTCCTCCGCCGTGCTCGCCGCCTACGCGGCGCTGCTGCGCCCCGGGGACACCGTGCTCGCCATGGGACTCGCGTACGGCGGGCACCTCACGCACGGCTCGCCCGCGAACTTCTCCGGCCGCTGGTTCGACTTCGTCCCGTACGGCGTGGACGCGGAGACCGGCCTCGTCGACTACGAGCAGGTCGCCGCGCTCGCCCGGCACCACCGGCCCAAGGCGATCGTCTGCGGCTCGATCTCGTACCCCCGGCACCTGGACTACGCGATCTTCCGGGCCATCGCCGACGAGGTCGGCGCCTATCTGATCGCCGACGCCGCCCACCCCCTGGGCCTGGTCGCCGGCGGCGCGGCGCCGAGCCCCGTCCCGTACGCGGACATCGTCTGCGGCACCACGCACAAGGTGCTGCGCGGCCCGCGCGGCGGGCTGGTCCTGTGCGGGGCGGAGCTGGCCGAGCGGGTCGACCGGGCGGTGTTCCCGTTCACCCAGGGCGGCGCCCAGATGCACACGATCGCCGCCAAGGCCGTCGCCTTCGGCGAGGCGGCCACGCCCGCCTTCACCACGTACGCCCATCAGGTGGTCGAGCACGCCCGCGTGCTGGCCGCCGCCCTCGCGGCCGAGGGCTTCGCGGTCACCACCGGCGGCACCGACACCCACCTCATCACCGCCGACCCGGCCCCGCTCGGCGTCGACGGGCGCACCGCCCGCGCCCGGCTGGCCGCCGCCGGTGTGGTCCTCGACACGTGCGCCCTGCCGTACGGGGACGGCAGGGGCATCCGGCTCGGCACGGCCGCCGTGACCACGCAGGGGATGGGGGCGCCGGAGATGGCCCGGATCGCCGCGCTGTTCACCGCCGCGCTGCGCGACGACCCCCGGGAATCGGCCAGGGTGCGCGCCGAAGTACGCGAGCTGGCCGGGCGATTTCCCCCGTATGGCCGGTAAAAGGCGGGTCGCCGCAACCGTTCGGGGACCCCGTGTGTCCTCAAGCATGGGGACGGCCCGGCTAGGGTGTGGGGCTGAGATGGCCAGCGATTCCTGTGGGGCAGCCCGTGCGTGATTACCTGCTGACGCTCTGTGTCACGGCCGCGGTGACCTATCTGCTGACCGGTCCGGTGCGGAAGTTCGCCATCGCGACCGGGGCGATGCCGGAGATCCGCGCCCGCGACGTACACCGAGAACCGACACCGCGGCTCGGTGGCATCGCCATGTTCTTCGGGCTGTGCGCGGGACTGCTGGTCGCCGACCATCTGCAGAACCTGAACAGCGTCTTCGAGCTGTCCAACGAGCCCCGCGCGCTGCTCTCCGGCGCCGCCCTGATCTGGCTGATCGGTGTCCTCGACGACAAGTTCGAGCTGGACGCGCTGATCAAGCTGGGCGCGCAGATGATCTCGGCCGGCGTGATGGTGATGCAGGGTCTGACCATCCTGTGGCTGCCCATCCCCGGCATCGGCACGGTCGCGCTCACCCAGTGGCAGGGCACCCTCCTGACGGTCGCCCTGGTCGTCCTCACCATCAACGCGGTGAACTTCGTCGACGGCCTCGACGGCCTCGCCGCCGGCATGGTCTGCATCGCCGCCGCGGCCTTCTTCCTCTACGCGTACCGGATCTGGTACGGCTACACGATCGAGGCGGCCGCCCCCGCGACCCTCTTCGCCGCGATCCTCATGGGCATGTGCCTGGGCTTCCTGCCGCACAACATGCACCCGGCGCGGATCTTCATGGGCGACTCGGGCTCGATGCTGATCGGCCTGATCCTGGCGGCCTCGGCCATCTCCATCACGGGCCAGGTCGACCCGGACGCGCTGAAGATCTTCGAGGGCTCGACCAAGGCGGCCACCCACGCGGCCCTGCCGGTCTTCATCCCGCTGCTGCTGCCGCTGACCATCATCGCGATCCCGATGGCCGACCTGGTGCTGGCGATCGTGCGCCGCACCTGGAAGGGCCAGTCGCCGTTCGCCGCGGACCGCGGGCATCTGCACCACCGGCTCCTGGAGATCGGGCACTCGCACAGCCGGGCCGTGCTGATCATGTACTTCTGGTCGGCGCTGATCGCCTTCGGCACGCTGGCCTACTCGGTGCACTCGACGTCGATGTGGATCGTCCTGGCCGTGGTCTTCCTGAGCGCGGTCGGCCTGGTGCTGCTCCTGCTGCCGCGGTTCACCCCGCGCGCCCCGCGCTGGGCGGAGGCGGTCGTGCCGCCGCGCTACCGGCGCCGCAAGGCCCTGGTGCTCCCCGAGGAGGCCGAGGTGCCGGCGGAGGAGCGGGAGCCGGTGCCCGCCGGGGTCAACGGATCGACCGCGATCGGCAACCGCGCGCGCTTCTCCGACCGGAGTAAGGCTGGGGCGCGCGGTTGACGCACCCGTTTGCGAATGCCGCATCCGGTGCCAATACCAGACAACCCGCCCCGCTGTCGCGCACACACGGGCGCGTTAACTCTCAGGTGTGACAGTTGGCACACTCCACGAGTAAAGACCTATTCAAATAGTTTGTGATACGGTTCACGAGACCCGGCGACAGTGCCGAAAGACCGTAGTGCGACGGTCTGTTGGCCCCGAGACCCACCTCGGACCGGGATTACGCTCGTCCTTGACGACACCATCGCCCCCTCCAGCAAGCGGAGACACCGCCATGCCGTCCAACGACGCACGCCTACTGCTGCATACCGCCGTACCCACCGCTGCCGCCGGCGCCATCGCGACCGTCGTCAGTGGTGTCGTCGCGGGCGGCAAGGGCGCACTCGGCGCCGTCGTCGGCACCCTGGTGGTGATCCTCTTCATGGGCCTCGGGCTGGTGGTTCTGCAGCGGACGGCGAAGAAGCTCCCACAGTTGTTCCAGGCCATGGGGCTCATGCTCTACACGGCCCAACTGCTGGTTCTCTTCATCTTCTTGGCCTTGCTGAAGGACACCACGGCGTTCGACTTCAAGGCCTTCGCGTTCACGCTTCTCGCCACGACCGTGGTGTGGGTCGCCGCACAGGCCCGGGCCTACATGAAGGCCAAGATCATGTACATCGACCCCGACAAAACGGGGCCGAAGTCGTGAAGGGTAGGGCCGGGATAAAGACGAGTTCGGCTTCCTGCTATCGTCCGGTGCCAACTGCGGCACTGCGGGCGCGGGCATCCGAAACGGCGCCTGACCCAGCGCGAGGCTCGATGCCGAACCGCCGCCCCCTTATCCGTAAGACCAGTCCAGTGCCGACCCGCGGCTGCGTGCCGCGCCGACACAACGAGGTTGCCGTACCTATGCGCCACGCTGAAGGAGCCCGCGGTGAGTGCTGACCAGACGCTTGCCTTCGACCCGGATTGCCACATCTTCACCGGATGCGGCTTCCCGGCGCCGGGGCTGCACACGTTCATGTACGAGCCGATCGCGACGTGGGGGAGCTTCGAGTTCACGAAGCCCATGCTCCTCGCGATCCTGGGCTCGATCGTGGTCGTCGGCTTCTTCTGGGCCGCTTTTTCCAAGCCCAAGCTGATCCCCGGCAAGATGCAGATGGTCGGCGAGGCCGGTTACGACTTCGTGCGCCGCGGCATCGTCTACGAGATCATCGGCAAGAAGGACGGCGAGAAGTACGTCCCGCTGATGGTGTCGCTGTTCTTCTTCGTGTGGATGCTCAACCTCTGGTCGATCATCCCGCTCGCCCAGTTCCCGGTCACCTCGCTGATCGCCTTCCCGGCGGCCCTCGCGCTGATCGTGTACGTCCTCTGGGTCTCGCTGACCTTCAAGAAGCACGGCTTCGTCGGCGGCTGGAAGAACATCGTCGGCTACGACAAGTCGCTCGGCCCGATCCTTCCCCTGGTCGTCGTTCTCGAGTTCTTCTCGAACCTGCTGATCCGGCCCTTCACGCACGCGGTCCGACTGTTCGCGAACATGTTCGCCGGTCACCTGCTGATCGTGATGTTCTCGCTGGCGACCTACTACCTCATGCACGGGCTCGGCTTCGTCTACGCCGGCGCCTCGTTCGTGATGGTCCTCGTGATGACCGCCTTCGAGCTCTTCATCCAGGCCGTCCAGGCGTACGTCTTCGTCCTCCTGGCCTGCAGCTACGTCCAGGGCGCGCTCTCCGAGCACCACTGAGCCGACCCGGCCAGCAGCACCACACCCCCCTACCAACAGTCGTCCGGTGGCCAACCCCCACCGGGTCCTTGAAAGAGAAGGAAGAACCGGCATGTCCGCTCTCGAGACTCTCGCCGCCGTCAACGGAAACGTCGCCTCCATCGGCTACGGCCTCGCGGCCATCGGCCCCGGCGTCGGCGTCGGCATCATCTTCGGTAACGGCACCCAGGCCCTCGCCCGTCAGCCCGAGGCGGCCGGCCTGATCCGCACCAACCAGATCATGGGTTTCGCCTTCTGTGAGGCGCTTGCCCTCATCGGCATCGTCATGGGCTTCGTCTACAAGTAAGCCGGACCGACAGCCCGACCCTTTTTACGGAAGGCACTGATGTGAACGCTCTGCTTCTTGCGGAAGCGGCGGAGCCCCAGCCTCCGCTCATCCCGCATCTCGATGAGCTCGTCATCGGCCTGATCGCCTTCGTCATCGTCTTCGGCTTCCTCGCCAAGAAGCTCCTCCCGAACATCAACAAGGTTCTGGAAGAGCGCCGCGAGGCCATCGAGGGTGGCATCGAGAAGGCCGAGTCGGCCCAGATCGAGGCTCAGAGTGTGCTGGAGCAGTACAAGGCCCAGCTCGCCGAGGCCCGCCACGAAGCCGCGCGTCTCCGCCAGGAGGCGACGGAGCAGGGCACCGCGATCATCCAGGAGATGAAGGCGGAAGGCCAGCGCCAGCGCGAGGAGATCGTCGCGGCCGGTCACACCCAGATCGAGGCCGACCGCAAGGCCGCGTCCGCCGCGCTGCGTCAGGACGTCGGCAAGCTGGCCACCGATCTGGCCGCGAAGCTGGTCGGCGAGTCCCTTGAGGACGTCGCCCGCCAGAGCCGCACCATCGACCGCTTCCTCGACGAGCTCGAGGAGAAGGCCGAGGCCGTCCGATGAACGGAGCGAGCCGCGAAGCACTGGGCGCCGCACGCGAGGCCCTCGACGCGCTGACCGACAACACCTCGGTCGACGCGGCGAAGCTGGCGGGTGAGCTGGCCGCGGTCACCGCGCTGCTCGACCGCGAGGTGTCGCTGCGCCGAGTCCTGACCGACCCCGCTCAGGCGGGCGAGGCCAAGGCCGAGCTGGCGCAGCGACTCCTGGCCGGTCAGGTGGGCGGCGAGACCGTCGACCTGGTCTCGGGCATGGTCCGCTCGCGTTGGTCGAGCTCCCGTGACCTGGTGGACGCGGCCGAGGAGCTGGCGAACATCGCCGACCTCACCGCGGCCCAGCGGGCGGGCGTCCTCGACAACGTCGAGGACGAGCTGTTCCGGTTCGGCCGGATCGTCTCGTCCAGCCCCGAGCTCCGCTCGGCGCTGACGGACAAGACCGCCACGGCCACGGCCAAGGGCGAGCTGCTGCGCAGCCTGCTCGGCGGCAAGGCCGACGCCGTCACGGAGCGACTCGTCGTCCGTCTGGTGACCCAGCCCCGGGGACGTAGCCTGGAAGCGGGACTCGAGTCCCTCTCCAAGCTGGCCGCGGCGCGCCGGGACCGGATGGTCGCCGTCGTCACGTCGGCGGTGCCGCTCAGCGACCAGCAGAAGCAGCGCCTCGGTGCCGTCCTGGCCAAGCTGTACGGCCGCCAGATGCACCTGAACCTGGACGTGGACCCCGCGGTCCTCGGCGGGATCACGGTGCGGGTCGGTGACGAGGTCATCGACGGGACCATCGCGGAGCGCCTCAGCGAGGCGACCCGGCGACTGGCCGGCTGACACCAGCAGCCACACCAAGCAAGACAGCAACACATGCGGCCCGGTTGGGCCGTGCAGAGATTGCAGAAGTTCCTGGGGGTCGGCCCCCAGACCCCTAAGAAACTTCGGGCCCAACAAGGAGAGCAGGGAACCCAGATGGCGGAGCTCACGATCCGGCCGGAGGAGATCCGGGACGCGCTGGAGACCTTCGTCCAGTCGTACCAGCCGGACGCGGCCTCGCGCGAGGAGGTCGGCACGGTCAGCCTGGCCGGCGACGGCATCGCGAAGGTCGAGGGTCTTCCCTCGGCCATGGCGAACGAGCTGCTGAAGTTCGAGGACGGGACCCTCGGTCTCGCGCTGAACCTCGAAGAGCGCGAAATCGGCGCGATCGTCCTCGGCGAGTTCAGCGGCATCGAGGAGGGTCAGTCGGTGCAGCGCACCGGCGAGGTCCTCTCCGTCGGTGTCGGTGAGGGTTACCTGGGTCGCGTCGTCGACCCGCTCGGCAACCCGATCGACGGTCTCGGCGAGATCGCGACCGAGGGCCGCCGCGCCCTCGAGCTGCAGGCCCCGGGCGTGATGGCCCGTAAGTCGGTCCACGAGCCGATGGAGACCGGCTACAAGGCCGTCGACGCCATGACGCCGGTCGGCCGTGGTCAGCGTCAGCTGATCATCGGTGACCGTCAGACCGGCAAGACCGCGCTGTGCATCGACACGATCATCAACCAGCGTGACAACTGGCGCTCGGGCGACGTGAACAAGCAGGTGCGCTGCATCTACGTCGCCGTCGGCCAGAAGGGCTCCACCATCGCGTCCGTCCGCGGCGCGCTGGAGGAGGCCGGTGCCCTGGAGTACACGACCATCGTCGCCGCCCCGGCGTCCGACCCGGCCGGCTTCAAGTACCTGGCGCCGTACACCGGTTCCGCCATCGGTCAGCACTGGATGTACCAGGGCAAGCACGTCCTGATCGTCTTCGACGACCTGTCGAAGCAGGCCGACGCCTACCGCGCCGTGTCGCTGCTGCTGCGCCGCCCGCCGGGCCGTGAGGCCTACCCGGGTGACGTCTTCTACCTGCACTCGCGTCTGCTTGAGCGCTGCGCGAAGCTGTCGGACGAGCTCGGCGCGGGCTCGATGACCGGTCTTCCGATCGTCGAGACCAAGGCCAACGACGTGTCGGCGTTCATCCCGACCAACGTCATCTCGATCACCGACGGCCAGTGCTTCCTGGAGTCCGACCTGTTCAACGCCGGCCAGCGTCCGGCCCTGAACGTCGGTATCTCGGTCTCCCGAGTCGGTGGCTCCGCCCAGCACCCGGCCATGAAGCAGATCGCCGGCCGCCTCCGCGTGGACCTGGCCCAGTTCCGTGAGCTGGAGGCCTTCGCGGCCTTCGGTTCCGACCTGGACGCCGCGTCGAAGGCGCAGCTCGAGCGTGGTCAGCGGATGGTCGAGCTGCTCAAGCAGGCTCAGTACCAGCCGATGCCCACCGAGAACCAGGTCGTCTCCGTCTGGGCCGGCACCACCGGCAAGATGGACGACGTCCCGGTCGCCGACATCCGTCGCTTCGAGGCCGAGCTCCTGGCGTACCTGCGCCAGAGCCACTCCGGCCTGATGACCTCCATCCGTGAGGGCAAGAAGATGTCGAACGACACCCTGACGGCCGTCGCCGACGCCATCGCGGAGTTCAAGCAGCAGTTCGAGACCTCTGACGGCAAGCTGCTCGGCGAGGACGCTGCCGCCGTCAACGTCTCGAAGTGACGACGGAAGGGACCTGACTCATGGGAGCGCAGCTCCGGGTCTACAAGCGTCGCATCAAATCCGTCACCGCGACGAAGAAGATCACCAAGGCGATGGAGATGATCGCCGCCTCGCGCGTCGTCAAGGCGCAGCGCAAGGTGCAGGCGTCGACCCCGTACGCCACCGAGCTGACCCGCGCGGTCACCGCGGTGGCCACGGGTGCGAACGACAAGCACCCGCTGACCACCGAGGCGGAGAACCCCAGCCGTGCCGCGGTCCTGCTTCTTTCGAGCGACCGCGGTCTGGCCGGCGCGTTCAACTCCAACGCCATCAAGGCGGCGGAACTGCTGATCAAGAAGCTGGAGAGCGAGGGCCGCGCGGTCGACGTCTACGTCGTCGGTCGCCGCGGTGTCGCGCACTTCAACTTCCGCGAGCGCAAGCTGTCCGACACGTGGACCGGTTTCACCGACGAGCCCTCGTACGCGGACGCCAAGCAGATCGCGGCGCCGCTGATCGAGGCGATCGAGAAGGACACGGCCGAGGGTGGTGTGGACGAGCTCCACATCGTCTACACCGAGTTCGTCTCGATGATGACGCAGACGGCGGTCGAGGCCCGGCTGCTGCCCCTCAGCCTCGACGAGGTGGCGAAGGACGCCGGCGAGTCGGACACGCTCCGCCCGCTGTACGACTTCGAGCCGTCGGCGGAGGACGTCCTGGACGCCCTCCTGCCGCGCTACGTCGAAAGCCGGATCTACAACGCGCTGCTCCAGTCGGCTGCTTCCAAGCACGCCGCCACGCGCCGCGCGATGAAGTCGGCCACCGACAACGCGGGAGACTTGATCAACAACCTCTCCCGACTTGCCAACGCGGCCCGACAGGCCGAAATCACCCAGGAAATCAGCGAGATCGTCGGTGGCACCGCAGCCCTGGCCGACGCGACCGCGGGGAGTGACAAGTAATGACGACCACTGTTGAGACGGCCGCCGCCACGGGCCGCGTCGCCCGGGTCATCGGCCCGGTCGTCGACGTGGAGTTCCCCGTCGACGCGATGCCGGAGATCTACAACGCCCTGCACGTCGAGGTCTCCGACCCGGCCGAGGACGGCGCCAAGAAGACGCTGACCCTGGAGGTCGCGCAGCACCTCGGTGACGGCATCGTCCGTACCATCTCGATGCAGCCCACCGACGGTCTGGTCCGCCAGGCCCCGGTGGTCGACACCGGCGACGGCATCACGGTGCCCGTCGGCGACGTCACCAAGGGTCGCGTGTTCAACACGCTGGGCCAGATCCTGAACGAGCCCGAGGCGGAGTCGGAGGTCAGCGAGCGCTGGTCCATCCACCGCAAGGCCCCGGCGTTCGCGGACCTCGAGTCGAAGACCGAGATGTTCGAGACCGGCCTGAAGGTCGTCGACCTTCTCACCCCGTACGTCAAGGGTGGAAAGATCGGTCTGTTCGGTGGTGCCGGTGTCGGCAAGACCGTTCTGATCCAGGAAATGATCATGCGTGTGGCCAAGCTGCACGAGGGCGTTTCCGTCTTCGCCGGCGTCGGCGAGCGCACCCGTGAGGGCAACGACCTCATCGCGGAAATGGAAGAGTCCGGCGTTCTGGACAAGACCGCGCTGGTCTTCGGCCAGATGGACGAGCCCCCGGGCACCCGTCTCCGTGTCGCCCTCGCCGGTCTGACCATGGCGGAGTACTTCCGCGATGTGCAGAAGCAGGACGTGCTGTTCTTCATCGACAACATCTTCCGCTTCACGCAGGCCGGTTCCGAGGTGTCGACCCTGCTCGGCCGTATGCCCTCCGCGGTGGGTTACCAGCCGAACCTGGCCGACGAGATGGGTCTCCTCCAGGAGCGCATCACCTCGACCCGTGGTCACTCGATCACCTCGATGCAGGCGATCTACGTCCCCGCGGACGACCTGACCGACCCGGCCCCGGCCACCACCTTCGCCCACCTCGACGCGACGACGGTTCTCTCCCGTCCGATCTCCGAGAAGGGCATCTACCCGGCCGTGGACCCGCTGGACTCCACGTCCCGCATCCTGGACCCGCGCTACATCGCGCAGGACCACTACGACGCCGCCACGCGCGTCAAGGGCATCCTGCAGAAGTACAAGGACCTCCAGGACATCATCGCGATCCTCGGTATCGACGAGCTGAGCGAGGAAGACAAGCTCGTCGTGCACCGCGCGCGTCGTGTCGAGCGCTTCCTGTCCCAGAACACCCACGCGGCGAAGCAGTTCACCGGCGTGGACGGTTCGGACGTTCCGCTCGACGAGTCGATCGCCGCGTTCAACGCGATCTGCGACGGTGAGTTCGACCACTTCCCGGAGCAGGCGTTCTTCATGTGCGGTGGTCTTGAGGACCTCAAGAACAACGCCAAGGAGCTCGGCGTCTCCTGAGCCTCGTGCTCGCCTGAGGGGGGCGGGAGATGTTCCCGCCCCCCTCTTCACGCCCTTTAGAATTGATCCCAACACCCGGCAGCACCGCCGGGTGGTGACCCGAGGAGCCACCCTTGGCTGCTGAGCTGCACGTCGAGCTGGTCGCCGCGGACCGGAGTGTCTGGTCTGGCGAGGCCACCCTGGTCATCGCGCGTACGACCTCCGGCGACATCGGCGTCATGCCCGGTCACCAGCCGCTCCTTGGTGTGCTGGAGTCGGGCCCGGTGACCATCCGTACGAGCGAGGGCGGCACTGTCGTCGCCGCCGTCCACGGCGGTTTCCTGTCGTTCGCCGATGACAAGCTGTCTCTGCTCGCGGAGATCGCCGAGCTGGCGGACGAGATCGACGCCCAGCGCGCCGAGCGCGCGCTGGAGCGCGCGAAGACGGATTCGGACGCCGCCGCCGAGCGGCGCGCCGAGGTCCGGCTGCGCGCGGTATCGGTCCGCTAGCGGACCGCGCGAGAGCCCAAGACCTCAGCCGCGGCACGGTCCGGAATTTTCCGGACCGTGCCGCGGCTGAGGCGATGCAGATGCAGGTTGTATTCGGTACGGCCGGGTCCACCGGTTACGGGACGCAGCGAGGAGGTCGGTGAAGATGTTCCTCGCTCTGCTCGTGTGCGGCCTGGTCGTCGCACTGGTGGTGATCGGACTCTTCGTCTTCGGCTTGCGCCGGAGGCTGATCCAGCGGGCCGGCGGCACCTTCGACTGCTCTCTGCGGTGGAACGTCGCCGAGGAGCCGGACCCCTCCGGCAAGGGCTGGGTGTACGGCGTCGCCCGCTACAGCGGTGACGAGATCGCCTGGTTCCGTGTCTTCTCGTACGCCCCCCGCCCGCGCCGGGTCCTGGAGCGCTCGGCCATCGAGGTCGTGGAGCGCCGGATGCCCGAGGGCGAGGAGGAGCTGGCGCTGCTCTCCGACTCGGTGATCCAGGGCTGTCTGCACCGCGGCACCCGCCTGGAGCTGGCGATGAGCGAGGACGCGCTCACCGGTTTCCTGGCCTGGCTTGAGGCGGCACCGCCCGGTCAGAGGGTCAATGTCGCCTGATCCTGTCTGTTCCGTCCGGCCCGGCGAGTGCCATGTGTGGACCGCCCGGGCCGTTTGCGTGTCCGCGTCCGCGCATCTGTGCGCCCTGCTCGACGCCCGTGAGCGGCGGGTGTACGAGTCGCTGACCGGGGAGCCCGTACGCGCGCAGTACCTGACCGCGCACGCGCTGCTGCGCTCGGTGCTCGGCGCCGCCCTGGACCGGGATCCGGCGGGTCTCGTCTTCGCGGCCGGGCCGCACGGCAAGCCGTACCTCACGGACGCCGCGGTCGAGTTCTCGATCTCCCACTCGGGCGAGCTGGTGGCGGTCGCGCTCTCCGCGTACGCCCCCGTTGGCGTGGACGTCGAGCGGGTCACCGAGCTGGCCGAGCTGCCGCTGCCGGTGCTCTCGGAGCGGGAGCGGGCCGCGTTCGACCTGGTCCCGGGGCCGGAGCGGGCGGTCGCCTTCACCACGTACTGGGTGCGCAAGGAGGCCGTGCTGAAGGCGACGGGGGAGGGGCTGCGGGTCGACCCCGCGCGGCTCACGGTCTCGGCGCCCGACCGGCCGGCCGAGCTGCTGGCCTGGCGGGGCCGGAACGCCGGACAGCCGCACCCGGAGGTGCGGCTGTACGACCTGGACGCGGGAGAGGGGTACCGGGGCGCCGTCGCCCTGCTGGGCGGGGAGCACCGGATCGTCCGGCACGACGGGGGCGATGTGCTGCACCGCCCCCGCCGGACCGTGGGCTAGTTCAGCCCGCTGTTGATGGCGCCGACGAGCTCACCGTTGCTCGTGTCGCCGCTGAACTCCCAGAAGAAGGCGCCGCCGAGGCCCTGGTTCTTGGCCCAGCTCATCTTCGAGGTGACGGTGGCCGGGGTGTCGTAGCTCCACCAGTTGGTGCCGCAGTAGGCGTACGCGGTGCCGGCGACGGTCCCGGTGGACGGGCAGGAGTTCTTGAGGACCTTGTAGTCCTCGATGCCCTGCTCGTAGGTGCCCTGGGCCGGGCCGGTGGCGGTGCCGCCGGGCGCCGCCTGGGTGACGCCGGTCCAGCCGCGGCCGTAGAAGCCGATGCCGAGCAGCAGCTTGTTGCCGGGGACGCCCTGTGCCTTGAACTTGGCGATGGCCTCGGCCGAGTTGAAGCCCTGCTGCGGGATGCCGGCGTACGAGGTCAGCGGCGAGTGCGGGGCCGTCGGGCCCTTGGCCGCCCAGGCGCCGAAGAAGTCGTACGTCATGACGTTGAACCAGTTCATGTACGGCGCCGCGCCCGCGTAGTCGGTGGCGTCGATCTTGCCGCCGGTGGAGGCGTCGGCCGTGACGGCCGCGGTGACCAGGGCGTTGGCGCCGAACTTGGCGCGCATGGCCTGCATCATGTTCTTGAAGGCGGCCGGGCCGCTGGTGTCGCAGGACAGACCGCAGGCGTTCGGGTACTCCCAGTCGAGGTCGATGCCGTCGAAGACGTCGGCCCAGCGCGGGTCCTCGACCAGGTCGTAGCAGGACTGCGCGAAGGCGGTCGGGTTCTGGACGGCCTGGCCGAAGCCGCCGGACCAGGTCCAGCCGCCGAAGGACCAGATGACCTTGATGTTCGGGTAGGCCTTCTTCAGCTTGCGCAGCTGGTTGAAGTTGCCGCGCAGGGGCTGGTCCCAGGTGTCGGCGACGCCGTCGACGGACTGGTCGGCGGTGTAGGCCTTGTCGTAGTCGGCGTAGGAGTCGCCGATGGTGCACTTGCCGCCGGTGACGTTGCCGAAGGCGTAGTTGATGTGCGTGATCTTGGACGCGGAGCCCGAGGTCGCGATGTTCTTCACGTGGTAGTTGCGCCCGTAGACGCCCCAGTTGGTGAAGTAGCCCATCTTCACGACGTTCGGGGGCGGGGTGCCGCCTCCGCCGCCGGTGGTGCGGACCGGGGTGGCGGAGCTGGCCGGGCCGGTCTGGTCGATGGTGTCGCGGGCGACGACGGTGTAGCTGTAGTCGGTGCCCGCGGTGAGCCCGCTGTCCGTGTAGGTGAGGGCGGTCGTGGTGGTGACCTTGGTGCCGTCGCGCAGCACGTCGTAGTTCTTGACGCCCTTGTCGTCGGTGGCCGCGGCCCAGGTGAGCTTCACCGAGGTGTCGGTGATCGCGGAGGCGGCCGGGGCGCCGGGGGCGGAGGGCGGGTTGTCGCCGGGCTGGGTGGAGCCGTCGCAGGAAGCGCCGTTGATCTTACAGCCGGTGGGCGCGCCGGAGCCGCTGCCGTTGAAGCCGAAGGAGACGGTGGCGCCGGGGGCGAGGGTGCCGTTCCAGCTGATGTTCTTGCCGGTCCAGTGGGTCCCGGAGTTGGTGACGGTGGCGTCCCAGGCGGAGGTGACCGCGGTGCCGGTGGGGTAGTCCCACTCGACGGTCCAGGAGGAGAGCGTGGTGGTGCCGGTGTTCTTCACCGTCCACTTGCCCTCGAAGCCGGTGCCCCAGTCGGAGACCTTGGTGTACGTGGCGGTGGCCGAGGTCGCGGCCTCGGCGGGTGCGGCGAGGCCGATCATGGCGGCCAGTGGCAGGACGAGGGCGGTCAGACCGGCGGCAGCCCGGTGTCTGAACCCTGCACTGCGCGTCGGTGCTTGAGTGCTCAACGGTGCTCCTCAAGTTGCGGACGACAAGGGTGGGGGTGGTCCGAAAAGGTGCGCGCGCCGCCGAGCGTAGAAAGGTCTGGACCAGCCGTCAAGAGGTCCAGACCAACGTTGGAACGGTCTCTCTCAGATTTTTCTCAGATTCCGCCCGGATATCCGCCGGGTATGTGCCGGGGCTCCGGACGCCTCGTCAGCGGATCCCCAACTCCTGTGCCAGCACGGCCGCTTGGACCCGGCTGCGCAGCTCCAGCTTCCCCAGCACCTTGCTGACGTGCGTCTTCACCGTGGCCTCCGCCATGTCGAGACGTACCGCGATCTCCGCGTTCGACAGACCCGCGCCCAGCGCCCCGAGCACCTCCCGCTCACGGGGCGTCAGCCGCGCCACGATCCCCTGGTCGGCCGTCGGCGCGGGCGGGCGCGGGGCCGCGAACTCGGCGATCAGCCGGCGGGTCACCGCGGGCGCGATCAGACCCTCGCCGCCCGCCACCGTCCGCACCGCCGCGATCAGGTCCTTCGCCTCCGTGTTCTTCAGGAGGAAGCCCGAGGCCCCCGCCCGCAGCGCCCCGAAGACGTACTCGTCCAGGTCGAAGGTGGTCAGCACCAGCACGTCGGCCAGGCCCTCCGCCACCACCAGCCGGGTCGCCGTCACCCCGTCCATCCGGGGCATCTGCACATCCATCAGGACCAGGTCCGGGCGCAGTTCGCGGGCCAGCTCCACCGCCCGCTCGCCGTCCGCGGCCTCGCCCACCACCTCGATGTCCGGCGCGTTGCCCAGGATCAGCACGAGTCCCGCGCGCACCGCGCTCTGGTCCTCGGCGACCACGATCCGGATCGTCATGCCTCCGGTGTCCTCTCCTCGGCGGGCAGCTCGGCCCGCACCCGCCAGATCCTCGTCCCGTCCGCCTCCGGCACGGGCCCCGCCTCGAACGTCCCGCCCAGCAGCGCCACCCGCTCCCGCATCCCGACCAGACCGGCCCCCGACCCCGGTGCCCGGGGCCCCGGACGGTCCCCGAACGGGCTGGTCACCCGTACCGTGAGGGCCCGTTCGTCGCGGACCAGGGTCACCGTGACCGTACCGGCCGCCGCGTGCTTGAGGGCGTTGGTCAGCGACTCCTGGACGATCCGGTACGCGGCCAGCTCGACCGGCGCCGGCAGCTGCTCCCCGGTCTCCTCGCGGGTGTCGTCGAGGCGGAACGCCAGACCGCTGGTCGCGCCGTTGGTCCGGGCCTGGGCCACCAGCGCGTCCAGGCCGGAGAGCCGGGGCACGGCGGCCGGTCCGGTGTCCTCCGAGCTGTCCCGGAGCAGCCCGATCAGCCGCCGCATCTCGGCGAGCCCGGCCACGCTGTTCTCCCGGATCACGCCCAGCGCCCGCCGGGTGGTGGCCTCGTCGTCCAGGGAGAGCGCGGCCGTGGAGTGGATCGCGATGGCCGACAGATGGTTGGCGACCATGTCGTGCAGCTCCCGGGCCATCCGGGCACGCTCGGCGCCGACCGCCTGGGTCCGGTCCATCTCGGCCAGCAGCGCGGTCTGTTCCGCCCGCAGCCGCGCCGAGTCGGCGGCCTCCCGGTGGTTGCGCACGATGGCGCCGGTCACGGCCGGGAGGAAGGAGATCATGCCGGTGATCACGCCGATGAGCAGCGCGAACGCGTTCTGCCACCAGACGAGGAAGGCGATCGTCACCCCGACGGTGATCAGACCGGTGCTGTACGGGATGCGCCGGGCCGAGGCCGTGGTCCCGTACACCACGGCCGCGTAGACGACGTCCGTGAACATCAGCACGGTGGCGAGATTGCCGTTGGTGAACTGGTCGCCCACGATCGCGAGGGTGCCGACGGCCAGTGCCGTACGGGGCAGGGTGCGCCGCACCGCCTCCATCGAGGCCATCACGACGAGCGGGATCAGCGTCGCCCAGCGCTGCGGGAAGAGCTCCTCCGACTTGGTGTACAGCCCGAACGACCACAGCAGCAGGCCGCAGGCGAGGCCGGCGGCGGCGATGAACAGGTCGTCACGGTGAGGTCGGGGGAGGCGCACCCCTCCATCCAACACGCCGCCGGGCTCCCCGACGTCCTCGTACGGGCCGAGCCGGGCCTCCGTCGAAGGATGTAGACGCGGTTCCTCACCGGCGACGACGCTTCCGGGCCGGGCGGCCGCGAGGCTGGTGGTGAACAGGAAGGGGAATCCCGTGATCGTCGCTCTGATCGTGATCTGCGAGGTCGGTTTCTGGGTCCTGCTGGCCGCCGGACTCGCCGCCCGCTACCTGCTGAGGAGACCGCGCCTCGGGATGGCGCTGCTGCTCTGCGAGCCGCTCCTGGAGGTCGTCCTGCTCGTGGTGACCGCGGTCGACCTCAGGAACGGCGCCGACCCGAGCTGGAAGCACGGGCTCGCCGCGGTCTACATCGGCTACACCGTCGGCCACGGCCACCGCACGGTGAAGTGGCTCGACGGACACGCCGCCCACCGCCTCGGCGGCGGCCCGCCGCCCGTGCGGCCGCCCCGGTACGGGATGGCCAGGGCCCGCCACGAGGGCCGGGTGTGGCTCGGCACCGTGGTGGCGGCGTCCGTCGCGACCGGGCTGCTGCTCCTGGCCGCCTGGTACGTAGGCGACTCCGGCGACACCGCGTCCCTCACGGGCTGGATCGGCTTCGCCTGGCGGGCGGCCGGCATCCACGGTCTGATCGCCCTGACGTACGCGGTCTTCCCGAAGAAGGCCCCGAAGGGGTCGGACCAGGACCCGTCAGCGGTCCCCGCCCGGCACCCAGAGCACGTCCCCGACCTCCTTGTTCGCCGTCCTGGCAAGGATGAAGAGCAGGTCTGACAGCCGGTTGAGGTACGTGGCGGTCAGCGGGTTCATCGTCTCGCCGTGCACCTCGATCGCCGCCCACGTGGAGCGCTCCGCCCGCCGGACCACCGTGCACGCCTGGTGCAGCAGGGCCGCGCCGGGCGTGCCGCCGGGCAGGATGAAGGAGCGCAGCTTGTCGAGCCGCTCCAGGAACAGGTCGCAGTCCGCCTCCAGCTTGTCGACGTACGACTGCTCGACGCGCAGCGGCGGGTACTTCGGGTCGGGGACGACCGGGGTGGAGAGGTCCGCGCCCACGTCGAACAGGTCGTTCTGGACCCGGACCAGGACCTTCACGACGTCCTCGTCGAGCTGCCCGAGCGCGACGGCCGTGCCGATGACGGCGTTGGCCTCGTTGGCGTCGGCGTAGGCGGAGATCCGCAGATCCGTCTTGGCGGTCCGGCTCATGTCGCCGAGGGCGGTGGTGCCCTTGTCGCCGGTGCGGGTGTAGATGCGCGTCAGGTTGACCATGGGGCCAGCCTAGTTACGCGTGGGCCTTCTTGAAGGTGCGTGTGCCCACCGTCACGGCGAGTGCCGTGAGTGCGAGGGCGACCAGCACCCCGTACAGCATCGTCGTGGTCGCGTACCGGCCGAGGTACGCGTCCCGGACGGCGTCCACCAGGTAGCGGAACGGCATGAAGTGGGAGAGCGCGTCGAGCCAGCCGGGGGCGAGGGCCATCGGGAGCATCAGCCCGGACAGCAGCATCGAGGGCATCGCCAGGGTGTTGATCGCCGGGCCGAACTCCTGCGGGCTCGGCAGCCGCAGCGCCAGCACGTACGAGAGGGAGGCGAGCGAGAAGGTCAGCAGCGCCACGAAGCCGAAGCCGATCAGGAGTCCCGCGAGCGGCGCCCGCAGCCCCATGAGCAGGGCGGCGAGGACCAGCAGGACGGCCTGGAAGAGGAAGAGCGCGGTGTCCCGCAGGGTCCGGCCGAGGAGCAGGGCGAGCCGGCTGACCGGGGTGACCCGCATGCGTTCCAGGACGCCCCAGTTCTTCTCCATGATGACCGCGAAGCCCGCGAACGAGGCGCCGAACAGGCCGAGTTGGAGCAGCAGCCCGGGGACAAGGACCTGCCAGGAGTCGCCCGCGCGGCCGAGCGGGAGTCCGGTCAGGAGCGGGCCGAAGAGGAACAGGTAGAGCAGCGGCATCAGCGCGCCGAAGAAGATCTGGAACGGCGAGCGCAGGGTCTGCCGGGCGTAGCGGCCGAAGAGGACCGCGGTGTCGTGGCGAAGCATCGGGTGGGCTCCTAGACGGCGACGGGCGTGGTGTCGGCGGGCGCGAGGCCGCGGCCGGTGATGGCGAGGAAGGCGTCCTGGAGGGTGTCCGCGCCGTGCTCGGCTTTGAGCGCGGCGGGGGAGCCCTCGGCGACGACGACGCCCTGGTCCACGACGACCAGACGGTCGGCGAGGGCGTCGGCCTCGTCGAGGTAGTGGGTGGTCAGGACGACGGTGGTGCCGTGCTCGTCGCGCAGCCGCCGCACCAGCGCCCACAGGTCGGCGCGGCTGCCCGGGTCGAGGCCGGTGGTCGGCTCGTCGAGGAAGAGCAGCCGCGGCCGGTGGGTGAGGCCGAGGGCGAGGTCCAGGCGCCGCCGCTGGCCGCCGGAGAGGGCGGGGGTGGGGCGGTCCAGGAGCCCGGTCAGGCCGAGCTCCTCGGCGAGCTCGGCGGCGCGGGCCTCGGCGCGGGGCCGGGGGAGCCCGTACAGGCGCCCCTGGAGGACCAGCTCGGAGCGCACGGTCTCCTGCGGGTCGACCCCGCCGGACTGGGGGACGTAGCCGATCGCGCGCCGTACGCCGACGGGGTCGCGGAGCAGGTCGTGGCCCGCGACGGTGGCGGCGCCGCCGGTGGGCGGGAGCAGCGTGGTGAGCATCCGCAGGGTGGTGGTCTTGCCGGCTCCGTTGGGGCCGAGGAAGCCGAGGATCTCGCCCGGCCGCACGGTGAGGTCGATCCCGCGCACGGCCTGGACCTCGCCCTTGGGCGTGCGGAAGGTCCGGGAAAGCCCGGAGGTGCTGATGATTGGCATAGTGACCACAAAAACAGAGTCTCTGAAATTTTGCAACGCCTCCAAAATTTCAGGACCCCTAGAATGGGCGCATGGCTGAGGGGCTCAGGGAACGCAAGAAGCGGCAGACGAAACAGCGGATCTCGGACATCGCGACCGGGCTCTTCCTGGAGCGCGGCTTCACGGCCGTCACGGTCGCGGAGATCGCGGAGGCGGCGGACGTCTCCGTCAACACCGTCTACAACTACTTCCCGGCGAAGGAGGACCTCTTCCTCGACCGGATGGAGGGCATCACCCACCGCCTGGCCCGCATGATCCGCGGCCGCGACAAGGGGGAGTCCGCGGCCCGCGCCGTGCTGCGCGAGATCCGGGGCCATGTCACCGCGGTCTCGCCCGCGTACGGACTCATGGACGGGTACGCCGCGTTCATGCGGGTCATCGACGACGCGCCCACGCTCAAGGCGCGCCTCTTCTACCTCCAGCAGGAGGTCGTCGAGACCACCGTCGCCGCGCTACGGGAGGACACCGGCGCCCCGCCGGACGACCCGATGCCGCTGCTCGTCGGCAGCCAGATCGCCTGGATCCAGGGCACCGTCATCGGCTTCATCAGCGCCGAGATGACCGCGGGCCGCCACCCCGGCGAGGTCTCCCGCGAGGCCCTCGACCTCCTGGACGAGATCGAGGACCTGCTGGGCGGGAAGGTGCTTGATTACGCGGTGCGGGTGGGGTGACCAGCCCCGGCCGGCGCCGCCGTCCTGACCCCCGCCGCCAGCGCACGGGCCGCGTCGACCGCCTGCTCCTCGGTGGTGAAGCGGCCGAAGCCCACCCGGATGCTGCCCCGGATCCGCTCCGGCGGCAGCCCGATCGCGGTCAGCACATGTGACGGCTCCTGCGCCGAGCTGTTGCACGCCGAACCCGAGGAGACGGCGACCGCGGTGACCTCCAGGAGCAGTTGCTGCGCGTCCGCCCCCTCGAACGACAGGTTCACCGCCTGCGGCAGGAACCCCACGCCCGTACCGCTGTTGAGGGTGTACGGCACGAGCTCGGCCAGCTCCGCGAGGAACCGCCCGCGCAGCGCCGCCAGGCGGGCCGCCTCCCGTTCGCGGCCCGCCGCGAGCAGCTCGACCGCCGTGCCGAGGCCGATGACGGCGGCCGTGTTCAGCGTGCCCGCCCGCAGCCCGCGCTCCTGCCCGCCGCCGTGCAGCAGCGGCACCAGCGGCGCCCGGTCCGACAGCTCGTTGGCCACGTACAGGACGCCGATGCCCTTCGGGCCGTAGATCTTGTGCCCGGAGAACGTCAGCAGGTCGACGCCCAGCTCCCGCACGTCCACCGGGAGGGTGCCGACGCCCTGGGTGGCGTCGCAGTGCAGCGGCACCCCGGCCGCCCGGGTCAGCTCCGCGATCCGGGCCACCGGCTGGATCGTGGAGATCTCGTTGTTGGCGAGCATCACCGACACCAGCGCGGTCTCCGGCCGCAGCGCCGCCGCCACCCGCGCCGGGTCCACCCGGCCCTCCGCGTCGACCGGCAGCACGGTCACCTCGTGCCCCGCCGCGCGCAGCGAACGGCAGGTGTCCAGCACGGACTTGTGCTCCACCGCCGTCGTCACCACATGGCGGGCCCGGCCGCCCGGGCCGCGCCCGACGATGCCCTTGACGGCGAGGTTGTTGCCCTCGGTGGCGCCCGAGGTGAAGTAGATCTCGCTGCGCGCCGCCCCGATGAACCGCGCCACGGTGCCCCGCGCCCGCTCGACCTCGCGGAAGGCGCGGATGCCGGCCGCGTGCGGGCTCGACGGGTTGGCGAAGCACTCGGTCGCCGCGGTGTGCATCGCGTCGGCGACCGCCGGGTCCATCGGGGTGGTCGCCTGGTGGTCGAGATAGATCGTCGCCATGTCGGACTCCCCTCAGAAGTCGTACGCGGTGTAGGTCAGGGCGATCGGGTCGGCGCACTCCGCGTCGGCGAAGACCAGCGTGATCTCCTCGTCGGACGTGCCCTGGGTCCGCAGATAGATCTCGGCGCCCTTGGTCACCTTGTCGCGGTCGGCCAGGGAGTTGATGTCGACGACATGGCGGCGGGGGCAGTCGGGGAAGGCCCGCAGCCGGGCGAAGTAGCGCGCGAAGTACTCGGCGACGATCAGCGGGCAGCGCGGCACGACGTGGTCGTCCTTGACCACTCCGGCGAGCACCTTCGCGTAGCTCCGGGAGCGGAACAGGATCTCGTCGCCCTCGCGGGAGAACGGCGGCTGGAGCTCCGGCCCGCGCACGGCGTGCTTCATGGCGCGGGCGGCCCGGTTGCGCAGGGTCCGCTCGCGGGTGACGGAGTACGCGATCCCGGCCGCGGCGGCCGCGGCGTCGAGCGGGGCGAGGTCGAGCACCTCGGGGGCGGGCATGCCCGGGGCCGGGACCGTACAGACGTCGGTGGAACAGGACATGCCGAGGTCGTTGACGATGACGTCGTAGAGCACCTTGTTGCCCCGGTGCAGCCGGCGGGCCACCGCGCCCGTCTCCAGGGCGAGGTCGAAGGAGTTCCGGGAGAAGGCGCCGATGCCGGCCGCCGTCTCGAAGTAGCCGCCCGCGACGAGCAGGGCCGAGCGGGTGGTGCGGGAGACGCTCTCAAGCAGGGGCGCGACGCGGGCGGCGCGCTCGGTGGTCAGGGTGGTGGTGGGGCTCATGTCTGGTGCACTCCGTTCTGCTTCGGTGAAGTCCGATCGGACGGTGCTGAGGATGTGCCGGGGTCGAGTGAGAGGTCGGATGGGACGCCGGGGTCGGTCCCGCCCTTCTTCGCCGCGCCCGCCGCCCCCACTCCCGTGCCGACCGCGGCGGCCACCACGCAGAGCACGGCGGCCCATTGGAGCGGCGAGAGGTGTTCGTCCAGGAGGGTGAGGCCGACCAGGGCGGCGATGACCGGTTCGACGGTGGAGAGGACCGCGAAGACCCGCGGCGGCAGCCGTCGCAGGGCGGCGAACTCCAGGGAGAACGGGATCACCGTGGTCAGCACCGCCACCCCGAGCGCCATGGCCAGGACGGCCGGCTCGGTGAGGACGTCGAGCGGGGGCAGTCCGAGGACCGGGGCGGTCGGCAGGGCCAGGACGGCGGCCACGCTCAGGCCGAGGGCGAGCCCGGCGCCGCCCGGGACGGCCCGCCCGACGCGGGCGCCGAGCAGGATGTAGCCGGTCAGGGCCGCGCCGGTGAGCAGCGCGGCGGCGAGCCCGACGGGGTCGTCCATGCCCCGCGTGCCGCCGAGCACGAGCAGCCCGGCCGCCGCGAGCAGCACCCAGAGCCGGTCGAGCGCCCGCCGCGAGGTCAGCGCGGCGAGCAGCAGCGGCCCGCTGAACTCCAGGGTGACGACCACGCCCAGCGGGAGCCGGGAGGTGGCCTCGTAGAACGAGAACTGCATGACGGTGAAGACCGCCCCGTACGGCAGCAGCAGCCGCCAGTGGGTGCGCAGCAGCCGCAGCGCGGGCCGGGAGAACAGGCAGAGCAGGGCGGCGGAGAACAGCAGCCGCAGCAGGGTGGCCCCGGTCGGTCCGATCTGTCCGAAGAGCGTCTTGGCGAAGGCGGAGCCGAATTGCAGGCTGACCATGCCGGTCAGCAGCAGAAGCGGCGCGGGGGCGGCTCTCGGGTCGTAGCGACGCATAGCAGACGACTATATACCCCCCAGGGGTATGGTGCGAGGCGCTGCCGCCCGCTGCCGGGGTGTCGCGAGTGTGACGTCCGTCAAACCGGGCGTGACGCGCATTACTTCACGGTCACTTGGCGCCCCGGGCCCGCTAATCTCCGCCGAAGAGCCAGAAGTGAACAGTTGTTGAGGGCATAGAGGGGTGGAAGACGTGGCCAGGAAGCTCGCCGTCATCGGGGCAGGACTCATGGGGTCCGGCATCGCGCAGGTCTCGGCCCAGGCCGGCTGGGACGTCGTCCTGCGTGACGTCACCGACGCCGCGCTGACCCGGGGCACCGACGCCATCAAGGCCTCGTACGACCGCTTCGTCGCCAAGGGCAAGCTGGACGCCGCCGACGCCGAGGCCGCCCTCGGCCGGATCACCGCCACCACCGACCTGGAGGCCGTCGCCGACGCCGACATCGTCGTCGAGGCGGTGTTCGAGAAGCTGGAGGTCAAGCACGAGATCTTCCGCGCCCTCGACAAGGTCGCCAAGGACGGCGCCGTGCTCGCCTCCAACACCTCCGCCATCCCGATCACCAAGATCGCCGCGGTGACGGAGCGCCCGGAGGCCGTCGTCGGCACCCACTTCTTCTCGCCGGTCCCGATGATGCAGCTCTGCGAGCTCGTCCGCGGCTACAAGACGAGCGACGCCACCCTCGCCACCGCGCGGGAGTTCGCCGAGTCCGTCGGCAAGACCTGCATCGTCGTCAACCGCGACGTCGCCGGCTTCGTCACCACCCGCCTCATCTCGGCACTCGTCGTCGAGGCCGCCAAGCTGTACGAGTCGGGCGTGGCCACCGCCGAGGACATCGACATCGCCTGCAAGCTGGGCTTCGGGCACGCGATGGGCCCGCTCACCACCACCGACCTCACCGGCGTCGACATCCTCGTCAACGCCACGAGCAACATCTACACCGAGACCCAGGACGAGAAGTTCGCCCCGCCGGAGCTGATGCGCCGGATGGTGGACGCGGGTGACATCGGGCGCAAGAGCGGGCAGGGCTTCTACACGTACTGATTCCGCACGGGGGTCGGTGCGGAGTCCGCACAGGGGTCCGACCGCCCCTCGCGCCATCGCCCCTCGGGGTGAATTTCGATATCGGTTCGCTTACAAGGCGCAACGCATCTGCCGACCCGGCAGTCAGTCGTTGCGAAGACGGGCACACGACGGAGCACTCTCGGGGAGCGCATATGCACATCAGGGGCGACCACGTCGAGCTGGTCGTCGGGGGCCGCCTCGACGTCCGCAGCGCGGCGGACGCCCGTACGGTCCTGCACTCGGCCGTCGACGACGGAGTCGGCGACCTCGTGCTCGACCTGACCGGTCTCGACTCCTGGGACGCCACCGGGCTCGGAGTCATCATGGGCGCCCACCGCAGGGCCGGCCGCTGCGGCCGCCGCCTCGTGCTGCGCGGGGTGCCGCCCCAGATGCAGCGCCTCCTCGTGGCCACCCGGCTGCACCGCATCCTCGCCATCGAGGGCGGCCTCGCCGCGGAGTCGCTGCCGCGGGTGTGAAGCTGCTGTGGAAACCAGGCGTCACGCTCAATCCTCACAAGACCGTGACGTCTTGGTCTCCACGGCACCCCGCCTGTTCCCGGAGGTCGGACAACCGTCTAGGGTCGGCTCTCGCCTGCACATCGCCCGCCGCTTGGGAGCTCGACCATGGACCCGATCAACCGGGGACCCGAGGAGTACGGTCACGACACCGAGGGCGAGGACGCCCGTTCCGGCCCCAGCGCCGCGCTCGTGCCCGTGTCCACCGCCGCCGCCCGGGTCCGTACCGCACGCGTCGTCGCCGGCGGTCTGCTGCTCACCGTCAACCCCGTCGACGGCAGCGAGATCGAGGTCTGCGCGCCCGGCGAACAGCCCCCGGCCCCCCGCCGCCGCACCGCCGAGGAACGCGCCGAGGCCGCCCGCGCCGCCGCGCCCCCGGTGCCGCCCGGCCCCGCGGCCCCCGCCCTGCCCCTGCTCGAACGCCAGGAGCAGCGCGACCTCCTGGTCCAGCACCTCACCCGGGGCCGCTCCGCCCGGCTCACCGGACCCGCGGGCTCCGGCCGCAGCACCCTCCTCGCCGCCGTCGCCGCCGACTGCGCCGACATCGCCCCCGACGGCGTCGTGCACCTCTCCGGCCACCACCGCACCCCCACCGAGCTGCTGTACGAGCTCTTCCACACCGTCCAGTACGCGCCCGGGTTCCGGCCCGACCGCGAGGAACTCCTCATCGAGGTGCGCCGCATCGGCGCGATCGTCCTCGTCGACGACCTGGAGTTCGGCGGCACCGCCCTCGACGACCTGCTCGCCGCCACCCCCGACTGCGCCTTCGTCTTCGGCGTCACCCCCGACGCCCCCGCCGCCTCGCCCGAGGCCGCCCTCGAAGAGGTCGTGCTCACCGGACTCGGCCGCCCCGCCGCCGTCGAGCTCCTGGAGAGCGCCGTCGGCCGGACCCTCACCGAGGAGGAGTCCAACTGGGCCGGCGACCTCTGGTTCGAGTCCGAGGGCCTGCCGCTGCGCTTCGTCCAGGCCGCCGCCCTGCTCCGGCAGCGCGACCGGCTCCGGATCGGCCCCGCCGAGTTCGACGCCTTCGGCGCCCTGGAGGAGGCCTTCGGACCCTCCGGCCTCCCCGCGCCCGCCCAGCCCGTCGCCGACTCCGACGACCCGGATGTGGAGGTCCGCGCGATACCGCTCCCCAGCCTCGGCGAGGCGGCCGCCCCGGCCTCCCTGCTCGCCTCCCGGCTCAGCCGCGCCGCCCAGGACACCCTGCGCTTCGCCGTCGCCCTCGGCGGCGAGGTGCCGCACCAGGCGCACCTGCCCGCCCTCGTCGGCGACACCCACGCCGACGCGGCCGTCGGCGAGCTCATGGGCTGCGGGCTGCTCTCCCCGGTCGGCTCCCGCTACCGCCTCGCCGCCGGAGTCCTCACCCAGCTCCTCGCCCAGGGGTACGAGGAGGACGCCACCGGCCGCGCCCACACCGTCGCCCAGCACTACGCCTGGTGGGCCGGACACCCGTCCGTCACCCCCGAGCGCGCCACCGCCGAGGCCGACGCGCTGCTCGCCGCCCTCGGCGCGCTCGTCCCCGGCAGCACGGCCGAGCACCCCGAGACCGCCGTCCTGCTCGCCCGCGCCGCCGCGCCCGCCTTCGCCACGGGCCTCCACTGGGGCGCCTGGGAGCGGGCCCTGCGCAGCGGCCAGGAAGCCGCGCGGCGGGCCGGCGAGGTCGCCGAAGAGGCTTACTTCCACCACGAGTTGGGCATCCTCGCGCTCTGCGCCGGCAGCCTCCAGCGGGCCCGCGCCGAACTGGAGGCCTCCATCGGGCTGCGCGGTGCCCTCGCCGACAAGCGCGGCACCGTCGCGGGGCGCCGCGCCCTCGCGCTCGTCGCCGACCTCACGGGCGAGACCACCCCGGTCGAGCCCGCGCCGCCCGCCCCGCCCGCCCTGCCGACCCGCCGCGAGGGCCCGGCCTCGCCGCCCCGGGGCGTCCCGGTCGCCGCCCCGCTCACGGCCAAGCCCGCCTTCCCCGCCCTCGCCGCGCCGACCGGCCTCTCCGGCCTCCCCGGCCCCGGCCCCGTGCCCGCCCCGCCGACGGTGCCGACCGCAGGCTTCCCGGCCGCCCTCGCCGCCTTCCCGGACGAGGCCCCGACCGTCCTGACCACCCCGGAGCACCTCGCGGACCGCCGCCGGGACGAGGGCCGCCCCGGGCTGCGCAAGGGCATCCTCGCCGGTGCCCGCCGCAATCTGGCCGCCGTCGGCGCGGGCGCCCTGCTCGTCGCCGTCCTCGGCACCGTCGTCACCATCGGCGCCACCTCCGGCAACGACGAGCACCCCGCCGACGACCGGGTCACCTCCGACAGCACCGCCGACCAGGGCGACGGCACCGGGGACGGCACCCCCGGCGACGAGGAGCCCACCGAGGACTCCACCAGCCGCCCCTCGGACCCGGGCGCCCCGGCGCCCACCGGCACGGCCACCCCCGGCGGCACCGGCTCCCCGAGCACCCCGGCGACCCCCAGCGGCTCCCCGTCCGCGACCGGCAGCGCCACCCCGAGCGACCCGGCGGCCACCACGACGGCGCCGCCGCGGCCGACCCTGTCGCCGACCAGGACCACGCCGCCCACGAAGTCCCCGACCCCCTCGCCGACGACCAAGCCGCCGACCACCGAGCCGACGACGACACCGCCGACCACCGACCCATCGACGACGCCGCCCACGCAGAACCCCAGCGACACCGCCTCCGCCTCCCGCTCCGAGACCGCGACCACCGGCGGGAACCCGGCCTGACCCGCGTACGAGAAGGGCCCGGGTGCCTGTCGCACCCGGGCCCTTCTCGTACCTCTGTCCGTACGGTCAGAACAGCCGCAGCTTGTCGTCCTCGATGCCGCGCAGCGCGTCGTAGTCGAGCACCACGCAGTCGATGCCGCGGTCGTTGGCGAGCACCCGCGCCTGCGGCTTGATCTCCTGGGCCGCGAAGATGCCCTTGACCGGCGCCAGGTGCGGGTCGCGGTTGAGCAGCTCCAGGTAGCGGGTCAGCTGCTCGACGCCGTCGATCTCGCCGCGCCGCTTGATCTCCACCGCGACCGTCGCCCCGTCGGAGTCCCGGCACAGGATGTCCACCGGGCCGATCGCCGTCGGGTACTCGCGCCGGACCAGCGTCCAGCCCTCGCCCAGCGTCTCGATGCGGTCGGCGAGCAGCTCCTGGAGGTGCGCCTCGACGCCGTCCTTGATCAGGCCGGGGTCGACACCGAGCTCGTGCGAGGAGTCGTGGAGGATCTCCTCCATCGTGATGATCAGTTTCTCGCCCGCTTTGTTGATCACGGTCCAGATGCCCGCCTCACCGTCGACGCCCTCCTTGAGGGTGCACGGCGGCGACATCCAGTTGAGCGGTTTGTACGCGCGGTCGTCCGCGTGGATGGAGACGCTGCCGTCTGCCTTGACCAGGATCAGACGGGGCGCGGAGGGCAGGTGGGCGGTGAGCCGGCCCGCGTAGTCCACGGAACAGCGGGCAATGACGAGACGCATGGTCCGCAACGCTACAAGACGGACGCCTTCCGACGCGATTCGGGCCGTAACGCCCGCCGGGCGCGCGCCCAACGACCGTCACTTATTGGCCGGTTGTGTGCCCAATCTCCTGGTGCGGGCAGACCGGCGCGCTTACCGTGGAAGACAGGAGGTCGTCGCCCGTGCACGCTGCGTGCGTGTCGCCGGCCTCTGTCCCTGCCCGCAAGGCCCCGCCCGTCGGGGTCGCGAGAGGAGAACCCATGTCGCTCGACGTCTCACCGGCGCTGTTGGAACAGGCCGAGCGAGGCGAGGTCGACGAAGCCGACTTCGTCGACTGCGTCCGGACCTCCCTGCCCTACGCATGGGAGATGATCAGCTCTCTGGTGGCACAGCTGAAGGTCGACGGCGGCGAGTTCGCCGACAACCAGACGCCCCCGCCGGACGAGCAGGCACGTGGTCAGCTGCTGCGCGCGCTGGCGAGCGATGCCATCCGAGGTGCGCTCCAGCGGCACTTCGGGGTGCGTCTCGCCTTCCAGAACTGCCACCGCGTGGCGGTCTTCCCGCTGGACCCGTCCGTGGACGAGCGGCTCGCCCGCTTCACCTCCATACGGGGCCAGCTGCTCAACCAGTCGCCCGAGCTGCGCGACTGCTGACAAGGCCTGGTGCTGCCGCTCCGCGTCCCGGGAGAGCGAAGAGACGCCGGAGCGGCAGCACGGTCCTGCCCCGCCCTCACGCGGGCCTGGCGAGCAGCGGAAGCACCTCGGCGCCCAGGCGCCGCACGTTCTCCTCGGTGGCGGCGAGCTCGCCCGAGCCCTCGGCGAGCAGCGCGAAGCGGGTGATGCCGGTGCGCTCCGACGTCGCCGCGAGCCGGTCCGCCGCCTGCCGTGGCGTGCCCACCGGGTGCAGCCCGCACAGCAGCTCCGTGTACGCCACCGGATCGCGCATCGCGCGGTGTCTGCCGTCCACCGTCACATGGGCGTCAAGCCCCTGCTTCAGCCAGCCCGGCATCGCCTTCACCAGGGCCTCCGCCGCGTCCGCCGCACGGTCCGCGAGCTGGACCACACCGGCCGAGACATGCCCGGCGCCGATCCGCCCGATCTCGTCGCGGGAGCGGCCCGCCTCCCCGGCGTACCGCTCCCAGCAGGCCACCATCTCGGCCTTCTCCTCGTCCCCGCAGTGCATGCCGAGGAGCATCGGCAGCCCCCGCTCGGCCGCCAGCCGCACGCTCTTCGGGGAGGTGCAGGCGAGCACCACCTCGGGCGAGGCCGCTCCGCCGATCAGCTCGCCGGGGCCGGGCACGACCGCCACCTCACGGAAGGCGAACCGTCCCCCCTCGGCGCCGACCCGGGGCTCGCGCAGCCAGCGGAGCAGCAGGTCGAGCGATTCGGGGAAGCCCGCCTCGTACGCCGGGAGGCCGGCGCCGAACACCTCCAGGTCCACCCACGGCCCGCCCCGGCCCACCCCGAGGGTGAATCTCCCCCCGGAGGCCACGTGCAGCAGCGCCGCCTGCTCGCCCAGCGCGACCGGGTGCGCGTTCGGCAGCACGCTGACCGCCGTGCCGACCCGCAGCCGGCGGGTGCGCCCGAGGAGCAGCGCGGCCAGGGTGACCGCCGACGGGCAGACCCCGTACGGCACGAAGTGGTGCTCGGCGAGCCAGACGGAGTCGAGCCCCGCCTCCTCGGCCGCCTCGGCGGTCCGCACCGCCCGGTGCAGCGCCTCCTGCTGACCTTGGCCCGGGAACTGGGCGGCCAGCACGAACGTACCCACGCGCATCGCCTTCTGCCTCCTTGCGGCCGACGCGTTCTCCCCCTCGCGAACTCCCCCTCGTACCGGCAACAACGTCTGACACGTGCCAAAGGCAACGGGCGTTCATGAAGTTCTTGCGATTTTCGGCTGATCCGCCATGGGCGGGTGCGGACCGACCCCGTCGCGGCCCGTAGGCTGGACGGAACTTTCCGTGCCCGTATGTGTCTACGCCCCCGTGAGGTGTCGAAGTGTCCCCGCGCCACAACCGCGCCCGAGGCGGTGCGAATCCCGATCCGCAGGACGAGCAGGGCGACCGGTACGGCGGCTCGCAGCGCAGCGAGACCTGGCAGGGCGAGGAGTGGTACGTCCGCCATGTCGCGGGCGCGAGCGCGCCCGGCAAGCGCTACCGCTGCCCCGGCTGCGACCAGGAGATCCCCGGCGGCGCCCCGCACGTGGTGGCCTGGCCGGAGTACGGGGGAGTGGAGGACCGCAGGCACTGGCACAAGGCCTGCTGGAACGCGAAGGACCGCCGCACCAGCCGGGTGCAGCGGTCCCGCAACGCGCCGAAGTACTGAGGCCGGGGGCCCGGGGGCCGGAGCCCGGGGCCCGGGGGGCCTAGACGTCCTTGCTGTTCAGCAGGGCGTACGCGCCGCCGAGCACCACCGCCGTGACGCCGCCCATGATCAGCACCGGCTCCCAGCCGGCCGGACCGTTCTCCCCGAAGGGCGCGGTCGTGCTGTACAGCGCGATCATCTGCGAGGGGATCGCGTAGGTGAACAGGAACTCCTGCACCGACTTCAGCGCCTCGGAGAACATGAAGAGCGCCGCCACCAGCGGGAGCAGCAGCAGACCGATCATCACCGTGATCGCGCCGGCCGAGTGCCGGATGAGCGTGCCCACCGCCAGCGAGAGCAGGCCGAGCAGGGCGAGGTAGCCGCCCGCCCCGACCGTCGCCCGCAGCCACTCGGCCGCGGTCGGCGTCGCCGCCGTGTCCACGATGGCGACCTGCGCGACCGCCACCAGGGCGGCGACCACGGTGGTGACCGTGAAGACCAGCAGGAAGAAGACGAGCGCCTTCGCCGTCAGCACCCGGGCCCGGCTCGGGCAGGCCGTGAGGGTCGTGCGGATCATGCCGGTGCCGTACTCGGAGGCGATCGTCAGGACGCCCAGCGTGATCACGCAGATCGAGGCCGGCAGCATCCCGAAGAAGCCGAAGCCGAGCGCGGACTCCTCGCCCATGGGGGCGTTGGAGGCCGAGGCGATGGCCGCGACACCCAGACCGATGCCCAGCATCAGCAGCACCATGACCCCCAGCGTCCACATCGTGGAGCGCACCGAGCGGATCTTGGTCCACTCGGAGGCGAGCGCGTCGCCCAGGTGCGCCTTGCGGACCGGGATCGGGGAGACGTACGCGTACGGGGTGCTCATCGGGCGTCCTCGGGGTTCTGCGGGGTGGCGTACGGGTTCTGTCCGGGCGGCGGCGGGGCGTACCAGCCCTGCTGCGGCACCTCGGGGACGGCGTACGCCTCCGGCTGCGGCTGCCCGTACGGCGGCTGCGGCTGCGGCGCCTGGAGGTGGGCGAGCCGGTCGTCGGTCGAGCGGTAGTCGACGGCGCCCTGCGTCATCCGCATGTACGCCTCCTCCAGCGAGGCCTGGTGCGGGGAGAGCTCCCAGAGGCGCACGTCCGCCCCGTGCGCCAGGTCGCTGATCCGGGGCAGCGCGAGCCCGGTCACCCGCAGCGCGCCGTCCGGCTCGGACATCACCTGGCCGCCGGCCTCGGTGAGCACCGTGGTCAGCTTCTCCCGCTGCTGCGGCTCGGTGCCCGGGGTGCGGACCCGGGCGAAGTCGGCGGAGTTCGCCGAGATGAAGTCCGTCACGCTCATGTCGGCGAGCAGCTGCCCCCGGCCGATCACGATCAGATGGTCGGCGGTCAGCGCCATCTCGCTCATCAGATGGCTGGAGACGAAGACCGTCCGCCCCTCGGCGGCCAGCTTCTTCATCAGGTTGCGCACCCAGAGGATGCCCTCGGGGTCCAGACCGTTGACCGGCTCGTCGAAGAGCAGCACCTGCGGGTCGCCGAGCAGCGCCGCCGCGATCCCGAGCCGCTGCCCCATGCCGAGCGAGAAGCCCTTGGAGCGCCGCTTGGCGACGTCCTGGAGCCCCACGACCCCCAGCACCTCGTCGACCCGCTGCGCGGGGATCCCGGCGAGCTGCGCGAGCGACAGCAGATGGTTGCGCGCACTGCGCCCGCCGTGCACGGCCTTGGCGTCCAGCAGCGCGCCGACCTGCCGGGGCGCGTTCGGCAGCTGCCGGAACGGGTGCCCGCCGATCGTCACATGCCCGGCGGACGGCGTGTCCAGCCCCAGGATCATGCGCATGGTCGTCGACTTGCCCGAGCCGTTGGGGCCCAGGAACCCGGTGACATGCCCCGGCCTCACCTGGAAGGAAAGGTTGTACACGGCCGTCTTCGCGCCATAGCGCTTCGTCAGGCCGACTGCCTCGATCATTCTCCAGCCCCATCGACAGGTCAGGTCGTCCTCGGGGCGTGACGGCCGACGGCCGGAGCCCCCCGTATGAGCTACGAGCTTATCCAGCCGTTGACGGTTCCGACGAAGCGGAAACCGTTATCTCTCCGTGCCCGCGACGGGCGGGAGCGACCCGGCGAGCGGGGGCAGGGCGTCGTACGGCCGGAGCTCGACGGAGTCGTCGACATAGGGGAGGAACTCGGTCTGCGGGAGCACCCAGCCCTCCTCGCCGAAGATCGTCGTGCCCCGGGAGCGCACCGCCGACTCCGCGCCGGCCCGCTCGACCCAGCTGTCCGGGTCGGGGCCGAGCAGCTCCCGCAGCCGCGGGGAGCGGGAGAGCAGCCCGGCCAGCAGGTCGCGCTGGTCACCGCCGCCGGGCAGCGGCGCCTCCCCGAGGGAGAGCATCCCGTGCGCGCTGAAGTAGATGTAGGCGCCGCTCAGGCGCTCCCCGGACGGCATCGTCATCTCGAAGGCGTCCCCCGGCAGGATGGCCCGCTGGTAGTCGGGGAACTCGGTGTCGTCGACCGCCTTGAGCTGGGCCGCGTCCAGCCAGGTCACCACCAGCGTGCTGGTCGCCGCGGGGTCGATGTACGGGGTGCCCGCCACGTAGCCGGCCGGGCTGATGTGCCCCGAGCAGCCGACGCCGATCCCGCGGACCCGCACGGGGACCATCGGGACCGAGACCGGCAGCTTCAGCCGGCGCAGCTTGTGGCGGACCTGGCCCGGCGAGGCGTTGGACCCCACGGAGATCACCGGATGGCGCCGCCCGGCCGTCTCCTGCCCGTTCCGGGCCAGCGTCTCGTCGAGCCCGCCGTTGTCCTCGACCGGCCAGTCGCCGAGCCGGGCCGGGCGTACGGCGAGCGGCAGCAGCTCGTCACCGAGGAGGAGGGAGGGTTCCGTGGCGGGGCGCCCGGGATAGACCAGGGGCCGCTCGGCGGCGACGTCGTCGAGACCGAGGGCTGCCAGGCTGCGATCCATCAGTGGGTCCTTCGACGTCGTGCCGGGGCGGTGAAGGGGGCCGGACCCGCCGGCGCCGCCTGGGCCGAGGGTACGGGACCCGTCTGCAGGCGTATACCGCACACGCCCGCGCGGACGGCAGAATGTTCCTGTTGACACGTCAATTCGCTTGGGGGGAAGTGGAGTTGAAGTGGGTACCGGGATGGGTGGGACGGCGGCGCGGTCCACACCCGCGATATCGGACATCGGTTCGCTGGTGGATCGCCGGGCGGTCCGTGCATGTGCTCATGGGCATGACGCTGGGCTTCCTGCTGGTCCTGGCCTGCCTCATCGCGACCGTGTGGACCCTCGCCGAGGACTCGCCGCAGAGCGTCGCCGAGCGCTTCGGCGACGTCGAGGGAGTGGTCGGCACGGTCCTGGAGGCCCTGCGCGCCTGCGTCGGCACGGACAATCTCAGCCCGCAGGACGGCAACCTCGTCCACCAGGGGCTCGCCACCATGGCCTCGGTGACGGGGGCGCTCGCGCCCGCCGTGGTGCTCGGCATCGTGCTCATCAAGCTGTTCGCCCTGCGCCCCTTCGTCTGGCGCAGACGGGCCAGCATCTCGTACGCGTCGACGGCGGACTTCCCCGACTACGCGGCCCGGCACGCCGGCAGCGACAAGGCGATCATCGCCGTCCGCTTCTACAACCACCTAGACAACCTGACCGTCGTCGACCTGCGGGCCCGGGCCCATCTGCGCTATCTCGAACGCTCGCCGCACGACGGCAGCCTGGTGATCTACAAGAAATGGCTCAAAGTCCTCGACGAGAAGGGCGAGCCCGCCGACGAGCGCTCCTGGCTGGCCGTCGAGCGGGGCGCCCCGTTCACGGTGTGGATCCCCGTGGAGGCGGCCGTGCCGACGCTCCCCTTCCGGGAGATCCAGGGCAAGGACCTCACGGCATCCGTGGGGGTGAAGCTGCTGGTCCGGCTCACCGCCCGGACCGTGGGCCTCGGCACCGAGGTCGCCGACGAGCGCTGGTTCGACCTCGACGCCGACGACTTCGAGCGGGGCCGCTTCGTACCGCTCCAGGCCGACTCGGCGGTCGACGTGTGGCGGTGGGAGGGCTGGGCGCGCTTCGACGAACTGCTCGACGAGCCGGAGGCCGTACCGCCCCCGGCGCCGCCCCGGGTGCCCGCCCCGCTCACGCGTCCCGGTTCTTCAGGACCAGATAGCCGCCCAGGAGGGACGCCGCCACCCAGATCAGCATGATGCCGAGGCCGCCCCAGGGGCCGTACGGGGCCTTGTCCGAGCCCATCGCGTCCGGCACCACCTGCATGATCTTGGCGCCGGCCTGGTCGGGGAAGTAGCGGGCGACCTCCTTGGCCTTCGGGACGGCCGAGAGGATCTGGGAGATCAGGAAGAAGAACGGGACCAGGATGCCGAGGGACAGCATCGAGGAGCGGAGCATCGTCGCCACGCCCATCGAGAAGATCGCGATCAGGCCCATGTAGAGGCCGCCGCCGACCACGGCGCGCAGCACGTTGTCGGCGCCCAGGGTGGTGCGGTGGTCGCCGAGCAGGGCCTGGCCGAGGAAGAAGGAGAGGAAGCTGGTCGCCAGGCCCACGAGGAGGGCGAGGACGCCGGCCACTGCGATCTTCGAGAAGAGGAAGCTGGCACGCTGCGGGACGGCGGCCAGGGAGGTGCGGATCATGCCCGAGGAGTACTCGGTGCCGACCACAAGGACGCCGAAGACCACCATCGCCAGCTGACCCAGCACCATCCCGGAGAAGCTGAGGAACGTGGGGTCGAAGGTCGCGCGCTCGACGTCGGACAGCTTCGCGTACTGGGAGCTCATCAGCGCGCACAGCGCCGCGCTCATCGCCACCGTCACGAGCAGGGCGCTCGCCAGCGTCCAGACCGTCGACGAAACCGTCCGGATCTTGGTCCACTCCGACTGGAGGACCGCGGATGCCGCTGCCATCGATCAGGCTCCCTCGAAGCTCTCGCCCCAGCGGGGCCCGTCCGCCGGGGCGTAGGGCACGCCCCCGCCGCCGTGTACGTCCGTCCCGTGCGCGTGGTACTCCACCGCACCCGCCGTCATCTGCATGAACGCCTCTTCGAGCGAGGCCCGCTGGGAGCTCAGCTCGTGCAGCACGATCTGGTGGGAGGCCGCCAGCTCGCCCAGCTTCTCCGTCGTCGTGCCGTCGACCTCCAGCGTCCCGCCACCCGCCTCGACGGCGACAAATCCGTTGGCGTGCAGCAGGTCCCGCAGACGTTCCTGCTGCGGAGAGCGGAGCCGTACGTAACTCCGGGAATTCTGGTGGATGAAATCCGCCATCGACGTGTCGGCCAGCAGCTTTCCCTGCCCGATGACGATGAGATGATCCGCCGTCAGCGCCATTTCACTCATCAGATGACTGGAAACGAAGATCGTCCGGCCCTCCGTGGCGAGCGCCTTCATCAGATTGCGGATCCAGTGAATTCCCTCGGGGTCCAGACCATTGACGGGTTCGTCGAACATCAGGATCTCGGGGTCGCCGAGCAGCGCCGAGGCGATACCGAGCCGCTGGCCCATGCCCAGCGAGAAGCCCTTCGACTTCTTCCGCGCGACCGCCGTCAGACCCACCAGATCGAGCACCTCGTCGACCCGCTGCCGCGGAATGCGGTTCGACTGCGCCAGGCACAGCAGGTTGTTGTACGCCGTGCGGCCGCCGTGCATCGCCTTGGCGTCGAGCAGCGCCCCGATGTACTTCAGCGGCTCCTGGAGTTCCCGGTAGTGCTTGCCGTCGATCCGGACCGTCCCGCTCGTCGGGTTGTCCAGATCCAGCATCATCCGCATCGTGGTCGACTTGCCCGCCCCGTTCGGCCCCAGGAAGCCCGTGACCACCCCGGGCCGCACGGTGAAGCTGAGACGGTCGACCGCGACCTTCGACCCGTACCGCTTGGTGAGGCCCTCAAGCTCGATCATGCGTACCAACCTAAAGGCACGCGAAACCCCCCGCCACCGGAATGACAGGGGGTTTTCGGGAACTCCGGGCGGCCCCGGGGCCGCCGGCGACTAGCGCGACTGCTGGGCCGGAACGCCCGCGGTCCGCTCGTCGTCGATCGGGGAACCGGCCGCGGCCACCGCGGCACCGGTCAGCGTGGCCAGCATCTCGCGGACGTTGGTCAGCTGCGCGTTGATCGAGTCGCGGCGGTTCGTCAGCGCCGCCAGCTCGCGCTCCGACTCGCTGCGGATCCGGTCGGCCTTCGCGTTCGCGTCGGCCACGATGTCCTCGGCCTGGCGCTGCGCGGTCTCCACCGTCTGACGGGCCCGGCGCTCCGCGTCCGTGCGCAGCTTCTCGGCCTCCAGGCGCAGCTGCTCCGCCCGGTGCTCGATCTCGGCGAGACGCTTCTCGGCCTTCGCCTGACGCGCGGCCAGGTCCCGCTCCGACTGCTCGCGGCGCTTGGCCAGGTTGGTCTCGAAGTCCGCGGCGGCCTGGGCGGCCTTGGCGCGGGTCTCCTCGAAGAGGGCGTCCGCCTCCTCGCGCTTCGACTGCGCGTCCTTCTGCGCCTCGGAGCGCAGCGAGTTGGCCTCGCCCTGCGCCTTCTCGACGATCCGGACGCCCTCGTCCTCGGCCTTCGACTTGCGCTCGGCCGCGAAGGACTCCGCGTCGTTGCGCACCTGCTGGGCGGCCGACTCGGCCAGCTCGCGGTGCTGCTCGGCGGCGCGACGGGCCTCCTCACGCAGGTCCTTCGCCTCCTCCTCGGCCAGCCGGAGGATCTTCTCGACCCGGGCACCGAGACCGGCGTACGACGGCTCGGCGTCGCTGACCTGGGCCTGGGCGTTCTGCGTTTCGAGGTGGAGTTCCTCGATGCGCTTTTCCAGAGAGGTGATCCGGGACAGCGCGCTGTCACGGTCGGCGACCAGCTTGGTAATGCGGTCGTCCACCTGACCGCGGTCGTAACCACGCCGCACTAGCTCGAAGCCGAAGGGGGAGGAAGTGTCGCTCATGGGGTTCCTGTCGAATGAGACCGGTGAGGTGTTAGAGGGAATCCTAGGGGTCCGAGCGGCGTGTCATCGAGCGTATGCCCGTTTGATCTGGAGAATGTCCAGCCTTTTGAGTGGCTAGCTCTCCGAGGACTTGCCACTCGAACGAGTGGACCCCGCGGACGCGCCCGCCTTGACCGACGGGGCACCGGCGGACTTCGCCCCACCGCCCGGCGCCTCGAAAGACTCCAACGCTTCGAGGACGTCCTGGACACGGGAGATCTCGGCATTGATGCTCTCGCGCCGGCGCACCAGCACCTCCAGCTCGCGCTTGCCCTCCTCGACGGTCCGCTCGGCCTCCGCCTCCGCCTCCGCCTTGATCTTCTCCGCCTCCGCGACGAGCGAGGCCTTCTTCTGCTCGGCCTCCTTCAGCAGCCCCTCGGCCCGCTTCACCGCGGCGATCCGGACCTTGCTCGCCTCCGAACTCGCCTCGGAGAGCGTCTCCTTGGCCTTCTCCTCGGCCTCGGCGCGCTGCTCGGTCGCCGCCTTCACCAGCTTGTCCACGCGCTCGCCGGCCGTCTTCATCTGCTCGGACGACTCGCGCCGCGCCCGCTCGTGCAGCTCCTCGACCTCGGCCTCGACCCGGCCCCGCAGCTCCTCCGCGCGGTCCCTTATGGCCGTGGCGTCGCTGCGCGCCCCGATCAGCAGCTCGTCGGCGTCCGTACGGGCCTTCTCCACCAGCGAGTTGCCCTCGATGGTCGACTCGGCGACGATCCGCTCGGCCTCCTTGCGGGCCGCGCCGACCATCGTGTCCGCCTGCGTCTCCGCCTCGGTGGTGGCGCGCAGCGCCTCCTCCTGGGCCTTCGCCATCAACTGGTCGGCCTGCTCGGCCGCGTCCGCGCGCTTCTTCGCGCCGGCCTCGCGGGCCTCGTCGAGCGTCCGGTCGGCCTCGGCGCGCGCCTCGGAGCGCATCTCCTCGGCCGCCGCCTCGGCTTCCGCGCCGGCCCGCTCCCCTTCGACGCGGATCCGCTCGGCCTCCGCCGTGGCCTCGCCGACCAGGGTGTCGGCCTGCTCGGCGGCGTCCGCGCGGCGCTTGTCCGCCGCCTGCCGGGCCTCGTCCAGGACCTGCTCGCCGTCGGCGCGGGCCGCGGCGCGCAGCGCCTCCGCCTCCGCCTCGCCGTCGGCCTTGACCTGCTCGGCCTCGGTACGCAGCCGGGCCGCGTCCTGCTCGGTGCTCTCCAGGAGCTCCGCGGCCTCGGTCGTGATCCGCTCGGCCTCCGACGAGGCCTCCGCGATCAGGGCGTCGGCCTGCTCGGCCGCGTCCGTCCGCCGCTTGTCGGCCGCCTGCCGCGCGTCGTCCAGGATCCGGTCGGCGTCCTCAAGCGCGGCCGTACGCAGCGCCTGCGCGTGCGCCTCCCCGTCCACCTTGACCTGCTCGGCCTCGGTACGCAGCCGCGCCGCGTCCTGCTCGGTGCTCTCCAGGAGCTCCGCCGCCTCGGTCGTGATCCGCTCGGCCTCGGCCGTGGCTTCGCCGATGAGGGTGTCGGCCTGTTCGGCGGCGTCGGTGCGGCGCTTGTCGGCGGTCTGGCGGGCCTCGTCGAGGACCTCCGTGGCCTCCGTGACGATCCGCTCGGCCTCCGCCGTCGCCTCGGCCACCAGGGTGTCGGCCTGTTCGGCGGCGTCCGCGCGGCGCTTGTCGGCGGTCTCGCGGGCCTCGTCCAGGACCTGTTCGGCCTCCGTGACGATGCGCTCGGCTTCGGTGGTGGCTTCGCCGATGAGGGTGTCGGCCTGTTCGGCGGCGTCCGCGCGGCGCTTGTCGGCGGTCTCGCGGGCCTCGTCGAGGACCTGTTCGGCCTCCGTGACGATCCGCTCCGCCTCCGCGCGGGCCTCGCCGACCACCGTCTCCGACTGGGCGGCCGCCTCCGAACGGATCCGGTTGGCGTCGTCGCGGGCGTCCGCGCGGGTGCGGGCCGCGTCCTGCTCGGCCGAGGCCAGCGAGTCCGTCGCCTCGGTCCGTACCCGCTGCGCGTACTCCGCGGTGTCCGCCCGCAGCTTCTCCGCCTCCGCCAGCGCGTCCGTCACCGTCCGTTCGGCCAGCGCCTTCGCCGCCTCGGACTCCTCCTGCGCGCGCCCACGCGTGCGGTTCGCGTCCTCGGTGGCCCGCTCCCGCTCCTCGTACGCGTCGGCGCGGACCCGGTCCGCCTCCTCCTGCGCCTCGGTACGGGTGCGCTCCGCCGCGTGCTCGGCGGCGCTGCGCAGCCCCGCGACCTCCTCCTCGGCCGTCTCGCGCAGCCCGGCGACCGAGTCCCGCACGTCCTGCGCGGTCTGCTCGGCGGCGGAGACCATCTCCGTGGCGCGGGCGTCGGCCTCCTCGACCAGCCGGTGCGCCTCGGTCTGCGCCTCCTCCACCCGCTTGCGGGCGGAGGCCAGCAGGTCCTCGCTCTGCTCCCGGGCGTGCTCGCGCTCCCGGCCGGCCTCGGAACGCGCCGAGTCCAGGGTCTCCTCGGCCTCCCGGCGGCGCCGGTTGGCCTCCTCCTGCGCGGCGGCCAGCGCCTCCGCGGCCTCGGCGGCGACCCGCTCGGCGGCGGACGCGGCCTCGGCCCGTACCCGGTCGGCGGTCTCCTGCGCCTCGGACCTGAGCCGCTCGGCCTCCCGCTCCGCGTCCTCGCGCAGCGCCGTGGCGGCGGACTCCGCCTCGGAACGCGCGGTGGACGCGTCCTCGGAAGCCTCCCCCCGCAGCCGCTCGGCCTCCTGCTCGGCCTGCGCCTGGAGCGTACGGACCCGCTCGGCGGCCTCCGATCGCTGCCGCTCGGTCTCCTCGGCGGCCTCGCGCCGGATCTTCTCGCCCTCGGCCCGCGCGTCGGTGAGCTCCTCACCTGCGGCCGACAGCTTCGTCTCCGCCTCGGTGTGCAGCCGGGCCAGCTCGTCGGCGGCCTCCGCCTGCCGCGCCGCCGCGGCCCGCTCGGCCTCGTCGCGCACGGCGACGGCGATCTCCTCGGCCGCCTCCTTGACCGACTCCGCCTGCTCCTCCGCCTCGGCGCGCATCCGCTCGGCCTCGGCCCGGGTGCGCTCCAGCGTCTCCTCGGCCTGGGTACGCAGGGTCTGCGCCCGCTCCATGGCCTCGCCGCGGACCCGCTCGCTCTCGGCGCCCGCGCTGGTCCGCTGCTCCTCCGCGTCCGTACGCGCCCGGGTCAGCAGCTCCTCGGCGGTCTTGGCCGCCTCCTCGATCTGGCCCACGGCCTCACGCCGGGCCTCGCCGCGGATCCGCTCGCCCTCGGCGATGGCCTCGGCCCGCAACTGCTCGGCCTCGCCGCGCAGCCGGCGCGCCTCCTCCTGGAGCTCGACCGTCTTGGCGCGGTACTCCTGGGTGTCGTCCTTCGCCGAACCCAGCAGCTCGTCGGCCTGCTCCTCGGCGGTGGACCGCAGCCGGTCCGCCTCGGTCTCCGCCTCGCGGCGGATCCGCTCGGCCTCCTCGGCCGCCTTGCGGGTGGTCTCCTGGGCGTCGTCGGACGCCTTGCTCAGGACCTCCTCGGCGGTCCGCGCGGCCTTGGCCAGCGCGGCGGCGGAGTCCTCGGCCGCGACCGTACGGGCCTTCTCCGAGGCCTCCGAGACCAGCTTCTCGGCCTCGGCGGTCGCCTCGCGCAGCTTCTCCTCGGCCTGCTCCTTGAGGGCCTCGGCCTCCTTGGTGGCCTCGCCGACCAGGCGCGCGATCTCCGCCTTCGCGGTCCGGGTGCGCTGCTCGTTGACGGACTCGGCCGTGGCGAGCTGCTTCGCCGCGGAGTCCTTGGCCTCGCTCAGCGCCCGCTCGGCCTCCGTACGGGCCTCACGCAGCTTCTCGTCGGCCTCCTGGACGCGCTGCTCCGCGGCCCGGGACAGCTCGACGGCCTCGCGGCGGGCCTGGTCCGTCTCGGCGGTGGTCGCCGAGCGCAACTGCTCGGCGTGGCTCGCGGCCTCCTGCGCCTGGCTGGAGGCGGCGCCGAGCATCCGTTCGGCGTCCTTGCGGGCACGCAGCAGAATCGCTTCCGCCTCGGCACGGGCCGTCTCCGCCTCGGTGCCGACCCGGCGCCGGGTCTCCTCGGCCACCCGGACCGCCTCGGTGCGCGCGGCGGCCAGCGACTGCTCGGCCTCGGCGCGGGACTCCTCCATCAGCCGGCGGGCCTGCGACTCCGTACGGGCCCGCAGCTGCTCGGCCCACGCCACGTTCTCGTTGACGTGCGCCTCGACGGTCTGGCGGCGCTCGTTCAGCTCCTGGTCGAGCTGCTGGCGGCGCGTGACGGCCTCGGTGTGCAGCTCCGACTGGAGCCGGGCCTGCTGCTCCGCGTGCTCCTGGAGGATGCGCTGGGTCTGGGCGCGCGCCTCGCGCAGCTCGCGCTCGGCGTCCTGGCGCAGCTGCTCCGCCTGCGCCTGCGCGTTGCGCAGCATCTGCTCGGCCTGGTAGCCGATGTCCGCGCTGTCGTAGGCGGGCCGGGACGCGATGGTGCGGCGCGCCTCGTGCAGCTTGGCGCGCAACACCTCGACCTGGTAGCCGAGGTCCTCGGCGTGCTGGACGGCCTTCTCCCGCTCGGTCTTCAGCCGGTCCATCTCGGCTTCGAACCGCGAGAGATGGTCGTCTTCAGCTCGCTGGCTCTCCTGGCGTTCGTAGCCCCGCACTGCGCGGTCCCATCCTTCCCCGAGCTCTTCGAGCAGGGGAGACCCCAACCCTGGTCGCAACTCCAGTGGTCACGCCCCCACGGCCGAGGACGGACCCCCGGGGAATCGTGGCAGATCGGACGACCCCGACATCCCGACTTCGGCGCCGCGCGCACACGGCTCCGACCGGCCCCGGCCCGGAGTCGCCCACTCTACCGGGCCGGGAATCCGGAGGTCAGTGCTCCGCTGAGGAGTGGTCAGCCGAGGGCTCCGCCGAGGTGACGAGTTCCGTCAGGACGCCGTGGCAGTCCTTCGGGTGGAGGAAGGTGATGCGCGAGCCCATGGAGCCGATCCGGGGCTCGTCGTACAGGACCCGCACGCCCTTGGAGCGGATGTCCGCCGCGTCGCCGTCCACGTCCGCCGTGCCGAAGGCGATGTGGTGCACGCCCTCCCCGTTCTTGGCGAGCCACTTGCCCACCGCCGAGTCCTCCCGGGTCGGCTCCAGGAGCTGGAGATAGGAGGCCCCGCCGTCCGAGGTCTCGTTGATCTTGAGCATGGCCTCGCGGACGCCCTGCTCCTCGTTGACCTCTTCGTGGAAGACCTCGAAACCGTAGGTGGCCTTGTAGAACGCGACGGTCTCGTCGAGGTTCCGGCAGGCGATTCCGATGTGGTCGATTCGCGTCAGCATCCCCCCAGTGCAGCGCCGACCGGATGGTTACGCAACGTGCGCGCGATCACACCGGCAGGCCGGTGACCGGGCGCCGCGCCTCTCAGTACATTGGCGGTAAACCCTCGTTCACTCCTCATCCCAAGGGGCTGTGCCTCATGTCTGGAACGACCGGTACCACCTCAGTGATCGTCGCGGGCGCCCGCACGCCCATGGGTCGCCTGCTCGGCTCGCTCAAGTCCTTCTCGGGCGCCGACCTCGGCGGTTTCGCGATCAAGGCCGCCCTGGACCGCGCGGGCATCGGCGGCGACCAGGTGCAGTACGTGATCATGGGCCAGGTGCTCCAGGCGGGCGCCGGGCAGATCCCCGCCCGCCAGGCCGCCGTCAAGGCCGGCATCCCGATGAACGTGCCGGCCCTCACCATCAACAAGGTGTGTCTCTCCGGTCTCGACGCCATCGCGCTCGCCGACCAGCTGATCCGCGCGGGCGAGTTCGACATCGTCGTCGCCGGCGGCCAGGAGTCGATGACCAACGCCCCGCACCTGCTGCCCAAGTCCCGCGAGGGCTACAAGTACGGCGCCATCGAGATGCTCGACGCCATGGCGTACGACGGTCTGACCGACGCCTTCGAGAACATCGCGATGGGCGAGTCCACCGAGAAGCACAACACCCGCCTGGGCATCGCGCGCGACGTCCAGGACGAGATCGCCGCGCTGTCGCACCAGCGCGCCGCCGCCGCCCAGAAGAACGGCGTCTTCGAGGCCGAGATCACCCCGGTCGAGATCCCGCAGCGCAAGGGCGAGCCGGTCGTCTTCTCGCAGGACGAGGGCATCCGCGCCGAGACCACCGCCGAGTCCCTCGGCAAGCTGCGCCCGGCCTTCGCCAAGGACGGCACCATCACCGCCGGCACCTCCTCGCAGATCTCCGACGGCGCCGCCGCCGTGGTCGTCATGAGCAAGGCCAAGGCCGAGGAGCTGGGCCTGGAGTGGATCGCCGAGATCGGCGCCCACGGCAATGTGGCGGGCCCGGACAACTCGCTCCAGTCGCAGCCGTCCAACGCCATCCTCCACGCCCTCAAGAAGGAGGGCCTGGAGGTCGCCGACCTGGACCTCATCGAGATCAACGAGGCCTTCGCCGCGGTCGCCCACCAGTCAATGAAGGACCTCGGCGTCACCTCCGAAAAGGTGAACGTCAACGGCGGCGCCATCGCGCTCGGCCACCCCATCGGCATGTCCGGCGCCCGGGTGGTGCTGCACCTGGCCCTGGAGCTCAAGCGGCGCGGCGGCGGTGTCGGCGCGGCCGCGCTGTGCGGCGGCGGCGGCCAGGGCGACGCCCTGATCGTGAAGGTCCCCGGCAAGTAAGTCACCCACGCAAGGAGCACCGCTGATGGTGGACGTCCCCGCTCTGGTCGCCCAGGCACGGGAGGGCCGGCCGCGCGCCGTGGCCCGGCTGATCTCGCTCGTGGAGGGGGCGTCCCCGCAGCTGCGCGAGGTCATGGCGGCGCTCGCGCCGCTCACGGGCAACGCGTACGTGGTGGGCCTGACCGGCTCGCCCGGCGTCGGCAAGTCGACCTCGACCTCGGCCCTGGTCTCCGCGTACCGCAGGGCGGGCAAGCGGGTCGGCGTCCTGGCCGTCGACCCGTCCTCGCCGTTCAGCGGCGGCGCGCTCCTGGGCGACCGGGTGCGGATGTCGGAGCACGCCTCCGACCCGGGCGTCTACATCCGCTCCATGGCCACCCGCGGGCACCTGGGCGGCCTCGCCTGGTCCGCCCCGCAGGCGATCCGGGTGCTCGACGCGGCCGGCTGCGACGTGATCCTCGTGGAGACCGTCGGCGTCGGCCAGTCGGAGGTGGAGATCGCCTCCCAGGCCGACACCTCCGTGGTGCTGCTCGCGCCGGGCATGGGCGACGGGATCCAGGCGGCCAAGGCGGGCATCCTGGAGATCGGCGATATCTATGTGGTCAACAAGGCCGACCGGGACGGCGCCGACGCCACCGCGCGCGAGCTGAACCACATGCTGGGCCTCGGCGAGGCCCGCGGGCCCGGCGACTGGCGCCCCCCGATCGTCAAGACCGTCGCCGCGCGGGGGCAGGGCATCGACGAGGTCGTGGAGGCGCTGGAGAAGCACCGCGCCTGGATGGAGGAGCACGGCGTCCTGGCCGACCGCCGCCGGACCCGCGCGGCGCGCGAGGTCGAGACCATCACCATCACGGCCCTGCGCGAGCGCATCGGCGACCTGCACGGCGACCGGCGCCTCGACGCCGTCGCGGAGCGGATCACGGCCGGCGAGCTCGACCCGTACGCGGCCTCCGACGAGCTGATCGCGAGCCTGACGGGCCGCTGAGCGGGCCTGGGACGCATACGGGAAGGGCCCGGCACCTGGTGGACAGGTGCCGGGCCCTTCCCGTACGCGTACGGGGTCCTACGGCTTGCCTCTCCGCCCCCGCAGCTGCTCCGCGACGGGCTTGAGCGACTCGTGGAGGTCGGTCAGCGCGGCGGAGCTCAGCAGGTCGATGAAGTGCTTGCGCACGGACTCCACGTGGTGCGGCGCCACCTTGCGCATGGTCTCCATGCCGTGGTCGGTGAGCACCGCGTACAGCCCGCGCCGGTCCGACTCGCAGTTCTCGCGCCGCACGAGACCGGCGTTCTCCATCCGGGTGATCTGGTGCGAGAGCCGGCTCTTGGACTGGAGCGTCGCCGTGGCCAGGTCGCTCATCCGCAGCCGCCGGTCCGCCGACTCGGACAGATTCACCAGGATCTCGTAGTCGTTCATGGTCAGGCCGAAGGGCTGGAGGTCCTTCTCCATCTGGTACGTCAGCATCCTGTTGACGTCGAGATAGGTGCGCCAGGCGCACTGCTCGCCGTCGGTGAGCCAGGGGGTGGCCGTCTCGGTCTCCATATATGGATTCTACCTAAGAAGTTGAAAACTTGACGAAATGGGAAGGTGTGACGCCGAGCACCCGGACCCGGCCCCCGAGCCCCGGCCGACGGGCGCAGACGTTCGAGGACGTCACACTCCGCAGACTACCGCTCACAGGCCGAAGCGACGCTGGAGGTCTCCGAGCTGTCCGGGAAGGCGCGGTACCTGGCCGAGGGGGCCCTGGCCGGAACCGGGTGCGTGGCCGCCCGGGACGCCCGGCTGGGCGCCCGGCTCGCCGATGGCGCGTTCCGGCATGAGGAGCTCCGTCGACTGGAGCAGCACCGTGCCCGCGCCGACGAACTCGAACTGGTGCTCCTCGCCCGAGGTGCCGCCCAGGCCCGTCAGGGCCCGTACGCCGCCCATCACGCCGGTCATGTAGCCGTGGTCGTAATGGTGGCACGGGGAGGGGCAGTCGGCCCAGCCGACCAGGGCCTGCGGGTCGACGCGGAGCGGGGGCTCCATGAAGACCACGGGGCCGTTGGAGGCGGCGACGAACTTGCCGGTGCCGATGAGGGTGACGAAGCCGGGCACGATCGACTGCTTGAGCGCCAGCGTCGGCTGGTAGGCGAGCAGATTGCCCGAACGGATCGTCAGGTTGCCCTCGTCGAGGTCGTACGAGTTCACGTCGAAGGCGCGGTCGGCGAGCAGCATCTTGCCGCTGCCCTCGGCCACCACCCAGTCGCTCGCGTGCAGCGGCGAGTGGAAGGAGGTGCGGACCAGCCGGTCGAGCCGCCCGTGGCCGATGCCGTTGAACTCGATGCGCCCGTAGTAGGCGATCATCTTGCCCTTCTGCAGGAACCACTGGGAGCCCTTGAGCTCCACGCAGAAGGTGTACGCGTTGACGTTGTCGTCGGAGGGCAGGGAGTGCGGGTCGAGGACGGTGGGTCCGCCGGACGAAAGGGTGCTCACAGCTTCTCCTCCGAGGCCTGTACGTACACCGCGCCGCTTCCGCTCAGCTCCAGCTGGAAGGCCTCGCCCGAGCCGCGGCCGACCATGTCGCGCCAGCCAAGGGCGGTGGACAGCTTGTTGCGGATGTCGCCGTGGTGGGCGACGTAGGCCTGGGGGTCGACGTGGACCGGGCGGCCGGGGGTGATGGGGAGTTCGATGACGCCGCCGTGGGCCATGACCGCGACCGAGCCGTGGCCGCGCAGGGTGGTGGTGAACAGGCCCTGGCCGGTGACCTGGCCGCGGACCATGCCCATGACGCCGCCCTGGGAGCCCAGGAACATCGTGCCCTGCTCCAGCGTGCCGTCGAAGGCGAGGAGCCGGTCGGCCTCCACGTACAGGGTGTCGCCGGTGAGGCCGATGAGCTGGATGTGGTGGCCGCCGTGGCCGAACATCACCGTGCCGCTGCCCTCCACCGTCATCAGCGGGGTCGCCTCGCCGGCCACCCGGCGGCCGATCATCGACATCAGGCCACCCTGGCCGCCCGTCATGTTCGGCGTGAAAGTGACGTCGCCGCGGTACGCGAGCATCGCGCCGCGCTGGCTGAAGAGCCGCTGGCCCGGGATCACCGTGGCCTCGACCATCTTGGAGTTGATCTCGCGGAACGGCATCAGACGTCGCCCCCGATCGTGTTCCGCTCGCTGGGCTGCACGTACACGAGACCGTCGCCCTCGAAGCGGATCTGGAAGGCCTCGCCGCCGCCCTCGCCCATCAGGGTGCGGAAGGTCACGCCCGACTGGAGGTGCTGCTGGAGGTTGCCCTGGTGGGCGATGTACGCGCCGGGGTCGACGTTCAGCGGGTACTGCGGGGTGACGCGGAGCACGACCGCCGGGCCGTCGGACATGATCGCGGCCTGGCCGGTGCCCTCGACGGTCGTCGTGAACAGACCGTTGCCGGTCGCCCCGCCGCGCAGGCCGGTGAAGGTGGTGCCGGTGCGCAGTCCGGCGTCGGCGCACAGGAGGTTGCTGGACTCGACGTACAGCTTGTCGCCGTGCAGCTGGACGAGGTTGATCTCGGAGGCCCGGTCGGCGAACCAGCAGGTGCCCTGTCCCCTGACCTCCATCACCTCCATCTGCTCGCCGGTGAGCCGACGGGTCACCATGCCGCGCAGGCCCTCACCGCCGCCGGACATCTTCTTGAACGCCATCTGGCCGTCGTAGGCGACCATCGAGCCGTTCTTCGCCTTCACGGCGTCGCCGGTCATGGACACGGCGAGCACTTTGCTGCCTTGGAGTCGGAACGTTGCCACGGCAGTGAAGGTACTGGGCCCCCGCCTAAAGGGACAGCAAAGTACCCGTGCACAATGGACCGACGCTTGTGCGCCGATTCACAAGATCGCCCGCGATTCTTCCCGAAGGTGACCCCGTGGACATCAAGACCGCCACCGCCCTGCACCGGCTGCGCCTCATCTCCGTACCGGAGGGGCTGTCCTTTCCCGCCCTGCTGATCTTCGGCTCGCTGCTCAGCCGGGTCTCGGACATCGACTTCCTGATGATGCCGCTCGGCATCCTCCACGGCGTGCTGTTCGTGATCTACGCCGTCCTGCTCCTCGACGTGTGGAACAAGGCCAAGTGGCCGTTCAAGCGGGTCGCCCTCTTCTTCGTCCTCGCGCTGCTGCCGTTCGGCGGCCTGTACGGCGACAAGATCCTCAAGCGCTACGAGGCGGACGCCGTCCTCGCCTCCCGCGCCCGCCGCGAGAGCGTGGTGGAGGCGTCGTGATCGTCGCCTTCTCCGTGACGCCCCTCGGTGTGGGCGAGGAGGTCGGCGAGTACGTCGCCGACGCCGTCCGGGTCGTCCGCGAGTCCGGGCTGCCCAACCGCACCGACGCGATGTTCACCTCCATCGAGGGTGAGTGGGACGAGGTGATGGACGTCGTGAAGCGCGCCGTCGCCGCCGTGGAGGCGCGGGCGCCGCGTGTCTCGGTCGTCCTGAAGGCGGACATCCGGCCCGGTGTCACGGACGGCCTGACCGCCAAGGTCGAGACGGTCGAGCGGCATCTCGGGGCCTGACCCCGCCCCGTAGGCACGCCAGAGCCCCCGGTCCTGAGAAGGGTCGGGGGCTTTGTCGTGTCCGCATCCTGAACGGTCTTGAGCGAGTGCTCAAAACTCGTTACTGTCCTTCTTGAGCGGTCGCTCAAAGCGGCGCTCGACCAGGGGGAGGGGCCATGGGGCTCTACGTCGAGGCGCGGGTGCGCACCGATCTGGAGACGCTCTGGGAGCGGACCCAGGATCCGGGGCGGCATCAGCGGTGGGACCTGCGGTTCACCGAGATCGCGTACCTGCCGGGCGCCGAGGGGGAGCCGCGACGGTTCCGGTACGCCACGCGCGTGCTGCCCTTCCTGGTCGTCGCCGGCACCGGTGTCTCCGCGGGGGAGCGCCACCGGGCCGGCGGCGACCGGGTCTCCGCCCTGCGCTTCTCCTCGCCGCATCCGCTGTCCCTGCTCACCGAGGGAAGTGGATACTGGCGCTATCTGCCGGAGGCGGACGGCAGCGTGCGTTTCCTCACCGGCTACGACTACCGGCCGCGCTGGGGCCGTTTCGGGCGGGTCGCCGACCGGCTGCTCTTCCGGCCGCTGATGGGCTGGGCCACCGCCTGGTCCTTCGACCGGCTGCGGCTGTGGTGCGAGCGGGGGGTGAGCCCGGAGCGGGCGCGGGCCCACTGGCTGGCCGAGACCGCCGCCCGGATCCTGCTCGTGGCCGTCCCGGCCGTCGCGGGCGCCCTGCCCCTCGCCGTCCTCGGGCTCGCCGCCGCCCTGCTCGTACCGCCGTCCCCGCGTACGCCCGCCGCCCGCCGCTGTCTGCGGACCGCGCCGTCCCGGAGCCGTGCGCCGCGGCTCCTCGCCACCCTGGAGGCGTCGTGAGCTCAATCTTCCGTACGGCCATGGGGGAGGCGGCCTTCGGGCGGCTGCAACCCGAGCTGCGCCGGCGTTTCTCCGTCGGGCTCGACAGCGGTGAACTGTGCGTCGGGCGGGGCGTCATGGAGCGGATCTGGCACGGGCGGGGGGTGACCCGGCCGCTGCTGCGCCCGTTCCTCGCGCTCGGCGGGACGCGCAACATCCTGGTGCCGCGCACTGGGCGGGACGTCCCCTTCACCATCGAGAACGTGCCGTACCTCGACTCGTACGGGCGCGAGACCGTCACCTTCGTGCGGACCTTCGACCTGCCCGGCGGGCCGCGCCGCTTCGACGCCACGATGGTGCTCGGCCCCGGACCCGGCTGCGTGCTCGACTACCTCGGCACCCATCAGCACCTCGCCAGCGAACTGCGCCTGTCCGCCGAGCCCGACGGCTCGCTGCTCATCCGCTCCGGTGAACACCGCTTCCGCGAGGGCCCGGTGGACCTGCGGGTGCCGCACCTCATCGGCGGCGACGCCGAGGTGCGCGAGTCCTTCGACGAGAGCACCGGCCGCTTCCGCATCCGGGTCCGGGTCGTCAACCGCTACGTCGGCCCGCTGTTCGGGTACGAGGGGTCGTTCGCGGCCGAGTACGCGCCGGTGCGCGAGCGCGGGGTGCGGGCCGGGCTGCGGCCGGTGCGCGAGGAGGTGCGGGCGTGAGCGCGGAGGACACCCGGGAGCGGCTGCTCGACGGGGCGCTGCGCACGCTCGTCGAGCAGGGGATCGCCAAGACCTCGGCGCGCTCGGTCGCGGCCGCCGCCGGCGTCAACCAGGCGCTGATCTTCTACCACTTCGGCTCGGTCGACGAGCTCCTCGCCGCGGCCTGCCGCCGGGGTGCCGAGCAGCGGGTCGCCCGGCACCGCGAGCGGCTGCGCGCGGTGTGCAGCCTCTCCGAACTCCTCGCGTTCGGGCGGGAGATGCACGCCGAGGAGCGGGCGGCCGGGCACGTCGCCGTGCTCGGGCAGCTGCTCGCCGGGGCGCAGACCCACGCGCGGCTCGCGCCCGCGACGGCGGCCGGGCTCGACCTGTGGATCGAGGAGATCGAGGGGGTGCTGCGGCGGGTGCTGGCCGGCGGCCCGGTCGACGGCCTGGTCGACCCGGCCGGGCTCGCCCGCGCCGTGGCCGCCTCCTTCGTGGGCATGGAGCTGTACGAGGGGGTCGATCCGGACGGTGCCGGAGCCGCCCTCGACGCGCTGGACCAACTGGGTGGCCTGATGGCCGCGCTCGACGAGCTCGGCCCCGTCGCACAGAAGGCCGTTCGCTACGCGTTGCGCCGACGGAGTGACATTCCGTAGAAACCCTCGCTCGGCCGATTCCAGTCGACACGCCGATGGATGTCCCTTCTTGTGGGGATATCGACCCGTTCGACGACAGCTGGAGGCGCCGTGCGTCCGGGAGGCTACGACTACGACACCTACAGCCGACTCGCCGGTCCCCTCACGGAACCGGAACCGGAACCGGCCGCCTACACGGTCCAGTACCGCAGCCTGCTGTCGAAGGAGCCGCACCGCATACGCGCCGTCCTCCTCATGGGGCTCGCGCCCCTGCTCTCGGCGCTGCTCCTGGCCTATCTGGTCTGGCCGAGCCACTGGACCGTCCGCGAGGGCGACGACCGCTGGCGCGTCCCGTACGACACCGTGATGCTCGTGTCGATCGGGCTCATCTGCTTCTTCATGCTGGTCAACGTCGTGTCGATCGCCCACGCCACCCTCGTCGCCCGCGACCCGATACCCGTGCACCCCGAGAAGGGCACCCGGGTCGCCTTCCTCACCACGTACGTCCCCGGCAAGGAACCGCTCTCCATGGTCCGCGCCACCCTCGAAGGCGCGGTCCGCCTGACGCACGCAGGGCCGCTCGACATATGGCTGCTGGACGAGGGCGACGACCCCGGGGCCAAGGCCCTCTGCGAGGAGCTCGGCGTCCGCCACTTCACCCGCGCCGGAGTCCCGGAGTGGAACCGTAGGAAGGGCGTCCACCGGGCCCGCACCAAGCACGGCAACTACAACGCCTGGCTCGCCCGGCACGGCGACGCCTACGAGTTCTTCGCCTCCGTCGACACCGACCACGTGCCCCTGCCGAACTTCCTGGAGCGGATGCTCGGCTACTTCCGCGACCCCGACGTCGCCTTCGTCGTCGGCCCGCAGGTGTACGGCAACTACACCTCCGCCGTCACCAAGGCCGCCGAGTCCCAGCAGTTCCTCTTCCACGCGCTCGTCCAGCGGGCCGGCAACCGCTACCGCGCGCCCATGTTCGTCGGCACCAACAACATCGTGCGGATCGCCGCCCTCCGCCAGATCGGCGGCCTGTACGACTCGATCACCGAGGACATGGCCACCGGCTTCGAGCTGCACCGCCACCGGAACCCCCGGACCGGACACTTCTGGCGCTCCGTCTACACCCCCGACGTCCTCGCGGTCGGCGACGGGCCCGCCTCCTGGACCGACTTCTTCACCCAGCAGGTGCGCTGGTCGCGCGGCACCTACGAGACGCTGCTCAAGCAGTACTGGAAGGCACCCTTCCGCACCCCGCCCGGCCGCCTCCTCCACTACACGCTGATGCTCGTCTACTACCCGATGACCGCCGTCAACTGGCTTCTGGGCATCCTCAGTTGCGTCCTCTTCCTCTGGCTCGGTGCCTCCGGCACCCAGGTCTCCTCCGCGGTCTGGCTGATGATCTACAGCGACGCCGTCGCCCTCCAGATCGGCCTCTACCTGTGGAACCGGCGGCACAACGTCTCACCCCACGAACCCGAGGGCTCCGGCGGCCTCGCCGGCATGGCGATGTCCGCGCTCTCCGCGCCCGTCTACCTGAAGTCCCTCGGCTCCGCCGTGCTGCGCACCCGGGGCCGCTTCGTCGTCACCCCCAAGGGCGGCGAGGCCAGCCAAGACCGGATCTTCACCTTCCGTATCCACCTCTTCTGGGCGGCCGTCCTCCTCGCCTCCCTGGTGGCCTCCGCGCGCTACGGCCACACCCACGCGGCCATGCGCACCTGGGCGGTCCTCGCCCTCGTCATCAGCCTCGCGCCGCTCGCGGTCTGGAGCGGCACCGCCCTGCGCCGGCGGCGCAGCCTGCGGGTCCGCAGCCGGGCCAGGGCCCGGGTCGTCGCCCGCGGCAGGGCCGCCGCCGAGGGCGTCGGCCTCGTCACCGCCCCGGTGCCGCCCGCGCCCACCACCGCCGCGCCCACGACGACCGGAGGGAACTGAGCCATGGCCTACCGGCCGTCCAAGCAGTTCAGGAAGGCCCTGCTCGGCAGCGGCGCCGTCCTCGTCCTGGCGGCGCTCAACGCCCCGGCGGCGCTCTCCTTCGCCACCGAGAAGTACCACGCCTACAAGATCGCCCAGCCGGGCTACCAGCGGGAGTTCGGCTCCTGGTCGGTGGTCCCGGTCCCCGACGCGTACCGCGTCAACGCCATCCACGCGGCCCTGCTGCACACCGGCAAGGTGCTGCTGATCGCGGGCTCCGGCAACAACCAGAAGAAGTTCGACGCCGGCACCTTCGAGACCGTCCTCTGGGACCCGGTGAGGAACACCTTCAAGAAGATCCCCACCCCCGAGGACTTCTTCTGCTCCGGTCACACCGCGCTCCCAGACGGGCGGCTGCTCGTCGCCGGCGGCACCGCCCGCTACGAGATCCTCGACGGCGAGGTCAAGAAGGCCGGCGGCGGCATGCGGGTCAAGAACGAGAGCCCCGACCGGGCCGTCACCCTGAAGAAGGGCACCCTCTTCCGCTCGCCCTCCGGGGTCGAGTACGTCTCCAAGACCGATGTCACCGTCCCCAAGGCCACGCGCGCGTTCGAGATCTCGTACTTCGCGTCCGGCCAGATGAAGCCCTGGAAGACCAAGGTCACCGCGGCCGAGGCACGGGTCTTCGTGGAGGCCGTGGAGGAGGGCCCGCAGGCCCTGACCACGGAGGCCGCGCAGTACGAGGTCGTCGGGCTCAAGGGCGAGGACGCCGACAACGTCTACGGCCTCGCCCAGCGGCTCACCACCGAGAAGCAGGACTTCCAGGGCATCAGGGCCGCCTACGAGTTCGACCCCGGGGCCGAGCGGTACGTCCCGGTGGCGCCCATGAAGGACGCCCGCTGGTACCCGACCCTGGTCACCCTCGCCGACGGCAAGGTCCTCGCCGTCTCCGGGCTCAACGACGTCGGCGACGTCGTCCCCGGCGACAACGAGATCTACGACCCCGCGACCAAGAAGTGGTCCAAGGGCCCCTTCCGCTACTTCCCCACCTACCCCTCGCTCTTCCTCACCAAGGGCGGCAAGCTGCTCTACACCGGCTCCAACGCCGGTTACGGCCCCGCCGACAAGGGCCGCGAGCCGGGCCTGTGGGACCTGAGGAAGAACTCCTTCACCAAGCTGGGCGGCCTCACCGACCCGGACCAGCTGGAGACCTCCTCCTCCCTCCTGCTGCCGCCCGCGCAGGACCAGCGGGTGATGGTCCTCGGCGGCGGCGGGGTCGGCGAGTCGCCCGCCGCCACCGCCCGCACCTCGATCGTCGACCTGTCGAAGGAGGGCCCGGTCTTCCGCGACGGACCCGCCCTGCCCCAGGGCACCCGCTACCTCAGCAGCGTGCTCATGCCCGACGACACCGTCTTCACCAGCGGCGGCTCCGGCGACTACCGGGGCCGCAGCGGCAGCGACATCCTCCGGGCCCAGTTCTACGACCCGAGGACCAACGCCTTCACCGCCGCCGCCGAACCCACCGTCGGCCGCAACTATCACTCCGAGGCGCTGCTGCTGCCCGACGGCCGGGTCGCCACCTTCGGCTCCGACCCGCTCTTCGACGACACCGACAACACCAAGCTGGGCACCTTCGAACAGCGCATCGAGGTCTTCACCCCGCCCGCCCTGCACCGGGGCGGCGCCGACCGGCCGGTCCTCGGCGAGGGCCCGGGCGCGCCCGACCGGAACGGGCGCGTGACGTTCCGTACCAAGGACGCCGCCCGGATCGCCAGGGCCCGGCTGATGCGGCCCAGCGCCGTCACCCACACCACCGACGTCGAACAGCGCTCGGTCGAACTGGGCCTGACCAAGGCGCCGGACGGGTCGGCCGTCACCGTCCAGGTCCCCGCCGACCGCACCCTGGTCCCGCCCGGCTGGTACATGGTCTTCGTCACCGACCGGGACGGGATCCCGTCCGAGGCGAGGTGGATCCGGGTGGGGGAGGGCTGAGGCCTTCGCGCGTACGGAGCGGGCTCAGGCCTTCGCGCGCCGGGCGAGCCCCAGCGCGTAGTCGGGCCACCAGGTACCGGCGGCCGGGCCGCCCCGGCAGGGGCCGTCCGAGTCGCCGGGCCGCTTGATCCACAGATAGGCGTCGACCAGCTCGTCCCCGGTCCGGTCGGTCGGCGGCACCCCCAGCGAACGGCCCGGCGGGTTGCACCAGCCCTCCGGCCGGTCGCCCGGCAGCGGGCCGGCCCCGTTGCGGCTGGTGTCCACGGTGAAATGGGTGCCGCCGAGCAGCCGGGAGAGCCCGGCGCCGAAGCCCCGGACCACGTCGTTGGTCTGGAAGTTGGACACGTTCAGCGCGAAACCGTCGGCCCGCGCGACCCCCGCCCGCCGCAACGGCTCCACCAGCTTGTCCGGCCGCTCGATCCAGGCCGGATTGCCCGCGTCCAGATAGACCCGGGTCCGCGGCTGCCGCTTGAAGCGCTGGACCGCCTCCGCGAGCAGCCGGAGCCGCTCCTCGTGGTACTCCGCCGGGGTGCAGCCGTCCACGATGTGCGGCACCGCGTCCGGCTCCAGGACCACGACCGCCGGGGCGTCGCCGATGGCGGCGGCGAAGGCGTCCACCCAGCGCCGGTACGCGGCGGCGTCGTGCGCCCCGCCCGCCGAGTACAGGCCGCAGTCGCGGTGCGGGATGTTGTACGCGACGAAGAGCACCGTCCGCAGCCCGGGCGCCGCGCCCCGCACCGCCTTCGCCACATCCGGTACGGGATCGTCGCCGGCCGGCCAGTCGGCGACCGGCCGCTCCGAGATCCGCTTGAGCAGCCGGGCGTCCTCCGCCCGCCCCTGCGCCTCGTACTGCCGCACCTGCCGGGCCGCGTCGCTCTCCGGGTCCACCCAGAACGGCGAGCCGCCCGTCGGGGGCGCCGCCTCGCCGCGCGAGGAGGGCGGCCCGACGGGAGCGACGGGCGCCTCACCGCGCCCGCAGCCGGAGAGCGGCAGCGCGGCGACGAGGGCGAGAGCGGCGACGGTGACGGTGACGGAGCGACGGGACATCCGGCCCCCAGGGTCGGGATACGGGAGGGGTTACGGAACAGACCGGGGTCATCCTCACATAACGGTCAGTCGCCGTCCGGCTGCGACACCGCCAGCGCGATCCCCAACGGCGTCCGCTCGTACAGCACCTGATGCCCGTAGCGCCGCGAGACCAGCAGCCCGGCCGCCCGCAGCACCGACAGATGCGCCGACACCGACGAGGGCGCGAGCGCCAGCCGGTGCGCCAGCGCCGTCGTCCCGGCCGGCTCCTCCAGGGCGCACAGCACGTCCGCCCGCGCCCGTCCGAGCAGCCGCGCCAGCGCCTCCGGCGTCCGGTCCCGGGCCTCCGTCCACAGGCCGCCGATGCCCCGTGCCGGATACGCCACCGTCGGCTGCCACGGCGGATCGAAGCCGCTCACCACGTCCGGCCAGGTGAACACCGAGGGCAGCAGCACCAGACCCTGCCCGTCCAGGGCCCGCACATGCTCGCCGTGGTAGTCCACCGTCAGCGTCGCGGTCTCCTCCGCCCAGTCGAAGGCCGGATGCAGCTCCGCGAGCAGCCGCTCCAGACCCCCCTCGGCCAGCCGCCGCGAGTGGTACGCCACATCCGCCTCCAACAGCGCCCGCAACCGCGGCCACTCCGGCTCGACCAGCGCCTCCCAGGCCCGCTCAAGGAGATCGGCCAGCCGCTCAAGCGACCCGGCGGGATCCGCCAGCATCCGCCGCCCCTCCTCCGTGGCCGCCGCGCCGGGCGTCTCCGCGAGCGCGCGCCGGAAGTCGTCCAGGGCGAGCGCCGGGTCGGTCTCCCGTACCGCCGCGATCTCCCGCTCGAACGGCGTGGCCGTCCCGATCGGCGGCGGATAGAGGAAGTCGGGACTGTGCCCGCGCAGCGGCATCAAGAGATGCAGCGGCCCCAGATCCACCCCCGCCGCCGCCTCCGCGATCCGCCGCAGCCACGGCAGGTGGTACCCCTGCTGCCGCGGCCGGGCAAGCACCCGCACCGCGCAGTGCGTCTCCCACAGCGGCGAGATCGCGAACCGGATACGCAACGGATCGGCCTCGCCGAAGTGCAGGTGGTACGGCATGGGCGCGCCTCCGGCCCGGAAGATTCGGCTGGGCCCGAAAGTCTAGGGCCAGGGCCCGACCGCCCGCACGCTCCTCCCATGCCCACGAACGACACCGGGGCGCCCGCGGCGGCCCCCGCGCACACCCCTGCCCCGGCGCCCGAGCCCGCCCCCGCGCCGGAGCCCGCGCCCGCCGCCCCCGCCTCGCCCGGATACGCCGCCGTCTTCGCCGTACGCGAGTTCCGCTTCGTCTTCGTCGCCCATCTCTTCTCCCTCCTCGGCGTCGTCGTCAGCGAACTCGCGCTCACCGTGCTCGTCTACGACCTCACCCGCTCCCCGCTGCTCTCCTCCCTCACCTTCGCCCTCGGCTTCCTGCCCTACCTCCTCGGCGGCACCCTCCTCGCCGGCGTCGCCGACCGCTTCCCGCCCCGCCGCGTCCTCGTCGTCTGCGACCTCGTCTGCGCCGGCTGCGTCGCGCTCATGGTCCTGCCGACCACCCCCGTCGCCGCCCTGCTCGCCCTGCGCTGCGCCGTCGCCGCCGTCGCCCCCGTCTTCAACGGCACCCGCATCGCGACCCTCGCCGACATCCTCGGCGAGGGCGACCTCTTCGTCCTCGGCCGCTCCCTGCTCCGGATCGTCTCCCAGAGCGCCCTGCTCACCGGGTTCGGCGTCGGCGGACTGCTGCTCACCGTGCTCACCCCGCGCGGCGCCATCGCCGTCACCGCCGCCACCTTCCTCGCCTCCGCCCTGCTGCTGCGCCTCGGCACCGCCCGCCGCCCCGCCCGCGCCCCCGAGCGGCGCGAGGGCATCGGGGCCACCTGGGGCATCCTGCGCGACCGGCGGATCCGGGCGCTCATGCTGCTCTTCTGGGTCCCCCCGCTCTTCTTCGTCGTGCCCGAGGCCCTCGCCGCCCCCTACGCCGACGAGATCGGCGTCTCCACCGCCGCCCTCGGCCTCCTCATGTGCGCCGTACCCGCCGGCACGATCCTGGGTGAGCTCTTCGCAGGCTCCGCCCTCAGCGCCGCCACCCGCGCGCGGATCGTGCACCCGCTCCTCCTGACCGGCTTCCTGCCCTTCCTCGTGTACGCGCTGCGCCCCGGCCTCGCCCTCGCGGCCGCCGCGCTCTTCCTGGCCGGGGCGGCGGGCGCGTACAGCCTCGGACTGGACGCCTGGTTCGTCGCCGCCGTGCCCGAGGAGCAGCGCGGCCGGGCGATGACCCTGATGACCGCGGGCATGATGACCGTGCAGGGCCTCGGCATGGCGGGCGCGGGGCTCGCCGCCGAGTTCACGTCCGTCCACACCGTCGTCGCGGGCACCGGCGTGCTCGCCACGCTGTGCGTGCTCGGGCTCGTCCTGGAGGTGCGGGCGACCGAAAGGCGAGACGCGGCTGACCGTCATATGACCAGTGGGTAAGGTCGACGCGTGCCCAAGCCGCTCAGTCTCCCCTTCGACCCCATCGCCCGCGCCGACGAACTCTGGCAGCGGCGCTGGGGTCCGGTCCCCTCGATGGCCGCGATCACCTCGATCATGCGCGCCCACCAGATCCTGCTGGCCGAGGTGGACGCGGTGGTCAAGCCGTACGGACTGACCTTCGCGCGGTACGAGGCGCTGGTGCTGCTCACCTTCTCCAAGGCGGGCGAGCTGCCGATGTCCAAGATCGGCGAGCGGCTCATGGTGCACCCCACCTCCGTGACGAACACGGTGGACCGCCTGGTGAAGTCGGGCCTGGTCGCCAAGCGCCCCAACCCGAACGACGGCCGCGGCACCCTCGCCACCATCACCGAGAAGGGCCGCGAGGTGGTCGAGGCCGCCACCCGGGACCTGATGGAGATGGACTTCGGACTCGGGGCGTACGACTCGGAGGAGTGCGCCGAGATCTTCGCGATGCTGCGCCCGCTGCGGGTCGCGGCGCACGACTTCGACGAGGGCTGAGCCGCCGGGGACCCGGCGGAAGATCGCCCGGATCGTGCCGTTACGCTCGACGGCATGAAAGAGAATGTGCTGACCCGCTACCGGGTGATGGCCTACGCCACCGCGATCTGGCTCCTCGTCTTCACGGGCGCGATCATCGCCAAGTACGTGTTCAAGGTCGGCGACACCATGCTGATCTCGCAGATCCACGGCGTGCTCTTCATCATCTACGTGCTGTTCGCCTTCGACCTGGGCTCCAAGGCGAAGTGGCCGCTCGGCAAGCTGGTGTGGGTGCTGGCCGCCGGCTGCATCCCCTTCGCCTCGTTCTTCGTCGAGCCGAAGATCACCCGCGAGGCGCGCGCGCTGATCGCGGACGCGGCGGACCCCGTGACCGTCAAGGCCTGATCCCGGGTCCACCTCACCCCCGCACGGATGTGCGGGGGTTTCCCATCGACATTTACTAGGACGTCCTAGTAAATTCGAACCATGGACGCTGACGCCATCGAGGAAGGCCGCCGTCGCTGGCAGGCCCGTTACGACAAGGCCCGCAAGCGCGACGCCGACTTCACCACGCTCTCCGGCGACGCCGTGGAGCCGGTCTACGGCCCGCGCCCCGGGGACACCTACGAGGGGTTCGAGCGCATCGGCTGGCCCGGTGAGTACCCCTTCACCCGAGGGCTGCACCCGACCGGCTACCGCGGCCGGACCTGGACCATCCGCCAGTTCGCCGGCTTCGGCAACGCGGAGCAGACCAACGAGCGCTACAAGATGATCCTGGCCGCCGGCGGCGGCGGCCTCTCGGTCGCCTTCGACATGCCGACCCTGATGGGCCGCGACTCCGACGACCCCCGCTCCCTGGGCGAGGTCGGCCACTGCGGCGTCGCCATCGACTCCGCCGCCGACATGGAGGTCCTGTTCAAGGACATCCCGCTCGGCGACGTCACCACCTCGATGACGATCTCAGGACCGGCCGTCCCGGTCTTCTGCATGTACCTGGTCGCCGCCGAGCGCCAGGGCGTCGACCCGGCCGTCCTCAACGGGACGCTCCAGACCGACATCTTCAAGGAGTACATCGCGCAGAAGGAGTGGCTCTTCCAGCCCGAGCCGCACCTGCGCCTGATCGGCGACCTCATGGAGCACTGCGCCGCCGGCATCCCCGCGTACAAGCCGCTCTCGGTCTCCGGCTACCACATCCGCGAGGCCGGGGCGACGGCCGCGCAGGAGCTCGCGTACACCCTCGCCGACGGCTTCGGCTACGTCGAGCTCGGCCTCTCCCGCGGCCTGGACGTCGATGTCTTCGCGCCCGGCCTGTCCTTCTTCTTCGACGCGCACCTCGACTTCTTCGAGGAGATCGCGAAGTTCCGCGCGGCCCGCCGGATCTGGGCCCGCTGGATGAAGGAGGTGTACGGGGCCAAGACCGACAAGGCGCAGTGGCTCCGCTTCCACACCCAGACCGCCGGTGTCTCGCTCACCGCGCAGCAGCCGTACAACAACGTGGTGCGCACGGCCGTCGAGGCCCTGTCCGCCGTGCTCGGCGGCACCAACTCGCTGCACACCAACGCCCTCGACGAGACCCTCGCGCTGCCCAGCGAGCAGGCCGCCGAGATCGCCCTGCGCACCCAGCAGGTGCTCATGGAGGAGACCGGCGTGGCCAACGTGGCCGACCCGCTGGGCGGCTCCTGGTACGTCGAGCAGCTCACCGACCGGATCGAGGCCGACGCCGAGAAGATCTTCGACCAGATCAAGGAGCGCGGTCTGCGCGCCCACCCGGACGGCAGGCACCCGATCGGTCCGATCACCTCCGGCATCCTGCGCGGCATCGAGGACGGCTGGTTCACCGGCGAGATCGCCGAGTCGGCCTTCCGCTACCAGCAGTCCCTGGAGAAGGGCGAGAAGCGGGTCGTCGGCGTCAACGTGCACCACGGCTCGGTCACCGGCGACCTGGAGATCCTGCGGGTCAGCCACGAGGTCGAGTGGGAGCAGGTGCGGGTCCTCGGCGAGCGCAAGGGCCGCCGCGACGACGCGAAGGTCACCGCCTGCCTGGACGCGATGCTGGCCGCGGCCCGGGACGGCTCCAACATGATCGGCCCGATGCTGGACGCGGTACGGGCCGAGGCCACGCTCGGCGAGATCTGCGACGTGCTGCGCGAGGAGTGGGGCATCTACACGGAGCCCGCGGGCTTCTAGCCGTACGGATACGGAGGAGAGGGCCCCGCACGACGGCGTGCGGGGCCCTCCCGCGTCCGCGCGCCGCCTGCCGCTCGTCCGCGCCGGGCCCCTACTGCTCCGCCGCCGCCGCGAGGCCGCCGAGGAGCAGGGTGGTGAGGCGGCGCACCCAGGCCTCGTCCACCGGTTCCGCGCTGACCAGCGCCCGGTGCACCACCGCGCCCGCGACCACGTCGAAGATGAGGTCGTCGATCGCCTCGACGGTCAGCGGGTCGCGCTCCCCGGGGAGTTCGCCGCGCTCCTGGGCGCGCTGTCGGCCCTCCAGGACCAGGCGCTTCTGGCGGTCCACGATCGAGGCGCGGATCCGCTCGCGCAGCGGCTCGTCGCGGGTGGACTCGGCGACCACCGCCATCAGGGCGGTCTTGGTCTCGGGGCGGCCGAGGAGCTCCGCGAACTGGAGCACCACGTCGGCGATGTCGGCCTGGAGGGAACCCCGGTCGGGCAGGTCGAGTTCGTCGAAGAGGACGGCGACGGCGTCGACGACGAGTTCGTTCTTGTTGGCCCAGCGGCGGTACAGGGTGGTCTTGGCGACCCCGGCCCGGCTCGCGACGTCGCCCATCGTCAGCTTGGACCAGCCCAGCTCCACCAGGGCCGCCCGGGTCGCCTCCAGGATGGCCGTGTCGGCCTCGGCGGAACGGGGGCGTCCGGATCGGGCGCGGGAGTGGGGGCGGCTGCACATGGAGGTCGACCATACCCGCCGGTAGGTATTGCGCCAGGGGGCGGTGATGTGAGGCAGTTCACGAACCGGGCCTCCCCACGGCGGGGGGTGGAGGATTACGCTACGACCCGTAGCGAAAGGCTTTTCAGGGGCCGGCTCGCGACAACCACCCGCGCCTGGTGGGGACCCGGCGCAGACGAACAGCGGTCCGTGCCGTCCTCCGTGGACGGCACGGATCAGCCATGGCTTACCGGTTACGCGCGCGGAAGGGGGAGGATGTAGTCATGCAGCCCCGAAACATGTCCATGAGCGGCGTCGTCGACCTCGCCGCGGTGAAGGCGGCCGGAGAGGCCAAGGCGAAGGCGGAGCAGGCGCGCGCCGAGGCCGCCCGGCAGGGCGGGACGCCCGCCGTCGCGCCTTCCGCCCTGGTGATCGACGTCGACGAGGCCGGCTTCGAGCGCGATGTGCTCCAGCGTTCCGCCGAGGTCCCGGTCGTCATCGACTTCTGGGCCGAGTGGTGCGAGCCCTGCAAGCAGCTCGGCCCCCTCCTGGAGCGGCTCGCCGTCGAGTACAACGGCCGCTTCCTGCTCGCCAAGGTCGACGTCGACGCCAACCAGATGCTGATGCAGCAGTTCGGCATCCAGGGAATTCCGGCCGTTTTCGCGGTGGTCGCCGGCCAGGCGCTGCCGCTCTTCCAGGGCGCGTCCCCGGAGCCCCAGATCCGCGAGATCCTCGACCAGCTGATCCTGGTCGGCGAGGAGCGCTTCGGTCTGACGGGCATCCAGGTGGACCCCGCCGCCGAGGGCGTGGCCGCCGAGTCCGCGGCCGCTCCGGTCGGCCCGTACGACGCCCTGCTCGAAGCGGCCATGTCCGCGCTCGACGCCGGTGACATGGCCGGCGCCGTCCAGGCGTACAAGAACGTGCTCGCGGACGACCCGGAGCACCCGGAGGCCCGGCTGGGGCTCGCCCAGGCCGAGCTGCTCGCCCGGGTGCAGGCGATGGACCCGGCGGCGGTGCGCAAGGCCGCGGCCGACGGCCCGGCCGATGTCGCCGCGCAGATCGCCGCCGCCGACCTGGATCTGGCGGGCGGTCATGTCCAGGACGCGTTCGGCCGGCTGATCGAGACGGTCCGCCGCACGGCGGGCGAGGACCGGACCGCGGCCCGGCTGCGGCTCCTGGAGCTGTTCGAGGTCATCGGCTCCGACGACCCGCGCGTGACGGCGGCCCGACAGGCGCTGGCGAGGGCGCTGTACTAGGCCGGTCGCCCCGTCCGTACGGGGACGATTTGGCGACACAGTGACATTCGGCGGCCGCGCTTTACCAAAACTTGGTAATCGCGGCCGCTGTTACTTGCAGTAAATCGAACCCGTGATTACGTCCGGATTCCTCCTTCCTTATCCCCTTTTGTCCCATCACGCGACGACACCCTGAGTCGCGGTCCGGCCCCGGCCTGTCGTGCTGCGGTTATCAGGCCGTTACTAGCCAGTAACGAACCCCCTTGTGCGGGCGCCCGGAATGGACCACGATCGGCGACGCTCGGTCCGATGCCGCACCAGTGGCAGCGGGTCCCCACCGGGCGGGCCGGCGGCGGTGCCGCCGGTCGTGGACAGGGGGGTTCCTGCTCTGACCGGCAGGGCCTGTCCAATCCGGCCGCGCGCACGGCGTGGCCAGTGGTTGTCGCTCGGGGGTGACCGCCGGTGATTCGGACGCGCGTCGTGCCGCCTGAGCCCTCGGCGCTCCCCTTCCCGAGGACGTAACGCTTCTCCCATCCCAGGACGGGCCCGGGGCCCATCCGGAGATGTACGTCCGAGAAGGAGGAATTCTCATGAAGTCCCAGGTTCGTGGCGGGACCAGATGGAAGCGGTTCGCCGTCGTCATGGTGCCGAGCGTGGCCGCGACGGCCGCGATCGGTGTCGGCCTGGCCCAGGGCGCGCTCGCCGCGTCCTTCAGCATCTCCGGCCAGGAGTTCAAGGTGAAGGCCGACAGTCTCGTCGGCAAGGACTTCGTCCAGTACGGCAGCGTGGACGCCGGTAAGGACCTCGAAGGCAAGGCCTTCGCGGAGCCCGTCGCCGTGTCCGGCTTCTCCGAGGCCTGGATCAGCAACATGTGCCAGTCCGTCGTGACGCCGAACGTCCCGTTCGTCGGCGACGTCACGCTGGTGCTGAAGGCCGGCACGCAGAACAACAAGCCGGTCTACGCGAAGGACATCTACCTCGATGTCTCCGAGCTGAAGGCCGACGCCGAGTTCGGCAACATCGACATCGGTGTCGCCGCGGGCAAGCTGGCCAAGGCGGACGGCAAGCCGGGCATCCAGCCGGGTACCCAGGCCAACCCGTACGGCTTCGGCCAGCGGGCCGAGGACGCGAAGCTCACCGACGTCCACCAGAAGGCGTGGGCCACCACGGCCGCGACCTTCAAGCTGCCGAACCTCGACCTCTCCCTCAAGCGGGGCAAGGGCGCCGGGGTCGAGTGCTACTGATGCCGACGTCCCTCCGGGACTGACGCGTCCAGGGTGCGGGGCCGTCCCGTACGGCCCCCACCCGCTTCGGCAGCGTTGCCTTCTCCACCTCTTTCAGCAACACCGCTTCCAGGGAGCTGTTTCCATGAGCGCCGAGTCCACTGCTTCCAGCGGAGTCCCCCACGACAACCGGTTCAAGATCTGGCGGCAGACCCGGCCCTTCTGGGCCGGCCTCTTCACCATGATCGGCGGCGTACCGATCGCCTACCTCCCGTACGGGGACATGCGGCTCGGCAACGTCACGCTCGCGATGAAGACGACGGCCGGCGCCGGCGCGCTGATCATCGGCGTCCTGCTCATCACGCTCGGTCTGACCATGTGGTTCCAGCCCCTCGTCCGGGTCTTCGCGGGCGTCGCGGCGATCGTGCTCGCGCTGGTCTCCATCCCCGTGTCGAACTTCGGCGGACTCGTCATCGGCTTCCTCTTCGCCCTGATCGGCGGCGGGATGTCGGCGGCCTGGGCCCCGGCACCCCCGGCCAGGGAACCCGCGGCCGGCGCCGAGCACGACGGGCCCCCGGCCGAGCACCAGGCCGCACCGGTCGAGTACGCGCACATGCACGACGGCACGACGCAGCCCGTGGTCCCGCAGCAGGGTCCCGAGGCGCCGGCGGCCGAGACGACGATCGAAGCCAACGGCGGGAGGAACAGTGCGGGGTGACGAATCACAGTCGGCGGCGCAGACGCCGAGAGGACCGCGCCACGCGGCCCCGCGCAAGTCACTGCTGAACAAGATCCATGTACCGGCGGGCAAGGCGATGGCCCTCGCGGCCATGCCCACCGCGGTGCTCGTCGGCATGGGCCTCACCCCCCGGCTCGCCCTCGCCGACGACAAGGACATCCCCTTCGCGCCCGGCCCGTGCGTGACCCGCTCGGACGAGCCGACCACCGGCGCGAGCGCCAAGCCGGACGAGACCAGGAGCCCCGACCCCACGGCGAGCGCGAGCGCCACCGGGACGGCGAAGCCCGACCCGACCGGGTCCGCGACCAGCTCCCCGGAGCCGACCGCCACCGGTGCCACCGGCGGGACCACCGCCACCACGGCCCCCAAGGCGGGCACGACGCAGGCGCCCGCGCCCAAGGCGACCACGGCCGCGCCCGCGCCCACGCCCACCAAGTCGGTCAACCCGCTCGACCCGCTGGGCCTCGGCGACGCGCTCAAGGACCTGTTCGGCGCACCGGCCGCGACCACCGCGCCCGCCCCCGCCCCGACCACCCCGAGCACGTCGGCACCGGCCGCGCCCAAGCCGACGTCGTCCGCCCCGGCCACCCCGGAGCGGACGACGCCGCCGAAGACCGGCACCACCGGCGGCAAGGGCACGACCACCAAGGGCACGACCACCACCGACAAGGCGGCCGACAAGACCAAGGCCGCCATCAAGTCCGCCGCCGACAAGGCCGGTGCGAAGACCGAGGAGCTGCCGGAGTCCGCCCAGGGCCTCGACGCCAAGAAGGACGAGGACATACCCGACGGCGCGAAGCCGCGCTTCCCGTGCCCCGAGCCGGACGCGAAGGCGCTCGCCGACGCACAGCTGGAGCCGGGCATCCCGCTCCTGCCGGACGAGCCGTGGCTCCTGGAGACCTCGCTGCTCACCCTGCGGGGCCTGGACTACAAGGGCATCGTCGAGGTCAGGACGGGCAGCGGGAAGACCAAGAAGGTACTCAAGTTCACCGCGGACGAGATCGACATCAAGGACCTGCACCAGCTGACGGTGCACTCCGAGGGCCTGACCGGCCATGTCCGCTCGGACCGGGGGTCGACCTCCACGATCCGGCACGGCACGGTGACCATGTACACGGAGGAGCTGAAGGGCAACCTCTTCGGCCTGATCCCGGTCACCTTCAGCCCCGAGACCCCGCCCCCGCTCAACGTCCCCTTCGCCTTCTTCTCCAACGCCAAGGTGACGCAGGCCGGCCAGTTCGGCGGCACGCTCAAGGTCCCGGGCCTGCGCAACACGATCGAGCCCAACTGACGTACGTGTACGCACGTCGTACGACGGAGCCCCCGCCCCTCCGGGGAGGGACGGGGGCTCCGTCGTGCCGTGGGTCAGCCGCCCAGGTGGTGCACCCGGACCATGTTGGTGCTGCCGGGGACGCCGGGGGGCGAACCGGCGGTGATGATCATCGTGTCGCCGGCGTTGAAGCGCTGCAGCTTCAGCAGCTCCGCGTCGACGAGGTCGACCATGGCGTCGGTCGTCTCCACGAACGGCGTCAGGTGGGCCTCGACGCCCCAGCTCAGGGTCAGCTGGTTGCGGGTCGACTCGTCGGTCGTGAAGGCCAGGATCGGCTGGGCCGCGCGGTAGCGCGAGAGCCGGCGGGCCGTGTCGCCGGACTGGGTGAAGGCGATCAGCGCCTTGCCGCCCAGGAAGTCGGCGATCTCGCAGGCCGCGCGGGCGACCGAACCGCCCTGGGTGCGCGGCTTCTTGCCCGGGACCAGGGGCTGGAGGCCCTTGGAGAGCAGCTCCTCCTCGGCCGCGGTGACGATCTTCGACATCGTCTTCACGGTCTCGATCGGGTACGCGCCGACCGAGGACTCGGCCGACAGCATGACCGCGTCCGCGCCGTCCAGGATCGCGTTGGCGACGTCGCTCGCCTCGGCGCGCGTGGGACGCGAGTTGGTGATCATCGACTCCATCATCTGGGTGGCGACGATGACCGGCTTCGCGTTGCGGCGGCACATCTCCACGAGGCGCTTCTGCACCATCGGGACCTTCTCCAGCGGGTACTCCACCGCGAGGTCGCCGCGCGCGACCATGACCGCGTCGAAGGCGTCGACGACGGCGGCCATGTTCTCCACGGCCTGCGGCTTCTCCACCTTGGCGATGACGGGGACCCGGCGGCCCTCCTCGTCCATCACCTTGTGGACGTCCTTGACGTCGTTGGCGTCGCGGACGAAGGAGAGCGCGACCATGTCGCAGCCCATCCGGAGCGCGAAGCGGAGGTCCTCGACGTCCTTCTCGGACAGGGCCGGGACGTTGACCGCCGCGCCGGGCAGGTTGATGCCCTTGTGGTCGGAGATGACACCGCCCTCGATGACGACGGTCTTGACCCGCGGGCCCTCGACCTCGACGACCCGCAGCTCGACGTTGCCGTCGTTGATGAGGACCTGGTCGCCCTTGGACACGTCACCGGGCAGACCCTTGTACGTGGTGCCGCAGATCGACTTGTCGCCCGGGACGTCCTCGGTGGTGATGGTGAACTCGTCACCGCGCACCAGCTCGACGGGGCCCTCGGCGAAGGTCTCCAGACGGATCTTGGGCCCCTGGAGGTCGGCGAGCACGCCGACGGCGCGGCCGGTGTCCTCGGAGACCTTCCGGACGCGGTCGTACCGCTCCTGGTGCTCTGCCTGGGAGCCGTGGCTGAAGTTGAATCGGGCCACGTTCATGCCGGCCTCGATGAGAGCCTTCAGCTGCTCATAGGAGTCGACGGCGGGGCCCAGCGTGCAGACGATTTTGGAACGGCGCATGGGGCGGATCCTATCGGTTTGTTTCACTGCGGAATATTCCGTCTGGTGGAAAGTACAAATGGGCGGGGGGCCGCTCAGGCGTTCACTCCGTCGGGCGACGTCTCGTGCACGAGTGCGTAGCTCTGCCGGGCGATCTCCAACTCCTCGTCGGTGGGCACCACGGCGACCGCGACCCGGGCGTAGACCGGCGAGATGACCCGGGGCTCGTCGGAACGTACGGCGTTGAGGTCGGCGTCGACCGCCAGGCCCAGCTCCTCCAGGCCGGCGATCGCAGCCTCCCGCACCGGGGCGGCGTTCTCGCCGACCCCCGCCGTGAACGCGACCGCGTCCACCCGGCCGAGCACCGCGTAGTACGCACCGATGTACTTCTTCAGCCGGTGTACGTAGATGTCGAAGGCGAGCGCCGCCCGCGGGTCGCCCTCGTCGACGCGGCGCCGGATCTCGCGCATGTCGTTGTCGCCGCAGAGTCCGACGAGGCCGGACTTCTTGTTCAGCAGGGTGTCGATCTCGTCCGCCGACATCCCCGCCACCCGCTTGAGGTGGAAGGTGACCGCCGGGTCGATGTCGCCCGAGCGGGTGCCCATGACCAGGCCCTCCAGCGGGGTGAGCCCCATGGAGGTGTCCACGCAGCGCCCGCCGGCCACCGCCGAGGCGGACGCGCCGTTGCCCAGGTGCAGCACGATCACGTTCACCTCCTCAGGACGCTTGCCGAGCAGCTTCGCGGTCTCCCGCGAGACGTACGCGTGCGAGGTGCCGTGGAAGCCGTAGCGGCGGATGCGGTGCGCGTCCGCGGTCTCCACGTCGATCGCGTACCGCGCCGCCGACTCCGGCATCGTCGTGTGGAACGCCGTGTCGAAGACCGCCACCTGCGGCAGGTCCGGGCGCAGCGCCTGGGCCGTACGGATGCCGGTGAGGTTGGCCGGGTTGTGCAGCGGCGCCACCGGCACCAGCCGCTCGATCTCGGCGAGCACCTCGTCGTCGACGACGGTCGGCTCGGTGAAGCGGAGCCCGCCGTGCACCACCCGGTGGCCGATCACGGCCAGCTCGGGCGAGTCGAGCCCGAGCCCGTCCGCCGCCAGCTCCTCGGCGACCGCCTTCAGGGCCGCCGCGTGGTCGGGGATCGGCCCGTTCCGCTCGCGCTTCGCGCCGCCGCCGCCCAGGAGCGGGGTGTGCGCGAGACGCGAGGTCTCCTCGCCGATCCGCTCGACCAGACCGACCGCGAGGCGGCTGTCGTCCGCCATGTCGAGCAGCTGGTACTTCACCGACGAGGAGCCGGAGTTGAGGACGAGCACGCGGGTGGGTGCCTGGGTGGGGGTTGTCATGCGGGGAGCTCCTGACCCTGGGCGGGGTTCTGGGACTGGATCGCCGTGATGGCGACGGTGTTGACGATGTCGCTGACGAGCGCGCCGCGCGAGAGGTCGTTCACGGGCTTGCGCAGACCCTGGAGCACCGGGCCGACGGCGACCGCGCCGGCCGAGCGCTGCACGGCCTTGTAGGTGTTGTTGCCGGTGTTGAGGTCCGGGAAGATCAGCACGCTCGCCTGGCCCGCCACCTCGGAGCCGGGCAGCTTGGTCGCCGCCACGGAGGGCTCCACGGCCGCGTCGTACTGGATCGGGCCCTCGATCCGCAGCTCCGGCCGGCTCGCGCGGACCAGCTTGGTGGCCTCGCGCACCTTGTCGACGTCGGCGCCGGAGCCGGAGGTGCCGGTGGAGTACGAGAGCATCGCGATCCGCGGCTCGACGCCGAAGCGGGCGGCGGTGGCCGCGGACTGCACGGCGATGTCGGCCAGCTGCTCGGCGTTCGGGTCCGGGTTGACCGCGCAGTCGCCGTACACGAGGACCTTGTCGGCCAGGCACATGAAGAAGACCGAGGAGACGATCGAGGCGTCCGGCTTGGTCTTGATGATCTCGAAGGCGGGCCGGATTGTGGCGGCGGTGGAGTGCACGGAGCCGGAGACCATGCCGTCGGCGAGGCCCTCCTGGACCATCAGGGTGCCGAAGTAGTTCACGTCCGACACCACGTCGTACGCCAGCTCCACGGTGACGCCCTTGTGGGCGCGCAGCGCCGCGTACTTCTCCGCGAAGGAGTCGCGCAGCTCCGAGGTCTGCGGGTCGATCAGCTGGGTGTCGCCCAGGTCCACGCTCAGGTCGGCGGCCTTCTTGCGGATGGTCTCGACGTCGCCGAGGAGGGTGAGGTCGCAGACGTCGCGGCGCAGCAGCACGTCGGCGGCGCGCAGCACGCGCTCCTCGGTGCCCTCGGGCAGCACCACCCGGCGGCGGTCGGCCCTGGCCTGTTCGAGCAGCTCGTGCTCGAACATCATCGGGGTGACCCGGCCGCTGCGGGCGACGGAGATCCGGCCCAGCAGGTCGGCGGTGTCGACGTGCCGCTCGAACAGGCCGAGGGCGGTCTCCGCCTTGCGGGGCGTCGCCGCGTTCAACTTGCCTTCGAGGGCGAAGAGTTCGGCGGCGGTGGGGAAGCTGTTGCCCGGTACGGAGATGACCGGGGTGCCGGGCGCGAGGCGGGCCGCCAGGGTGAGGATCTCGTCGCTGGGCCGCTCGTTGAGGGTGAGCAGCACGCCGGCGATGGGCGGGGTGCCCGCGGAGTGCGCGGCGAGCGCGCCGACGACCAGGTCGGCCCGGTCCCCGGGGGTGACGACCAGACAGCCGGGGGTCAGCGCGTTGAGGAAGTTCGGCAGCATGGCGCCGCCGAAGACGAAGTCGAGGGCGTCGCGGGCGAGCCCGGCGTCGTCGCCGAGGACGACGGAGGCGCCGAGCGCGTGGGTGATCTGGGCGACGGTCGGCGCGGCGAGGGCCGGCTCGTCGGGCAGTACGTAGCAGGGCACCGGCAGGCGGGCGGACAGCCGCTCGGCGATGGTGGCCCGGTCGTCGCCTGCCACCCGGTTGACGACCATCGCGAGGACGTCGCAGCCGAGCCCGTCGTAGGCGCGGAAGGCGTTGCGGGCCTCGGCCCGTACGGACTCGGCGGTCTGGCCCTTGCCGCCGACCACCGGGATCACCGAGGCGCCGAACTCGTTGGCGAGCCGGGCGTTGAGGGCGAGCTCGTCGGGGAGCTGGGTGCCGGAGAAGTCGGTGCCGAGGACGAGCACGACCTCGTAGGCGCGGGCGACGGCGTGGAAGCGGTCCACGAGCCGGGAGACCAGCTCGTCGGTGCCGCGCTCGGCCTGGAGGTCGCTCGCCTCGTGGTAGTCCATGCCGTAGACGGTCGACGCGTCCTGGCTGAGCCGGTAGCGGCTCCGCAGCAGGTCGAACAGGCGGTCGGGTCCGTCGTGCACGAGCGGACGGAACACCCCCACGCGGTCCACCTGGCGGGTGAGGAGCTCCATGACTCCGAGCTCGACGACCTGACGGCCGTCCCCGCGGTCGATCCCGGTCACGTACACGCTGCGCGTCACGCCGTCGTCTCCTGTGTCGATCGAGTGTCAATCGAGTGTGTTCAAAAAACACCGATAGGGTGGCATTGCCCTCTTGACAATACCCCCGCGCGTGGATAGGACGCCCGCCGGACGGAGGGCCTGAAAGAGTGGGACCAAAGGCCCCGAAAGGCCCATCGGCACCGGGCGCGCGGAGTAGCAGCGAGCGCGTCGGCGCACTCGCCCGTGTGAGAATCGACGAGGCTCACACGTACCGATACCGAGCAGGAGACACAGCACGATGCGCATCGGAGTTCTCACCGCAGGCGGCGACTGTCCCGGCCTGAACGCAGTGATCCGGTCGGTCGTGCACCGCGCGCTGACCGGCCACGACGACGAGGTCATCGGCTTCGAGGACGGCTTCAAGGGCCTCCTCGACGGCCACTACCGCCCCCTCGACCTCAACGCGGTCAGCGGCATCCTCGCCCGCGGCGGCACGATCCTCGGCTCCGCCCGTCTGGAGCGCAACCGGCTGCGCGAAGCCGCCGAGTCCGCCCCCGACTTGGCCCGCAAGTACGGCATCGACGTCCTCATCCCGATCGGCGGCGAGGGCACCCTGACCGCCGCCCGGATGCTCTCGGACGCCGGCATGCCCGTCGTCGGCGTCCCGAAGACGATCGACAACGACATCTCCTCCACCGACCGCACCTTCGGCTTCGACACCGCCGTCGGCGTGGCCACCGAGGCCATGGACCGCCTCAAGACCACCGCCGAGTCGCACCAGCGCGTGATGGTCGTCGAGGTCATGGGCCGGCACGCCGGCTGGATCGCCCTGGAGTCCGGCATGGCCGGCGGCGCCCATGGCATCTGCCTGCCCGAACGCCCCTTCCAGGTCGACGACCTCGTCAAGATGGTCGAGGAACGCTTCGCCCGCGGCAAGAAGTTCGCCGTCATCTGCGTCGCCGAGGGCGCGCACCCGGCCGAGGGCTCGATGGCGTACGGGAAGGGCGAGATCGACCAGTTCGGTCACGAGCGCTTCCAGGGCATCGGCAACCAGCTCGCCGTCGAGCTGGAGCGGCGCCTCGGCAAGGAGGCCCGCCCGGTCATCCTCGGTCACGTCCAGCGCGGCGGCACGCCGACCGCGTATGACCGGGTGCTCGCCACCCGCTTCGGCTGGCACGCGGTGGAGGCCGCCCACCGGGGCGACTTCGGGCGGATGACGGCGCTGCGCGGCACGGACATCGAGATGGTCCCGCTCGCCGAGGCCGTCACCCGGCTGAAGACCGTCCCCGAGGACCGCATGCGCGAGGCCGAGTCCGTCTTCTGACGGGCCCGCGCCCCCGGGTCCTCGGACCCGTCCCTCCGGCCCCCGCGCGCGGGACCAAGGTCCCGACTTGTCCCGGACACCCCCCGGCCCCGATCATCCCCCCGTGGACGATCGGGGCCGAATCCATGCTTGAGCCCCGTGCCGCGATCAACAAGGCTTGAGACTGTCCCGGACATGTCCCAATGAGGGGAGCGGCGCGCCATGACGACGGGGGAGAGGGCTCCCGACCCTCGTGCGGCACGGAACCCGGCCGAATTCATCGCGCGGCTCCAGGACCTGAAGGACTGGTCCGGACTCACCTACCGAGAGCTCTCGGCCCGCGCCGACTCCCGCGGCGAGGTCCTGCCCCGCTCGACCGTCGCCAACATGCTGGCCCGCACCACCGTCCCCCGCGAGGAACTCCTCGCCACCTACCTCCGCGCCTGCGGGCTCCCGCCCGAACGGGCGACGGAATGGGAGACGGTACGCGCGGAGCTCGCGGCGCGGGGGACGTACGGGGCGCCGGGCACGGGCGGGGCGGAGGCCGGGCCCGCCCCCGCGGGGGCAGGGCCGGACGGGCTCCCGGCGGGCAGCCCCGCCGGTCTGCCGGTCGCTTGGCCCGGCGCGGAGCAGCCGTCTGCCGGGCTCGCCCCCGCCTGGCCTGGCGCCGAAGCGCCGTCCGGGGAGGCCGGGGAGTCCGGGGAGCCCGGGTCCGAGGGCCGCGAGCCGCGCTCGCGGGTGCGGCGTGCTCTCGTCGGGGCGGTCGCCGTGGCGGGGCTCGTGCTGGCGAGCGTCAGTGTCGTCGCGTTCGTACGGGACGACGTCCGGCCCGGCCGGGCGCACCGGCCGGTGCTCACCGCGCCCGCCGAGGGGCCGGTGCACATCCGGGTGATCGGCTCGGACCTCTGCCTGAACGAGCGGCGGGGCAGCCGGGACGGCCAGATCTACCAGCGCCCGTGCGCGGGCGCCGACGTCCCCCGCTACGAGCTGAAGCGGCTCGGCGGGGACGCCTGGCGGATCGTCTCGGTCCACCCGGACTTCCCCGTCGGCTGCTCGGGGATCCCGTCCGGCGGCCGGATACCCTACGCCGCACTTGAGGACTCCGAGTGCGGCGACCCCACCCGCGTCGAACGCTTCACCCTGGAGCCGCACGGCACCCCGGTCACCGGCTACCGCATCGTCCCGGCCGGCTCCGCGACCCCCGGCAGCTGCGTCACCGTCGTCGGCGACCGCATGGCCGCATGGTCCCGGCTGACCCAGGCGCCCTGCACGACGGACGCCCGGGGCCAGCTCTTCAGCTTCGACCGACGCTAGGGCCTGTCCGGCCGCGACGCCTTGCGAGGCACCGCACCGGACGTCGTGCCCCCTCCGGCCCCGATCCGCCGGACAGGCGCTACGCCGCCGGTTCGACCAGTCGGGTGCGCAGGGCCGTCACCACGGCCGGGTCGAGGCCGACATGGCCGGTGACGTACGCCTCCACCGAGCCGTACTCCGCGCGCAGGTCCGCGAGGACCAGCCGCATGACCTCCTCGGGCGCCCGCCCGTACCCCGGCCAGCGCAGCTCGCGGTCCGGATGCGCCGCCTTCCACTCGGCGACGAAGCGCTCGGTGGCCAGCTCGGTCAGGGCGAAGTCCGCCAGGATCCGCTCGTCGGGGACGCCGAGCAGCGCCAGGACGAGGGCCGCGAGCAGCCCCGTACGGTCCTTTCCGGACGCGCAGTGGAAGACCAGCGGGCCCTCGGCCGAGGCGATGAGCTCCAGCGCCTCGCGCAGTTCGACCGCGCCGTCGGCGGCGACCTCGGCGAAGCGGTCGGCGAGGTAGCGCCAGGGGTCGAGCGCGGGGTCGATCTCGGCCTGGTCGTACGGCCGGTGCTCGATGCTCAGGTTGTGCCAGGCCTGCGGCTCGCGCTCGGGGTGGCGGCCCTTGGCCGCGATCTCCCACGGATAGCGCAGGTCGATCACGGTGGCCACGCCCAGCGCGCGGAAGCGCTCCAGATCGGCCTCGGCGCCGGGCCCCGCCAGCTTGGCGAGGGAGTCGGAGCGGTAGAGGGTCTCCCACCGCACGGTCCCGCCGTCGGCGGTCGGATAGCCGCCCAGATCACGGAAGTTGTGGAGCCGTTCGAAGGCTATGTGTCGTCTCACGGCGCCAATCTACGGGCCGGTGCCGACGAGCCCCCAGAAGTGGTCCATGACCTCGTCGAGGTACGCGCGGCCCGCGTCGCCCGTCGCACCCGAGGCGCCCCAGCTGCTGGTGGCCGCCATCCTGGCGTGGTAGTCGGTGTGCAGCCGCTGCAACGCGTCCTCGACGGCCTGCTTGGGCAGCGGCAGCAGCTTGACCACCGGTTTCACATAGGCCTGCCAGCGGGTGGTCGCCGCGTCCCGCAGCAGGCCCGCCAGCTTCTCGTCGCCGCCGGTCGCGGTGAGCAGCGCGCGCGGGCCCAGGCCGAGCGCCCCGGCGAGGGCGGCGGTCTGGCGCTCGTTGCCGCGCCAGCGCCCCGACTCCTCCATCCGCAGATACGCGGCCGGTTCGAGCCCCACCCGGCGGGCCAGGTCCTCGTGGGCCAGGCCCCGGGCCATCCGGTGCTCGCGCAGGGTGGAGGCGGAGGCGAGGAGGTCGGCGGGGGAGCACCACAGGACGCCGGCGAGCGCGGTCAGCTCCTGCGGGCTGGGGGTGACCCGGCCGCGCTCCCAGGCGACGACGGTCTCGGGGGCGACGAGGAGGCCGTACTGGGCCCGCAGGCCGTAGGCGACATGTCCGGGGGCCATGCCGAGGCCCTCGCGCAGACGGCGTGCGGCGAGGGCGTCGAAGGGCGGGGAGGGTTGGTGCACGCAGCCACGGTAGGAGCGGAGGGTGAACGCTGGCTACGGTGCGTTCGCCCAACGCTGAGGCTCGTAGGAACGTGGGAACCGATCAGTAATCGGCCAGTCACCAATCGGCATCCGGCCACCGGAACCGGCCACCGGGAAACCGCCGCTCAGTGCCCGCCCCTCCGGTCCGGCAGCCACCGGTACTGCAGCTCCGGCCGCCCGATCTGGCCGTACTGCGGCGCCCGCGCCGCCCGCCCCTCCGTCACCAGGTGCTCCAGGTACCGGCGCGCGGTGATCCGCGAGATGCCCACGGCCGCGCCCGCCTCCGCCGCCGTCAGCCCCTCGGCGGCGCCCCGCAGGCTCCGTGTCACCGCCTCCAGGGTCGGCGCGCTCAGCCCCTTCGGCAGTGAGGCCGGGCGCGGGGCGCGCAGGGTCGCGAGGGCCCGGTCCACCTCGTCCTGGCCCGAGGCCTCGCCCGCCGTCGCCCGGAACTCGGCGTAGCGCGCGAGCCGGTCCCGCAGGGTCGCGAAGGTGAACGGCTTCAGGACGTACTGGACGACCCCGAGCGACACGCCCTCCCGGACGACCGCGAGGTCCCGCGCCGACGTCACCGCGATCACGTCGGCCGTGTGGCCCGCCGCGCGCAGCGCCCGCAGCAGTTGGAGCCCGTGCCCGTCCGGCAGATAGAGGTCGAGCAGGACGAGATCCACCGGCACCCGTTCGAGCAGCCGGACCGCCGCCGCCCGCGAGTGGGCCACGCCGACCACGGTGAAGCCCGCCACCCGCCCCGCGTACAGCGCGTGCGCGTCCGCGGCGACCGGGTCGTCCTCGACGACCAGCACCCGGATGTCCGTACCGGCGCCGTTCATGCGCCCACCTCCGCGGCGGCGGTTCCCACCGAGGCCCGCCGCAACGGCATGCGGGCCGTGAACTCCGCGCCGCCCAGCGGGGATTCGGTGACGGTCAGGGTGCCGGACGCGCGCGTGACGGCCTGGTGGGCCAGGGCGAGGCCGAGCCCCCGGCCGGGGCCGCGGGTGGACCATCCGCGGTCCAGGACGGCCGCGCGGTCCTCGGGGCGCACCCCGGGCCCCGAGTCGCCGACCTGGAGCAGCAGTTCGCCGTCCTGGGCGAGCGCCGTCACCGTCACCCGGGCGGCCGGGGTCCCGCCCGCCGCCTCGACGGCGTTGTCGATCAGGTTGCCGAGGATCGTCACCAGGTCCCGGGAGGGCAGTGACACCGGCAGCACCCCGTCGTCGATCCGGCTCGTCTCGGTCAGGACCAGCTCCACGCCCCGCTCGTTGGCCTGTGCCGCCTTGCCGAGCAGCAGCGCCGCGAGGACGGGTTCGCCGACCGCGCTCACCACCCGGTCGGTCAGCGCCTGCGCCAGCTCCAGCTCGGCCGTGGCGAAGCCGACCGCCTCCTCGACGCGGCCGAGCTCGATCAGCGAGACCACGGTGTGGAGCCGGTTCGCCGCCTCGTGGGCCTGCGAGCGCAGCGCCTCCGTGAAGCCCCGCTCCGAGTCCAACTCGCCCGAGAGCGCCTGGAGTTCGGTGCGGTCCCGCAGGGTGACCACGGTGCCCCTGCGCTCCCCGCCGACCACCGGGCGGGTGTTGACGACCAGCACCCGCCCGTCCGTCAGATGCAGCTCGTCCACCCGCGGCTCCGAGGAGAGCAGCGCCCCGGTGAGCGGTGCCGGGAGGCCGAGTTCGGCCGCCGAGCGCCCGACGGCGTCCGGGCCGAGACCGAGCAGCTCCCGCGCCCCGTCGTTGATCAGCGCGATCCGCCGCTGTCCGTCCAGCATCACCAGACCCTCGCGCACGGCGTGCAGCGCGGCCTCGTGGTAGTCGTGCAGATGGCTCAGCTCGGTCGCGTTCAGGCCCTTGGTGTGCCGCCGCAGCCGCGCGTTGATCACGTACGTGCCGGCGCCGCCGAGCGCGAGGGCCGCGCCCGCCATCCCGAGCAGCGCCGTGACCTGCTCGCGCACCTGCTCGCTGATCTTCTCGATGGTGATGCCCGCGCTGACCAGGGCCACCACCTCGCCGTGGTCGTAGACGGGCGCGACCGTGCGCACCGAGGGGCCGAGCACGCCCAGGTGCGTCTCGGAGAAGGTCTCCCCGCGCACGGCCCGGTCGATGTGCCCGAGGTAGGTGCGGCCGATCTGCTTCGGTTCCGGGTGCGTCCACCGGGTGCCGTCCGGCGCCATGATCACCACGAAGGTGACGCCCGCGTGCCGCCGCAGCGACTCCGCGTACGGCTGGAGCAGCGCGGTCGGATCGGCCGAGCGGGCCGCCGCCGCCACCGAGGGCGAGTCGGCCACGGCGGAGGCGGTCGCCTGCGACTGGCGGCGCGCGGTCTCCTCGGCCTGGGCGCGGTCCGTCACGTACGCGAAGACGGCGCATCCCGCGACGACGGCGGCCACCAGGACGACCTGCATCGCGAAGAGCTGGCCGGCGAGGCTGCGGGGCCGGGGGAGGGGGAGACGCATGCCGCCAGTGTGCCTGGCCGATTCGCGCCCCTGAACCGCCGGTACGAATCGTGCCGCGACCGAGACGTGCGGGGCGGGGAGGCCCGGGTTCCTTTATGGACGTTTCGGTCGTGAACGAAACGTACGCAAGCGTGACCCCGGTCACACGGCTGGTGGATAGTCGCGGGGTCCACCGGGACGTGGACGATCCCTGCGTACGAGGAGGAGCCCGTGGCCGCACGACGGGACCGCACCCACTATCTCTACCTGGCCGTCATCGGAGCCGTGCTGCTCGGCATCGCCGTCGGCTTCCTGGCGCCCGGCGTCGCCGTCGAGCTCAAGCCGCTCGGCACGGGCTTCGTGAGCCTGATCAAGATGATGATCTCGCCGATCATCTTCTGCACGATCGTGCTCGGCGTCGGTTCGGTCCGCAAGGCCGCCAAGGTCGGCGCCGTCGGCGGTCTCGCCCTCGGCTACTTCCTGGTGATGTCGACCGTCGCCCTCGCCATCGGCCTGGTCGTCGGCAACTTCCTGGAGCCCGGCTCCGGTCTGCACCTCACCAAGGACCTCGCCGAGGCCGGCGCCAAGCAGGCCGCGGGCGGGGGCGAGGGCACCGCCGACTTCCTGCTCGGGATCATCCCCACCACCATGGTCTCCGCCTTCACCGAGGGCGAGGTGCTCCAGACCCTGCTGGTCGCCCTGCTCGCGGGCTTCGCGCTGCAGGCGATGGGCTCGGCGGGCGAGCCGGTGCTGCGCGGCATCGGGCACATCCAGCGGCTGGTCTTCCGGATCCTCGCGATGATCATGTGGGCCGCCCCGGTCGGCGCCTTCGGCGCCATCGCGGCCGTGGTCGGCGCGACCGGCATGGACGCGCTGAAGTCGCTCGCCGTCATCATGATCGGCTTCTATGTGACCTGCGCGCTCTTCGTCTTCGTGGTGCTCGGCACGCTGCTGCGGCTCGTCGCCGGGGTGAACATCCTGTCGCTGCTCAAGTACCTGGGCCGCGAGTTCCTGCTGATCCTCTCCACCTCCTCCTCCGAGTCCGCGCTGCCGCGGCTCATCGCGAAGATGGAGCACCTGGGCGTCAGCAAGCCGGTGGTCGGCATCACCGTCCCGACCGGCTACTCCTTCAACCTCGACGGCACGGCGATCTATCTGACGATGTCCTCGCTCTTCGTCGCCGAGGCGATGGGCAACCCGCTCTCGGTGGGCGAGCAGATCTCCCTCCTCGTCTTCATGATCATCGCCTCGAAGGGCGCGGCGGGCGTCACAGGCGCCGGTCTCGCGACCCTCGCCGGCGGCCTCCAGTCGCACCGCCCCGACCTGGTCGACGGCGTCGGCCTGATCGTCGGCATCGACCGCTTCATGAGCGAGGCCCGCGCCCTCACCAACTTCGCGGGCAACGCCGTGGCCACCGTCCTCGTCGGCACCTGGACCAAGGAGATCGACAAGGCGCGCGTCACGGAGGTGCTGGCCGGGAACGTCCCCTTCGACGAGACCACCCTGGTCGACGACGGCCACGGCCCCGCGGCCGTGCCGGACCAGCCCTCCCACGAGGGCGAGGAGCGCGCCCGCGCGGGCGTCTGAGCTCCGGATCCCGGGCCTTGAGCCGGATCCGGGCACCGGAAGCGGATCGACCCCGGCCGGACCTCAGGCCGGGGTCGATCCGCGCGCGGGCGTTCCGTGCGCGGGTGTCAGCCGAAGGGGATGCGGACCACCGACCGGTTCCCGGTGCCCAGGGTGCTGGTCCCGTTGCCGATCGCGTTCCACACCTCGACCCTGATCCGCCCGTTCACCAGGTCGCCCAGGGTCCCGGTGGCCGACTGGAGCCCGGCCGACTCCGTGTAGTGCTCGTCGCCGGGCACGGGGTCGGTGGCGAAGTAGCGGTACGTCTCCACCCGCTCCCAGCTCCCGTCGCCGGTGCGGTCGTAACTCACCCGCACCTGCTGCCCGTTGGCGACCGTGCCGCCCGCGTCCACGAAGAGGTCGAAGCGGGTCGCGCCGCCGTCGTACGCCCGGGTGACCGGGCCCGAGACGAAGACCCGAGGGTCGGTCGGCGTCCCGTCGTGGTTGGCCCCGCCCGCCGAGGCGAGGGTGACCGTCCCGGCCGAGCCCTGCGCGTCCCCGGCCCCGCCGTCGCCGCGCAGATACAGCGTCGAGGAGCCCGTGGGCGGCGGAGTGGTGGGCGGAGTGGTCGGCGGGGGCGTCGTCGGCGGCGCCGTGGTGGCCGAGCCGCCGCCCTTGGTCCACACCGCCACGTAGTCGACCAGCATCGGGCGTCCCGGCACGGTCGCCGCCGTCGGGGTCCGCCCCGCCAGCGCGTCCGGGAACGCCCCGCCGACCGCCAGGTTGAGCAGGACGAAGTAGCCCGCGTGGCCGGTCATGTCGGCCCAGGCGGTGGCGCCGACCCGGGTCTCGTCCACGCGGTGGAAGAGCTGCCCGTCCACATACCAGCGCAGCTCGTTCGGTGTGACCGAGCGGTCCCACTCGAAGCGGTACGTGTGGAAGCCGGACTGGCAGGTCGAGCCGGGGCAGGCACGGCTCGCGCCGATCCCGGTCGTCTCGCCGCAGGGGCCGCCCGGGTTCACCCCGCAGTGCAGCACGCCCCACACGGAGTCCAGCCCGTTGACGTTCTCCATGACGTCGAACTCGCCGATGGCGGGCCAGTTCCAGTAGTTCCCCCGGTACGGGGCGCCGAGCGCCCAGAAGGCCGGCCAGTAGCCGAGGGCCGCGTCGCCGGTCACGTTCGGCATCTGAACGCGGCCCTCGATGCGCAGGGTGCCGCCGGCCGGGGCCTTGAAGTCGGCCCGCCTGGTCTCGATCCGGCCCGAGGTCCAGGTGCCGGCCCCGTCCCTGAGCGGGGTGATGCGCAGGTTGCCGGTGCCGTCGAGCCGCACGTTGTCGGGGTTCGCGGTGTACTCCTGGATCTCGCCCGTGCCCCAATTCGCGGGGCCTCCCGGGTAGTTGTGCCCGGTGTCGATCTGCCAGCGGCCCGCGTCGGGCAGCGCGCGGTCCGGTCCTTCGAAGTCGTCGCTCCACTGGAGCGTCCAGCCGGGCGCGGGCGGTACGGCGCCGCTGGCCGTACCGGCGCCGCCGAGGCCGAGCAGGGCGCCGCCGGCGAGGGCGGCGGCGAGGAGCGAGGCGAGCAGAGGGGTGCGTCGGGCGCGGCTCAAGGGAGCACCTCCGGTGGGGGCGTGGGGGCCTGCGGGGTGGTGAGAGCGCTCTCAGGATGCTTTTGTAGGTGAAGGCACCGGCCCCGTCAATGGGTCCGACGCCTTCGCCTCTCAAACCCCCAGCTCGGCCAACTCCGCCTCCGTGAGATCTAGTTCGGCGGCCAGTGCCGAGTCCCGCGCCGACTCCGGGCGGCTGGCGCCCGGGATCGGGAGGACGTTGCCCGGCCGGGCGAGCAGCCAGGCGAGCGCCACCCGCTGCGGGCTCACCCCCCGGGCCCGCGCCACCCGGTGGAAGGCCCCGAACTCCGGGTCCTCCTCCTGCGCGGAGGAGCCGTCCAGCGAGCTGCGCGAGATCCCGCCCAGCGGGCTCCAGGGCAGGAAGGCCAGGCCCAGCTCCGCGCAGAGCCGCAGCTCGGCCTCGGCGTCCCGGACGGCCGGGGAGTAGCGGTTCTGCACCGACACCAGGCGCTCGCCCAGGATCTCCCGGGCCAGCAGGATCTGCCCGCTGTCCACGTTGGAGATCCCCGCGAGCCGGATCGTGCCCGCGTCCAGCAACTCCCTGAGCGCGCCCAGTGATTCGGCGTACGGGACGGCCGGGTCCGGCTTGTGGAGCTGGTACAGGCCGAGCGGGGTGGTGCCGAGCCGCCGCGCCGAGGCCTCGGCCGCGCGCCGCAGATGCTCCGGCCGCCCGTCGACCGTCCAGCCGCCGTCGGCGCTCCGGCCCCGGCCGCCCTTGGTGGCCACCAGCACCCCGTCCCGGCCGCCCCCGTACGCGGCGAGCGCGCGGGCCACCAGACGCTCGCCCGCGCCGGGCTCCCCGCCCGGCGGGTGGTACGAGTCGGCCGTGTCGAGCAGGGTCACCCCCGCGTCCAGCGCCGCGTGCACGGTGGCCAGCGCGCGGGCCTCGTCCGGGTGCCCCTCGATGGACAGGGGCATCGCGCCGAGCCCGACGGCGCCGACGGTCAGATCGCCGAGGGTACGGAACCTCATCACGCGCCCGCCGGCCCGGACACGGTCTCGGCGACGGCCCGCGCGAGCCACTCCGAGGAATGCGAGAAGCGGTATCCGAGCCCCTCCGCGCGGGAATTGTCCATTCCATAGGAACGGTCGAAGGAGAACGGGGAGAACTCCCCGACCTCGACCTCCTGGAACACGGTCCTGCCGCCCACCCGCGATTCGATCGCGGCGCAGATCTCGGCCGTGGTCAGCGGACCGTGCGCGTGCGCGTTCACGGGGCCTGTGAATTCCGCCCCGGCCGCCCAGGCGAGGAAATCGGCGATCTCCTCCACGTACACATAGGTCGCGGGCCGGTTCACGGCCGGCACGGCGATCGGCTCGCCCGCCCGGATCCGGCGCGCGTAGTGGTCGAGCCGCCCGGTGAAGTCGTCGGCGCCGCCCAGCACGTGCGCCACCCGCACCGAGGCCCACGCGAACTCCGCGCCGCCCGCGAACACCGCCTCGGCCTGCCGCTTCCCCTCCCCGTAGTGCGCGTCGAGGAACTCCGGGTCCTCCCAGGGCAGTGCGAGGTCGACCACCACCGCGCCCAGGTCGAGGGCGTCCTCGGCGACCGGGACGGCGGAGTCCTCGTACCCGTACACCTCCACCGTCGAGGTCATCACATAGCGCCCGGTGCGCCCCGCGAACACCCGCCGGGCGATCTCCGCCTGGCGCGGTGTGTAGCAGACCTGGTCCACGACGACGTCGAACCGCCGCCCGCCGAGGGCCTTTTCCAGCGCGGCCTCGTCGTTCCGGTCGGCGACCAGCTGAACGGTCCCCTCCGGAGCCGCGGAAGAACCGCGATTGAGCACCGTCACCCGATGTCCCGCGCCCAGCAGGCGCTTTATCAGCCGCTTTCCGAAATAGCGGTTCCCGCCGATGATCAGAATGTCCATGGCTCAAGTGTTACGTTGTGCGCTCGCCAACTGAAGGGGGAAACATGGGAGTCCAGGCCGCCGCACCGAAGGAACCTCGGCAGTTGCGCGCCGCCACCGTCGAAACGACGGCGGGCGCCTACGACCCCATCGACCGGCAGATCCTGGACCTGCTCCAGAGCGACGGCCGGATCAAGCTCAGCGAGCTCGGCCGCCGGGTCCGGCTCAGCCCCGCCGCCGTCACCGAGCGGGTCCGCCGCCTGGAGTCCTGTGGGGCGATCACCGGCTACGGGGCCCAGATCGCGCCCGCCCTCCTCGGCTACGGCATCCAGGCCTTCATCCGGGTGAACCCGCACGGCGGCTACACCCTCAAGCACCCCCGCACCCTGGAGCTCCTGGCCCGGCCCGAGATCCGCGAGGCGCACCACGTGGTCGGCGAGGACTGCTGGATCCTCAAGGTCGCCGTGACCGACACCGTGCACCTGGAGGACGTCCTGGAGCAGGTCTCCGCGCTGGGCCGCACGACGACGTCGATCGTCCTGTCCTCCCCGGTCGAGCGGAAGCCGCTGCTGCCGCCGGGAGCCTGACGCGGCTTCCCGCTTGCCTTGACGTCGGCGTCAAGGCTTACGTTCGTGGACATGCGAATCGGCGAGCTGGCCGAGCGGGCGGGCACGACCACGCGGACTCTGCGCTACTACGAGTCCCGGGGTCTCCTGAGCGCACGGCGCACGGACAACGGCTACCGCTCCTACGACGAGGACGACCTGCGGCTGCTCCAGCAGATCCGGACCCTTCAGGACTTCGGGTTCGACCTGGAGGAGACCCGGCCGTTCGTGGACTGTCTGCGGGCCGGGCACCCGGCGGGCGACGCGTGCCCCGCGTCGCTCGCCGTCTACCGGCGCAAGCTGGCCGAGCTCGACGGGCTCATCGATCAGCTGAAGGAGGTGCGCGCCCAGGTCGGCGCGCAACTGCTGCGGGCCGAGGCGGAGTTGCCGGGCGGCCCGGAACCACGATGCGAACTGGGAGGAGCGACGGAATGACGTACGCGGAAGGCGTGGCGGAGGTCACGGACGCGGACTTCGACACCGAGGTCCTGGGTGCCGGGGTGCCGGTCCTGGTGAAGTTCACCGCGCGGTGGTGCGGGCCGTGCCGGCAGCTGAAGCCGGTGCTCGGCGCCCTCGCGGCGGAGGAGGGCGAGCGGCTGCGGATCGTCGAGATCGACGTGGACCACAACCCGCTGACCACCGTGAAGTACGGGGTGCTGGCGACCCCGACCCTGATGGTCTTCGACCGGGGCGAGCCCGTGAAGTCGATGGTCGGCGCCCGCCCCAAGCGCCGGCTCCTGGAGGAGCTGGCCGACGTCCTGGAGCCGTCCCGCGCGTGACGAGAGGGGGGGCGGCGCCGTGCGCCGCCCCTACCGGCTACCGCCCCGCGAGGTCGAGCAGCATCCGCGCCGCCGTCGCCGCCCCGTCTGTGCGGAAGTCCCGGGCCACCGCGGCGGCCCGCTCGCGGGTCTCCGGGGCCAGCGCCGTCCCCAGCGCGGCGGACAGCGACGCGAAGGCCGGGACCGGGCCGTCGTGCGCCGCGCCGATGCCCAGGCCCGCGACCCGCTCGGCGAAGTACGGCTGGTCCCCGCCCTGCGCCACGATCACCTGCGGCGCGCCCGCCCAGGTGGCGGTCGTCGTGGTGCCCGCGCCGCCGTGGTGCACCACGGCCGCCACCCGGCGGAACAGCGCCTGGTGGTTGGACTCGCCGACGACGAAGCAGTCGTCCCCGGCGTCCGCCGCGGCGAGCTCGGCCCAGCCGCGCGAGAGCAGCACCCGGCGGCCCCGTGCCCGTACCGCCTCGACGGCCGCCCGGGCGACCTCCTGAGGATCGCGTACGGGCACGCTGCCGAAGCCCACGTACACGGGCGGCTCGCCGGCATCCAGGAAGGCCAACAGATCGGCGGGGAGCGGGCGTTCGTCCGGCAGGACCCACGCCCCGGTCTGCACGACTCCGAGCTCGGCGGGCCGCTGCCACGGGGCCAGGACCGGGTCCGAGGCCAGCCACGGCCGGTCGGTGAAGACATGGTCGCGGAGGTCGTCCACGGGCGGCAGCCCGACCGACACCCGGTGCCCGTTGACCGCCTCGCCGAACACCTCCTGCGCGTCCCGGGCGTCCCGCTCCCACAGCACGCCGTTGTCGGTGACGTCCGGCGGCAGCGGGCGGCCGGGCCGGGGGATCGGCGGGTGGTGCGGCGACGGCAGGCTGACCGGCTGGTAGCTGGCGTACACGTAGGGGATGCCCCGGAGTTCGGCGACCGACCGCACCCCGGCCACGGCGGGCACGAGCCCGGTCGCGAGCAGCACGTCGCAGCCCTCCGCCACGGCGGACACGTTCTCGTGGAACGCGGCGACCAGCTCGGCGGCGCGGCGCGGCACCCCGCCCGGCGACGGCGGGACCCTGCCGCTCACCAGGTCCCGTACCGACGCCCCGGTGGGCACCATCTCGACGCCCACCCCGGCGAGCCGCCGCGCGAACTCCTCGTCGGGCGGGGCGCACACCAGCACCTCCGCGCCGAGCCCCCGCAGCCGCACCGCGAGCCCGACCAGCGGCTCGACGCCCCCGCGCGAGTCGTACGCCGACAACACCACACGCATGCTCATGTTCCCCGTTCCGTCGCTCTCGTCCGAGCCGCCGATTCTGCCTCAGTCCCACAGCTCGGTGGAGTGCGCGGCCACCAACCCAGCGATCCTGTCGAGCAGTTCGCCCTCCGGCAGGGGGTCGAGCCGCCGCCCGTCCCGGAGTCGTACGGAGAGCTGCCCGGCGGCGGCCTCCCTGGCGCCGATGACGACCTGGTACGGGACGAGCCGGGCCGCGCGGATCCGGGCGCCCAGGGTGCCGTCCCCGGGGCCGGCCGCCTCGGCGCGCAGGCCGAGCGCGGCGCAGCGCTCGACGAGCCGGGCGGCGGCCCCGGACTCGGCGTCGGAGACCGGCAGGACGGCGAGCTGGACCGGGGCGAGCCAGCCGGGGAAGGCGCCCGCGTGGTGCTCGACGAGGTGGGCGACGGCCCGCTCCACGCTGCCGACGACGCTGCGGTGGATCATCACCGGGCGGTGCTTGGCGCCGTCGGGGCCGATGTACTTCAGGTCGAAGCGCTCGGGCTGGTGGAAGTCGATCTGCACGGTGGAGAGGGTCGACTCGCGGCCGGCCGGGTCGGCGACCTGCACGTCGATCTTGGGCCCGTAGAACGCGGCCTCGCCCTCGGCCTCCTCGTAGTCGAGCCCGGAGGCGTCGAGCACCTCCCGCAGCAGCGCGATCGACCGCTCCCACTTCTCCGGTGCCGCGACGTACTTTCCGCCGGGGCCCGGCAGCGAGAGCCGGTGGCGTACCGGCACGATCCCCATGGCCGCGTGCGCCCGCCGGATCAGCTCCAGGGCGGCGGCGGCCTCCTCGGCGACCTGGTCGAGGGTGCAGAAGATATGGGCGTCGTTGAGCTGGATGGCCCGCACCCGGGTGAGCCCGCCGAGCACCCCCGACAGCTCGGAGCGGAACATGCCGCCCAACTCGGCCATCCGCAGCGGCAGTTCCCGGTAGCTGTGGGCGCGGGAGCGGAACATCACGGCGTGGTGCGGGCAGAGGCTGGGCCGCAGCACGAACTCCTCGCCGCCCACCTCCATGGGCGGGAACATGTCCTCGCTGTAGTGGGACCAGTGCCCGGAGATCTCGTACAGCTCCCGTTTGCCGAGCACGGGCGAGTACACGTGCCGGTATCCGGCCCGCCGCTCGGCCTCGCGCACGTACTCCTCCAGGGCGTGCCGTACGGCGGCACCGTCCGGCAGCCAGTACGGCAGCCCGGCTCCGATCAGCGGATCGGTGTCGAACAGCTCCAGCTCGCGGCCCAGCCTGCGGTGGTCGGCGATTTCCTGGTTCATGGGGGCACTCCTGGTGCGAGGGGGAGCGAGCCCCCGGCGCACACGGCGAAGCCCCGGGGCACTCGCCCCGGGGCTTCGGACAAAGACAGCTGTCAGCGCGCCGGGACACTCTCCGGCGTCGTCGTGAGGATGGCAGCGCGCTTCATGCGGCAGACGTTAACAGGGGGCGGCGGCAGGACGCGAGGGATTATGCGCGGGCCGATCTGCGGGCCTGCGGGCACAAAAAAGCCCCGGACTAGAATTGACAGCCGGGGTCGTACGCCGCGTATATTAAGAGATTCCGTGTCTGGACATGAAAAAGACGCGGAGAAGTTCAATACACGCACTGTATCGCGCCGGGAGTCGAATTGTCAACCGAGGAATTTCGGAAAGAGCAGCGATTCATCACCGAGCTCTACGCACGACTCGACGACCTGAGGGACCAGGCCGAAGCCGGGGTCGCGCGGGCGCTCTCCACCTCCGGTGAGGGCAGCGCCCAGGCCCGGCTGGAACGTGACGTGCTCGTCGCCGAACAGTCCGGACTGCTCGCCGCCTTCAACGCGGGCGAGACCGGGCTCTGCTTCGGGCGGCTCGTCTTCCAGGACGGGCGCGACCACCACATCGGCCGCATCGGCATCCGCGAGGACGACCCGAACCGCACCCCGCTCGTCGTCGACTGGCGCGCCGAGATCGCCCGCCCCTTCTACCTCGCCACCGGCTACGAGCCCATGGGCCTCAGCCGCCGCCGGCACATCACCACCCAGGGCCGCGAGGTCGTCTCCCTCCACGACGAGGTGCTCGACCTCGCCGACGCCACCCGCACCGGGCACGAGAGCCGGGACGCCGACGAGGTGCTGCTCGCCGCCCTCGACGCCGCCCGCACCGGCCGCATGCACGACATCGTGCAGACCATCCAGGCCGAGCAGGACGCCATCATCCGCTCCCCGCACCGGGGGGTCCTCGTCGTCGAGGGCGGCCCCGGCACCGGCAAGACCGCCGTCGCCCTGCACCGCGCCGCCTACCTGCTCTACGCCCACCGCGAGCAGCTCGCCAAGCGCGCCGTGCTCATCGTCGGCCCCAACCCCGCCTTCCTCGGCTACATCGGCAACGTGCTGCCCTCCCTCGGCGAGACCGGCGTCCTGCTCGCCACCCCCGCCGAGCTCTTCCCCGGCGTCCGCGCCACCGGCACCGACACCCCCGAGGCCGCCGCCGTCAAGGGCTCCGCCGCCATGGCCGAGGCCCTCGCCGCCGCCGTCCGCGACCGCCAGCAGGTCCCCGGGCGCGGCGAGCCGCTGACCGTCCCGCACGAGGACGGCGACCTCGTCATCGACTGGGACATGGCCCTCGAAGCCCGCCACAAGGCCCGCGAGACCTTCCTCCCGCACAACCTCGCCCGCCCCTACTTCGTCTTCCACATCCTCGACGCCCTCGCCGAACAGCTCGCCGACCGCATCGGCGCCGACCCCTACGGCGGCCCGAACTTCCTCGGCCCCGACGACCGCGCCCTGCTCGCCAAGGGCGTCGCCGCCAACCCCGAGGTGCACAGCGCCCTCGACACCCTCTGGCCGGACCTCACCCCGCAGGAGTTCCTCGCCGACTACCTCGCCGAACCCACCCACCTCGACGAGCGGGACCTCGACGCCATCCGCCGCACCGGCGAAGGCCCCTGGACCCCCGCCGACGTCCCCCTCCTCGACGAGGCCGCCGAACTCCTCGGCGAGGACGACTCGGCCGCCCGCGCCGCCGAGGAGGCCGAGCGGCAGAAGCAGATCCAGTACGCCCAGGGTGTCCTCGACGTGTCCTTCGCCTCGCGCACCTACGAGTTCGAGGACAAGGAGGAGTTCGACAAGGACGCCTCCGAGGTGCTCTCCGCGCACGACATCATCGACGCCGAGCGCTTCGCCGAACGCCACGAGGAGGCCGACCACCGCAGCGCCGCCGAACGGGCCGCCGCCGACCGGACCTGGGCCTTCGGCCACATCATCGTCGACGAGGCGCAGGAGCTCTCCGCGATGGCCTGGCGGCTCCTCATGCGCCGCAGCCCCACCCGCTCCATGACCCTGGTCGGCGACCCCGCCCAGACCGGCGACCCGGCCGGCGTCGGCTCCTGGGAGGGGATCCTCGCCCCGTACGTCGAGGACCGCTGGGAGCTCGTCAGGCTCGGCGTCAACTACCGCACCCCGGCCGAGATCATGGCCGTCGCCGCCGAGGCGCGGCGCACCGCCGACCCGGCCTTCGAGCCGCCCCGCTCGGTCCGCTCCACCGGCGTCGAGCCCTGGGACCGGACCGTCGAGGACCCGGTCAAGGAGACCGCCGACGCCGTCGCCGCCGAGCCGCGCGGCGAGGGCAGGCTCGCGGTGGTCGCCCCGGTCGCCCTCCACCCGGCGCTGCTCGCGGCCCTCCCCGAGGCCTCGTACGGGCCGAAGCCCGACCTGACGCGGCCGGTCGTGCTGCTCGACCCGCGCCAGGCCAAGGGCCTGGAGTTCGACACGGTCCTCGTCGTCGACCCGGACGGCATCCGGGACGGCGCCACGCACGGCATCAACGACCTGTACGTGGCGCTCACCCGGGCCACCCAGCGGATGGGTGTGATCAGGCCGGCCTGAGCCACACCGTCGCCAGCGGCGGCAGCGTCGTCCGCAGGCTCGCGGACCGCCCGTGCCACGGCACCGACTCGGTCTTCACCGGGTCGGTGCCCACCACGTCCCCGCCGCCGTAGCGCGCCGCGTCCGTGTTCAGGACCTCCGCCCAGGCCGCGAACGCGTCCGGCACCCCGAGCCGGTAGTCGTGCCGCACCACCGGGGAGAAGTTGGAGACCGCGAGCAGCGGGGAGCCCTCGGCGTCGAAGCGGAGGAAGGCGAAGACGTTGTCCTCGGCCGCGTCGCCCACCACCCACTGGAAGCCCTCGGGCGAGGCGTCCCGCTCCCACAGCGCGGGCGTCGCCGCGTACACCGTGTTCAGGTCGCGCACCAGGTCCCGCACGCCCCGGTGGTCGGCCTCCGCCCCGTACGACGGATCGAGCAGCCACCAGTCGGGCCCGTGGTCCACCGACCACTCCGCGCCCTGGGCGAACTCCTGCCCCATGAAGAGCAGCTGCTTGCCCGGATGGGCCCACATGAAGCCCAGATAGGCGCGGTGGTCGGCCCGCTGCTGCCACCAGTCGCCCGGCATCTTCGACACCAGCGACCGCTTCCCGTGCACCACCTCGTCGTGCGAGATCGGCAGGATGTAGTTCTCGCTGTACGCGTACACCATCGAGAAGGTCATCTCGTGGTGGTGGTACTTGCGGTGCACCGGCTCCTTCCCGACGTAGCCGAGGGAGTCGTGCATCCAGCCCATGTTCCACTTCAGACCGAAGCCGAGCCCGCCGAAGCCCCCCGGCCCCACCTGGTCCGTCGGCCGGGTCACCCCGTCCCAGGCGGTGGACTCCTCGGCGAAGGTCACCACCCCCGGGCAGCGCTTGTACACGGTCGCGTTCATCTCCTGGAGGAACGCCACCGCGTCCAGGTTCTCCCGCCCGCCGAACTCGTTCGGCAGCCACTCGCCGTGCTCGCGCGAGTAGTCCAGATAGAGCATCGAGGCGACCGCGTCGACCCGCAACCCGTCGATGTGGAAGCGCTCGCACCAGTACACCGCGTTGGCGACCAGGAAGTTGCGCACCTCCTTGCGCCCGTAGTCGAACTCCAGCGTCCCCCAGTCGGGATGGGCCGAGCGGCGCGGGTCCTCGTGCTCGTACAGCGGCCGCCCGTCGAACTCCGCCAGCGCCCAGTCGTCGCGCGGGAAGTGCGCCGGCACCCAGTCCATCAGGACGCCGATCCCCGCCCCGTGCAGGGCGTCCACGAGGTACCGGAAGTCGTCCGGGGTGCCCATGCGGGCCGTCGGCGCGTAGAAGCCGGTGACCTGGTAGCCCCAGGAGCCGTGGAAGGGATGCTCGGCGACCGCCATGAACTCGACGTGGGTGAAGCCGAGATCGCGTACGTACTCCGGCAGCTGCTCGGCCAGCTGCCGGTACGAGAGACCCGGCCGCCAGGACGGCAGATGCAGCTCGTACACGGACAGCGGCGCCTCGTGGTGCGGGCGCGCCCCCCGCCGCTCCATCCACTCCGCGTCCGTCCACACATGGTGGTCGTCGGTCACCACCGACGCGGTGTTCGGCGGGCACTCGGTACGCCGGGCCATCGGGTCGGCCCGGACCGTGCGCGAGCCGTCCGGCCGGGCGATGTCGAACTTGTACAGCGCGCCCTCGCCGACCCCCGGCACGAACAGCTCCCACACGCCCGAGGAGCCGAGCGAGCGCATCGGCAGCGCGCCGCCGTCCCAGTACGTCCAGTCGCCGGTGACCCGCACCCCGCGCGCGTTCGGCGCCCACACGGTGAACCGGGTGCCGGCCGTGCCCTGGTGGGTCATCACCCGGGCGCCGAGCGCCGTCCACAGCTCCTCGTGGCGGCCCTCGCCGATCAGATGCAGATCGAGCTCGCCGAGCGCGGGCAGGAAGCGGTACGGGTCGTCGACGGCGAGCTCGTCGGAAGCGTCGGTGCCGGCCGGATCGTCGCCGTAGCGCACCCGGAGCTCGTACGCGGGCACCTTGCGCAGCAGCGGCAGGAGCCCGGAGAACAGCCCGTCCCCGTCGTCGTCGAGGACGACCCGCCGCCCCTTCGGCAGGACGACGGCCACCTCCTTCGCCCAGGGGCGGAGCACCCGCACCACGACCCCGCCCCTGACCGGGTGGGCGCCGAGCACGCCGTGCGGGTCGTGGTGCTCACCGGCGAGCAGCCGGGCCCGGTCACCGGGATCCAGCGGCGGCGCCTGCCGCGCGCTGCCTGCCGTCTTGCCTGCGGGTCGGGGGGTCACCGCGGTGCCTCCTGGAGGGCGAGGGGAACGGGGGTACGCGTACGCAACGGCGCCGCGCGGGACGGGGAAACTCGGCCGAACGGTGCGAGTGACCCGCACCGCAGGCCAGGGCCCCGCCCGGCTGGGCCGAACGGGGTCACGGGGTGCCGCTCGACAGGCGTTCGATGGCCGCCATCGGGACCGGCAGCCAGTCCGGCCGGTGCCGGGCCTCGTAGACGACCTCGTACACCGCCTTGTCCGTCTCGTACGCCCGCAGCAGCGCCGGGTCGTCGCGCGGATCCGTACCGGCGGCCTCCGCGTAGCCGGTGCAGTAGGCGGCCCGGCAGCGGGCCGCCCAGTCCGCGTTCCAGGGGCGGTGGGTGCGGGCCGCGTAGTCGAAGGAGCGCAGCATGCCGGCGATGTCGCGGACGGTCGGCTGCGGGCTGCGCCGCTCGTCCAGCGGCTTGGCCGGCTCGCCCTCGAAGTCGATCACGGCCCAGCCCCCGTCGGCGCCGCGCAGCGTCTGCCCGAGGTGGAGGTCGCCGTGGATGCGCTGGAGCCGCCCCGAACCGAGCGCGTCCTCGGCCGCGGCGAAGACCGAGCGCAGCCCCGGCACGTGCGGGAGGAGGGCAGGGACGGCCTGGGCGGCGGCGTGCAGCCGGGCGTCCATGGCCGCCGCGAGGTGCCGCGACTGCGCGCGGTGCAGCCGCTCGGTGGGCAGGGCGGCGGCGAGCGCGAGATGGACCTCGGCGGTGGCCCGGCCCAGGGCGAAGGCCTCGCCGGTGAACTCCCGCCCGTCGGCCAGCGCGTCGAGCGCGAGCCGCCAGCCGTCGCGCGAGTCGCGCAGATAGGGCTGGAGCACGCCCAGGGTGGCCGCGCCCGTCTCGAACCAGGCGACCGGCGCCGGGACCCGGGCGCAGCCCGCGCCGGCCAGCGCCAGCGGCAGCTCCAGGTCGGGGTTGGCGCCGGGGCTGACCCGACGGAAGATCTTCAGGATGAACGAATCCCCGTAGACCAGCGAGGAGTTGGACTGCTCGGCGTCGAGCACCCGGGGGGCCAGGGCGGGCGGCAGCGCCGTCGTGGTGTGGAACCGCAGCGGCCCGATCCGGCCCGGGGAGCGCAGCCGCTCGTAGAGCAGTCCGGCGAGCCGCGGGTCGCGCAGCCCCTCGTAGACGGCCCGTCCGGCGAGCGGGCCCTGCCGGATCCGCCCGATCAGGGCGGGGGCGAGGCGCGGCGGCAGCTGCGGCCGCACGCCGAGGAGCAACTGGTAGCAGTCGGCGGGCGTTCCGGCCGGGCGGCCCGGCTGTTCGACCCGTACGAGCAGATGGAGGAGTCCGGGTCCTGTGCCGTCCAGCGGCAGCAGCTCGGTGGCCGCGTCCAGGGTGAAGCCGGTGACCCGCCGGCCCTTGCCGGCGAACCAGCGCTGCCGGGGCAGCCAGCCGTGGAGCAGAGGTGTGAGCGACGGAAGGAGGGCATCCGGGGCCCGGGTGGTGGATGCGGTCTCCGGCATGGCATCGCGTCCTTTCCCCGGGGTGCGCACCTGAGGTTCGTATGCGTTCAAATGCGCAGAGTGTCCCGGATGGCGGCTTCGGCTGTCCGGCTGTGCGGGACGTGTCGGAAGGGGAAGATCCGTATGGGCCCGGCAAGAAGGCCCGTATGGACCTGAAGTGTGTGTGGGACACAGTTCCCTGTGTGGGGCGGGGGAAACCGCCCCACACGGGGCAGCGCCGAATTGGCGCTGCTTCAGGACCGCTTGAGGCGGAACCAGTAGAAGCCGTGCCCGGCGAGGGTGAGCAGATACGGCAGCTGTCCGATCGCCGGGAACTCCACCCCGCCGATCAGCTCCACCGGCCGCACCCCGTCGAATCGGCGCAGGTCCAGCTCGGTCGGCTGGGCGTGGCGGGAGAAGTTGTTCACGCACAGGACGAGGTCGGCGTCGAGGCCCTCCTCGGGGGTGGTCTCCCGGAGGAAGGCCAGCACCGCCGGGTTGGTCGAGGGGAGTTCCGCGTACGTCCCCGTCCCGAAGGCACGGTTCTGCTTCCGGATCTCGATCATCCGCTTCGTCCAGTGCAGCAGCGAGGACGGCGAGGCCATCCCCGCCTCCACGTTGGTCACCTGGTAGCCGTGGACCGGGTCCATGATGGCCGGCAGGTAGAGCCGCCCCGGGTCGCAGGAGGAGAAGCCCGCGTTGCGGTCCGGGGTCCACTGCATCGGGGTCCGCACCCCGTCCCGGTCGCCCAGCCAGATGTTGTCGCCCATGCCGATCTCGTCGCCGTAGTACAGCACCGGGGAGCCCGGCAGCGAGAAGAGCAGGGCGGTGAACAGCTCCATCTGCTTGCGGTCGTTGTCGAGGAGCGGGGCGAGCCGCCGCCGGATGCCGATGTTGGCCCGCATCCTCGGGTCCTTGGCGTACTCGGCGTACATGTAGTCGCGCTCTTCGTCGGTGACCATTTCGAGGGTGAGCTCGTCGTGGTTGCGCAGGAAGATGCCCCACTGGCAGCCGGACGGGATCTGCGGGGTCTTCGCCAGGATCTCCGAGACCGGGTGGCGCGACTCGCGCCGCACGGCCATGAAGATCCTCGGCATCACCGGGAAGTGGAAGGCCATGTGGCACTCGTCGCCGCCGGAGGCGAAGTCGCCGAAGTAGTCGACCACGTCCTCCGGCCACTGGTTCGCCTCGGCCAGCAGCACCGTGTCCGGGTAGTGCTCGTCGATCTCCTTGCGCACCCGCTTCAGGAAGGTGTGGGTGGCGGGCAGGTTCTCGCAGTTGGTGCCCTCCCGCTGGTACAGGTACGGCACCGCGTCGAGCCGGAAGCCGTCGATGCCCAGGTCCAGCCAGAAGCGCAGCGAGGACATGATCTCCTCCTGGACCGCCGGGTTCTCGTAGTTGAGGTCCGGCTGGTGGGAGAAGAAGCGGTGCCAGTAGTACTGCTTGCGGACCGGGTCGAAGGTCCAGTTGGAGGTCTCGGTGTCGACGAAGATGATCCGGGCGTCCGCGTACTGCTTGTCGTCGTCGGCCCAGACGTAGTAGTCCCCGTAGGGGCCCTCGGGGTCGCTGCGGGACTCCTGGAACCACGGGTGCTGGTCGCTGGTGTGGTTCATGACGAAGTCGATGATCACGCGCATGCCGCGGGCGTGCGCCGCGTCCACGAACTCCACGAAGTCGGCGAGGTCGCCGAACTCGGGCAGGACGGAGGTGTAGTCGGCGACGTCGTAGCCGCCGTCCCGCAAGGGGGACCTGAAGAAGGGCGGCAGCCAGAGGCAGTCGACGCCCAGCCACTGGAGATAGTCCAGGCGGGACGTGATGCCCTTCAGGTCGCCTACTCCGTCGCCGTTGCTGTCCTGGAAGGAGCGGACCAGGACCTCGTAGAAGACCGCCCGCTTGAACCAGTCGGGGTCGCGGTCCTTGGCGGGGGTGTCCTCGAAGGTGTCGGGGACGGGTTCGTTGACAGTCATGATGTGGGTGACCCTCCGGTCTGCGGGGACGGTCGCAGGACGAGTACGTGCGCGGGCCTGACGCCCGGCTCTAGGCGCACGTAGTTGTGCCTGCCCCAGTGATAGGTCTCGCCGGTGAGCTCGTCGCGCACCGGTACGGTCTCGTGCCAGTCCAGGCCGAGTTCCGGCATGTCCAACGAGACCGTGGCCTCCTGGGTGTGGTGGGGGTCGAGGTTGGCGACCACCAGAACGGTGTTCGAACCGGAGCGCTTGGCGTACGCGATCACGGCGTCGTTGTCGGTCGTGTGGAAGGTCAGGTTCCGCAGCCGGCGCAGCGCCGGGTGACGGCGCCGGATCCGGTTGAGCGCGGTGACCAGCGGGGCGATCGAGGCGCCCGAGCGCTCCGCCGACTCCCAGTCGCGGGGCCGCAGTTGGTACTTCTCCGAGTCCAGGTACTCCTCGCTGCCGTCCCGCAGCGGGGTGCCCTCGCACAGCTCGTACCCGGCGTACATGCCCCAGGTGGGCGAGAGGGTGGCGGCGAGCACCGCCCGCACCTCGAAGGCCGGCCGGCCGCCGGTCTGGAGGTAGGCGTGCAGGATGTCCGGGGTGTTCACGAAGAAGTTGGGCCGCATGTGGGCGGCGGCCTCCCCGGAGAGTTCGGTCAGGTACTCCGTGAGCTCCTCCTTGGTGTTGCGCCAGGTGAAGTACGTGTACGACTGCTGGAAGCCGACCGCGCCGAGCGTGCGCATCATCGCGGGCCGGGTGAACGCCTCCGCCAGGAAGATCACGTCCGGATCGGCCCGGTTGATCTCCCCGATCACCCGCTCCCAGAACACCACCGGCTTGGTGTGCGGGTTGTCGACCCGGAAGATCCGCACCCCGTGGTCCATCCAGTGCCGCAGCACCCGGACGGTCTCGGCGACGATCCCGTCCATGCCGTCGGCGGCGCCGTCGAAGTCGATCGGGTAGATGTCCTGGTACTTCTTCGGCGGGTTCTCCGCGTACGCGATCGAGCCGTCCGGCCGGTGGGTGAACCACTCCGGGTGCTTCTCCACCCACGGGTGGTCGGGCGAACACTGGAGCGCGAAGTCCAGCGCGATCTCCAGCCGCAGCTCCCGGGCCCGGGCCACGAAGGCGTCGAAGTCCTCGATCGTGCCGAGGTCCGGGTGGACCGCGTCGTGGCCGCCCTCCGGCGAGCCGATCGCCCACGGCACCCCCACGTCCTCCGGGCTCGCCGACAGCGAGTTGTTCGGGCCCTTGCGGTGGGTGACGCCGATCGGGTGGATCGGCGGCAGGTACACCACGTCGAAGCCCATCGCGGCGATGGCCGGCAGCCGCTCGGCGGCCGTCCGGAAGGTGCCGGGCCGGGTGCGGCCGCGGACCTTCCGTACGCCCTCGGAGCGCGGGAAGAACTCGTACCAGGAGCCGACCAGGGCCCGCTCGCGCTCCACCCGCAGCGGCAACGCGGGGGAGACGGTGAGCAGTTCGCGCAGCGGGTGCCGGTCCAGGGCGTCCAGGACGCGCGGGGCGAGCGCCGCCGCCAGGCGGACCGCGGCCGGCCGGGACTCGTCGCGCAGCGTGTCCGCCACGGCGAGCACCGCCTCACGGCCGCCGCCCTTCTTCGGCACGCCCTTCGCGGCCCGCTCGTGCAGCAGCGCGCCCTCCGCGAGGACCAGCTCCGAGTCGATCCCCGCCGGGATCTTGATCCTCGCGGTGTGCCGCCAGGTCGCCAGCGGATCGCTCCACGCCTCGACCGTGTACGACCAGGCGCCCTCGGCGTCCGGGGTGACCTCGGCGCCCCACCGGTCGGTGCCGGGGGCCAGTTCGCGCATCGGGGTCCAGGGCCCCGGCCGGCCGGACGGGCCGCGCAGGACGACGTTGGCGGCGACGACGTCATGGCCTTCGCGGAAGATCGTGGCCGACACCTCGAAGGTCTCGCCCACCACCGCCTTCGCGGGGCGGCGGCCGCAGTCGACCAGCGGGCGGACGTCCAGTACGGGAATGCGTCCCATGAGCGGATTCACAGCATCACCTGACGGTTCGCGAGGATTCGGGTGGTGGTGCGCTCTTTCTAGCTCCGTCGACGGCCGGCGGGTTGCGGGCATGACCGCTCCTGTGCGCGTTCACTCGGATGGCGGGTCTGAAGGGAGTAAGGAGGGGTACGGGGAGGAGCCTTCCCACGGATTTCGGGTGGGCAATCCGGCGCTTTGTTAACTACTAGGACGTAGCCGGACCGACAAGAACACGTCCCGGACAAGAAAACGGCCCCGTCCTTGTCGGACGGGGCCGGTTCCCCCCGGGTCCGGACCGTGGCTCCGGTCCCGGGTGGTCATGGTGTGTGCGTCGGTTCACGAGGGCGCGAGCGGGCTCACGGGCTGGAGGCGGGCTGCTCCCGGGTGTCGCTGTCGCCCGCCCACACCTGCCAGGGCTGCCGGGTCACCCACTCCTCCACCGGGGCCGGGTCCACCGCCAGGACCTCGGCCGACACCCCGTCGTCGCCCGCGAGCAGCAGCGGATCGCCGCCCGCCGCCAGATGGTGGTAGATGCCCGCCACCCCGGCCGCCGTCCCCGGGCCGAGCAGCCCCGCAAGGCTCCGCTCGAACACCTCGGGCCGCAGCGGCACATAGCGCACCGAGCGCCCCAGCCCCCGGCCGAACGCCGCCGCCAGGTCCGGGCCGGTCAGCGACACCGCCCCGCCGATGTCGAGGACACGCCCCTCCAGACCCTCCCCGGTCAGCGCCGCGTACGCCGCCCGCGCCAGGTCACGGTGGCTGATCCAGGCGACCGGCGCGTCCGCCGGCAGCGGATAGGCCAGCACACCCTCGTTCACGAGGTCCGGCCCGTTCCACGGCGAGAACAGGTTGTCCAGATACACCGGGGGCCGCAGCACCACCAGCGGCAGCCCGCTGCGCCGGAACACCTCCTCCGCCGCCCGCCGCGTCTCGAACGCCGCCACCGACGTCGCCGCCCGCGGCACCCGCGTGTTGGCGTTGAACACCAGCCGCTCGACCCCCATGGAGAGCGCCGCCCGCGCGATGCTCCGCGCGAAGCCGCGCACCCGCTCCGCGTCGTACACCAGCGGCATCGTGACGAAGGCGTGCGTCGCGCCCTCGAACAGGCGCCGTACGTCCGCCGGGCTGCCGAGCTCGCCCGCCACGAACTCGGTGCCCGGCAGCGGCGGCCGGTCGCCGTCCGGGCGGCGGGTCAGCGTACGGACGCGGTGGTGCCGCTCGGCGAGCAGCCGCGCCACGGCGCCGCCCTGGAAACCGGTCGCCCCCACGACCGCCACCCGCATCGGAATCTGACTGGACATGTGTCGATGAGGCCCTTCGATAAGGTGTGACCCGCCGCTGCCGTGTCGGCTCCTTCACAGGCTGTGGCGGCGGCTCCATCCGTTCAATTAACAAACCGGGGCGGAAGTTGAAGGATCGTCCATGGAAACCGTGGGAACCCAGCGTGCCGGCCGTCGCCAGGCGGAGCACGACGACCTCCTCAGCGAACTGCTGAAACCGCTCCGTCTCACCGGGGTCTTCGACAGCCGCTGGCACGTCAGCGCCCCCTGGGCCATCGAGGGCGACGCCGAACAGAGCTGCGCCGTCCTCCACTACATCGTCGAGGGCGGCTGCTGGATCACCGGCGCCGGCCAGACCCCCATCGAGCTGGGCGCCGGCGACCTCATCGTCTTCCCCACCGGCCTCGCGCACCGGCTCTCCGACCGCCCCGACCGCCAGGGCGTCCCGCTCAAGGCCGTGCTGCCCGAACGCAGGCCCGGCACCTCGGGCGAGATCCGCATCGAGGGCACCGGCGCCGAGAGCCGGCTGCTGTGCGCCGGACTCCACTACGACGCCAGCGCCGCCACCGGCCTCTACCGGTCGCTGCCCTGGGCCCTGGTCCTCGACGGCGCCCAGGTCGACCGCGAACCCCTGCTCCGCGACACCCTCCGGCTGCTCGCCGCCCCCGACCGCCCGGTCGGCCCCGGCGACCGCCTGATCACCCTGCGCGCCTTCGAGATGGCCCTGGTCCTCGCCCTGCGCCCGCTCCTGCGCGAACTGGCCGACAACCCCGCCTCGCTCCCCGTCCTGGCCCACCCCGGCATCAGCCGCGCCCTGGTGATGATCGCGACCCGCTTCGCCGAGCCGTGGACCATAGAATCCCTGGCCCGCGAGGTCGGCATGTCCCGCTCCGCCTTCACCGCCGCCTTCCGCGACCTCGTCGGCGAGTCCCCGGCCCGCCACCTCACCGCCCGCCGCATGCAGGAAGCCGCCCGCCTCCTCACCGAGACCTCCCTGCCCCAGTCCTCCGTCCCGCCCCGCGTCGGCTACCAGAGCGCCGTCGGCTTCCACCTCGCCTTCCGCAAGCGGTTCGCGATGACCCCGGGGGAGTACCGGGCGGGGGTCGCCAGCGCCGCCTGAGCCCGCCGGGCGCCCCTCTTCGGGCTGGCCGGTTCTTAAAGACCCCTGGACGGACGCTCATTGCCCAGGGGGTCGCGGCCGTGGAGGCTCGGACGGCGCGTCGTGGCAACCCGCGGCATTCCCGAGGAGAGGCGAGTCACCGGTGACGAGGTCGGGGCAGGAGTATCTGGCGGCGTTACGCGACGGGCGGGAGGTGTGGCTCGACGGGGAGCGGGTCCGGGACGTCACCGCGCACCCGGCCTTCCGCTCGGCCGCCGCCTCCTTCGCCCGGCTCTACGAGCTCGCCGCCGACCCGGCCCTGCGGCCCGTCCTGACCCAGGGCGGGGTGCACCGCGCGTACGCCGTGCCCCGCTCGTACGAGGATCTCGTCGCCCGCCGGCACGCCTACAAGGCGGGGGCGGAGGCCGGGTTCGGTTTCCTCGGGCGTACCCCGGACTACATGGCCTCCGGGGCGGCCGGATTCGCCGCCCTGCCGGGCGCCTTCGCCGCCGAGGACAGCGACTTCGACGGGGGCGAGCACGCCCTCGCCTTCCACCGGCGGCTCGCCGAGGGCGACCTGCACTGCGCCTTCACCCTCACCGACCCGCCCTCCGGGACCGGCGAGGACGACCTGCGGATCCGGGCCGTCCAGGAGCGCGACGGCGGGATCGTCGTACGCGGCGCCAAGAGCGTCGGCACCGGGGCCGTCTTCGCCGACGAGATCCTCGTCGGCACCATCGAACCCCTCGCCGCCGACGACGCCGAGCACGCCCTCAGCTTCGCCGTCCCCGTCGACACCCCCGGCCTGAAGCTGATCTCCCGCAGCTCGTACGAGCAGCGCGCCCGTTCCGTATACGACCAGCCGCTCTCCTCGCGGTACGACGAGAACGACGCGCTGCTGGTCTGCGAGGACGTCTTCGTGCCCTGGGAGCGGGTGCTCACCTACCGCTCCCCGGCCGCCACCGCCGCCATGTGGTGGCGCACCCCCGCCTACCTCCACCTCACCCACCAGTCCGCGACCCGCTTCTGGACCAAGCTGGAGTTCCTCACCGGCCTCGCCATCCTCGTCGCCCGCTCCCACGGGACCGAGCAGGTGCCGGCCGTCACCCAGGCCATCGGGCGGCTGCTCGGCGCCGTCGCCCAGGCCAAGGCCTTCGTGCTCGCCGCCGAGGCCTCCTGGGAGGAGGTCGACGGCGGCCGGGGCGGCGTACGGCCCGGGCAGGAGATCTCCTTCGCCCAGCGGATCATGGCGGGCGAGCTCTACCCCCGCGTCGTCCAGGACATCAAGCTGCTCGCCGGCGGGGCGCTGATCCAGCTCCCCGCGAGCGGCCGCGACCTGCTCCACCCCGAACTCGGACCGCTCGTCCACCAGTACTTCCGCACCCCCGGCGAGCCCGCCGAGGACCGGATCAAGCTGCTGAAACTCGCCTGGGACGCCCTCGGCTCCGAGTTCGCCGGACGCCACGAGCAGTACGAGCGCTTCTACCAGGGCGCCCCGCACGTCTACCTCACCATGCAGACCCGGGCCGGCGCCGCCGACGCCTGCGAGGCACTGGCCCGGGCCTGTCTCGACGGCTACGACCTGGGCACCACCGGCCGGACCGGGTGAGCGAGCCGGGCCCGCCGCACCTGCGGCCGGCCCGGGCGGAACCGCACCCACCCCACTCACCTACCTCCCCCGAGGGGGCCCGTTGTGATGCCGTACGACCTCGTCGTGCCCGGACTCGACGAACGCACCGACCCGCGCTGCCGCACCGGCGACATCCGCGCCGCCGACCCCCTCGGCGCCGACGCCGTGCTCGCCGCCGTCCCCGCGATGAACGCCGACGCCGACACCGCCGCCCTCACCGTCGCCCTGCGCGCCCTCGTGCCCGACCCCGACCGGGCCGCCGACTGGAGCGTGGTCGCCGCCCTCGCCGCCATGCGGGACCTCGGCATCCTGCTCGGCTCGCTGAAACGGCACGGCGTCCAGCCCGTCGCCGCCGTCCCCGAGGTGCTCCCGGTCCTCGAACTGCTCGCCCGGCGCACCGACATGGTGCCCCGCGACACCGTCCACCACTACACGGCCTGGAACCCCACAGGCCCCCGCCGCCGCAGCTACACCGGCCACCCCATGGAGGCCCACCTCCAGGAAGCCGTCCGGATGACCTACCCCGGGCTCGTCGCCGCCCTCGACAGCTGCGACCGGATCGCCCGCCTCGAACCGTACGACCCCGGCTTCGCCCACGCCCTCGACCGCACGGCCGAGCACGTACGGACCGTCGTCGACGCCATCGACTTCACCGTCGCCCGCGTCTCGCCCGAGTACTTCGCGCGCACCCTGCGCCCCTACTTCGAGGAGATCGACGTCGCGGGACGGGACTACCTCGGCCCCGCCGCCGCCCAGATACCGCTCTGGCCGGTCGACCTCACGCTCTGGCAGTGCGACCGCCCGCACCCGGCCTACGACTCCTTCCTCGCCGACTCCCTCCCGTACGCCCTGCCGTCCTGGCGCGCCTTCCACGCCCGCCACCACGGCGGCGTCTCCGCCGTCGGCAAACTGTCCGCCGCCATCAGCTGGGAGAGCGCCGAACGGCTGCCCCCGGCCCTGGAGGCCTCCGCCCACGCGCTCGCCCGGGTGCTGCGCCTGCTCAAGTCCTTCCGCGCCCGGCACCTCACCCTCGCCCGCAAGGCCTACCGCGAGGAGCTGCGCCGGTACGACGAGGGCAGCGGCGGCGCCCCGGTCGCCCTGCTCCGCTCGATCCTCGACCTCACCCGCGACAACGAGACGCTGGTGCGCCGCAGCGGCGCCTGACGCAGGAGACCCCCTTGACCCCCCACATCGTGATCGCCGGCGGCGGAGTCGCCGGACTCACCACCGCGCTCGCCCTGCACGCCGTCGGCTTCGAACGGATCACCGTCGTCGAGGCCGCCCGCACCCTGCGCCCGGCCGGCGCCGGGCTCAACCTCATGCCGGGCGCGGTACGCGAGCTCGACGCGCTCGGACTGCTCCCCGCCCTGGAGTCCGGCGCCGCCCTGCGCACCCGCGAGCTGCGCTACTACCACCGCTCCGGCGCGCTGATCTCCCGCGAGCCGCGCGGCCTGGACGCCGGCTACCGCTGGCCCCAGCTCTCGGTCCACCGCGCCCACCTCCAGCGGGTGCTGGCCGAGGCCGTACGGGACCGGCTCGGGTCCGCCGCCGTGGTGCCGGGCGTCCGGGTGGCGGGCGTGGAGCTCCCGGGCGGGGAGCTCACGGGCGGCGGGCTTTCGGGCGGCGGGCTTTCGGGTGGCGGGCGGCCCCGGCCACGGCTGCGGCTTGTGCACCGGGACGGCGGTCGCAGCGGGCGGGCCTCGATGGAGCCGGACGTGCTGATCGGCGCCGACGGGATCCGCTCGGCGGTCCGGGCCGCGCTCCACCCGGGGGAGACGGGGCCGGTGTGGAACGGGATGCTGGTGTGGCGCGGGGTCTCCCGGCTGCCCGCGGCGGCGGTCGGCTCCTTCATGCTGATCGCCGGGGACGACCGGCAGAAGGCCGTGGTCTACCCGATGACCCGGCCCGCGCGGCCCGGCGGCGAGGTGCTGGTCAACTGGGCGCTGGCCCGGCCCGCCGAGTCCGTCCCCGAGGAGCGGCTGCTGGGCGACTGGCGCCGGGACGTCGATGTGGAAACGTTCCTGCACCACTACGAGGGATGGGAGTTCGACGGCGTCAGCGTCCCCCGGGTGCTGCGCGCCGCCGAGACCGCCCAGGAGTACCCCATGGTCGACCGCGAACCCCTCGACCGCTGGAGCCACGGCCCCACCACCCTCGTCGGCGACGCCGCCCACGCCATGTACCCCATCGGCTCCAACGGGGCCAGCCAGTCCGTCGTCGACGCCCGCGCCCTCGCCTACGCGCTCGCCCGGCACCCCGACCCCGCCCGGGCCCTGCGCGCCTACGAGGCCGAACGACGGCCCGTCACCACCGCCCTCCAGCGGGCCAACCGGCGGCAGGGCCCCGAGGTCGTCATCGACCTCGCCCACCGGCGCGCCCCGCACGGCTTCACCGACGTCCACCAGGTCATCCCCGCCGACGAGCTCGCCGCCATCGCCGGCCGCTACGCCGCCACCGGCGCCTTCGACCCGGCCACCGTCAACCAGGACTCCCCCTACGGGGCGCCGTACCTTCCCGTACGCGCCCCGCGCGCCCTGCCGGGACCCGTCACCTTCGTCTAGCCTCCGCGACGGACGCGACGAACCCGACGGAACAGTGGTCGCACAGCGTGGTGCTTCCGCTCCGCTCCGTCACACCCTGCGAAGGTGGAACACGTGAAGGCAATCCGTCGATTCACCGTGCGCCCCGTCCTCCCCGACACCCTTCGACCCCTCGCCGACCTGGCGCGCAACCTGCGCTGGTCCTGGCACGAACCCACCCGTGAGCTCTTCGACTCCCTCGACCCGCTCGGGCAGGCCGACGGCGACCCCGTCCGCGTGCTCGGCGCCATCGACGCCGGACGCCTCGCCGCGCTCGCCGCCGACCAGGACTTCCAGGCCCGGCTGCGGGCCGCCGCCGAGGACCTCGACCGCTACCTCCACGAGCCCCGCTGGTACCAGCGGCAGCCCGGCGAGCCGCCCGCCTCGATCGCGTACTTCTCACCCGAGTTCGGCGTCACCGCCGCCCTGCCCCAGTACTCCGGCGGCCTCGGCATCCTCGCCGGCGACCACCTCAAGGCCGCCAGCGACCTCGGCGTCCCGCTCATCGGCGTCGGCCTGCTCTACCGCCACGGCTACTTCCGCCAGTCCCTCTCGCGCGACGGCTGGCAGCAGGAGCACTACCCCGTCCTCGACCCCGGCGAGCTCCCCGTCACCCTGCTCCGCGAACCCGACGGCACCCCCGCCCGGGTCACCCTCGCCCTGCCCGGCGGCCGCAGCCTCCACGCCCACCTCTGGATCGCCCAGGTCGGCCGGGTCCCGCTGCTCATGCTCGACTCCGACGTCGAGGAGAACGCCCCCGGCGAACGCGAGGTCACCGACCGGCTCTACGGCGGCGGTAGCGAGCACCGGCTGCTCCAGGAGATGCTCCTCGGCATCGGCGGCGTCCGCGCCGTCCGCACCTGGTGCCGGCTCACCGGCACCCCCGCGCCCGAGGTCTTCCACACCAACGAGGGCCACGCCGGCCTCCTCGGCCTCGAACGCATCCGCGAACTCGCCGGACAGGGCCTCGCCTTCGACGCCGCCCTGGAGACCGTCCGGGCCGGCACCGTCTTCACCACCCACACCCCCGTCCCGGCCGGCATCGACCGCTTCGACCGGGCCCTGGTCGCCCGCCACCTAGGGGACGACGGCGAGCTCCCCGGCCTCGACGTGGGCCGGGTCCTCGCCCTCGGCGACGAGACCCCGCTCGGCGGCGAGCCCGGCGTCTTCAACATGGCCGCCATGGGCCTCCGGCTCGCCCAGCGCGCCAACGGCGTCTCCACCCTGCACGGCGCCGTCAGCCGCGCCATGTTCGCCGGACTCTGGCCCGGCTTCGACGGCGACGAGATCCCCCTCACCTCCATCACCAACGGCGTCCACGCCCCCACCTGGACCGCCCCCGAGGTCGCCCGGCTCGGCCCCGACGCCGACGACCGCACCCTGTGGGAACTCCGCCGCACCCTGCGCGAACGGCTCGTCGCCGACGTACGGCAGCGGCTGCGGGCCTCCTGGCGGCAGCGCGGCGCCGCCGCCGCCGAACTCGGCTGGACCGACACCGTCCTCGACCCCGACGTCCTCACCATCGGCTTCGCCCGCCGGGTCCCCTCGTACAAGCGGCTCACCCTGATGCTGCGCGACAAGGACCGGCTGCGCGCCCTGCTGCTCCACCCCGAACGCCCGGTGCAGCTGGTCGTCGCGGGCAAGGCCCACCCCAACGACGACGGCGGCAAGCGGCTGGTCCAGGAGCTGGTCCGGTTCGCCGACGACCCGCGCGTACGCCACCGGATCGTCTTCCTGCCCGACTACGGCATGGGCATGGCCCGCGGGCTCTACCCCGGCTGCGACGTCTGGCTCAACAACCCGCTGCGGCCCCTGGAGGCCTGCGGCACCAGCGGCATGAAGGCCGCGCTCAACGGCTGCCTCAACCTCTCGGTCCTGGACGGCTGGTGGGACGAGTGGTTCGAGTCCGACTTCGGCTGGGCCATCCCCACCGCCGACGGGGCCGCCGCCCTCGACGAGGACCGCCGCGACGACCTGGAGGCCGCCGCGCTCTACGAGCTGATCGAGCGCCGGGTCGCCCCCCGCTTCTACGACCGGGGCCCCGACGGGGTGCCCGCCGGCTGGACCACGATGGTCCGGCGCACCCTGAGCGACCTCGGCCCCAAGGTGCTCGCCGACCGCATGGTGGCGGAGTACGTGACCCGGCTGTACGCGCCCGCGGCCGCCGCCCACCGGGCGCTCGGCCCGGCCGAGGCGCGCGGACTGGCCGCCTGGAAGGCCCGGGTGCGCGGGGCCTGGCCGAAGCTGTCGGTCGACCACGTGGAGATCGGCGACGGTCTGGAGGACGCCGAGCTGGGGGCCACCCCGGCCGTCCGGGTCCGGGTGGCCCTCGGCGAACTGAGCCCCGACGACGTCGAGGTGCAGGCCGTCACCGGGCGGGTCGACCCCGACGACCGCCTTCTCGACCCCCGGACCACCGTCCTCAAACCCCTCGCGGGCCCGGACCTGGAGGGCCGGGTCCCCTACGGGGGCGCCCTCTCCCTGGACCGCACCGGGCCCTTCGGGTGCACCGTCCGGGTCCTGCCGGCCCATCGGCTCCTCGGGCATCCGGCGGAGCTGGGGCTGGTGACCGTTCCGGTGGAGGCGAGCGGTGAGAACGGGGGAGTGATTCTGCGGTAGCGCTAGCGGTAGCTGTCGCGGTGGCAGAAAGGGCGGACGCCCGGAGGGAACGTTCCCTCCGGGCGTCCGTCAAGCCTCTTCCTTACGGGAAGGTCAGCTTGAACTGGTTGATGTAGCCGGTGTCGATCGCGGCCTTGTCCTGGACCCGCAGCTTCCAGACGCCGTTGGCGACCTCCGAGGAGGCGTTCACGTAGAAGGTCTGCTGGATGTTGTCGGCGCTGCCACCGGCGCGGTTGCTCAGGTTGTAGACCGAGCCGTCGGGGGCGATGAGGTCGACGATCAGGTCACCGATGTAGGTGTGGACGATGTCCACGCCGACGGCGAGGTTGGCCGGGGCGTTGCCCGTCACGCCGGAGACCGTCAGCGACGAGGTCACCGCGACGCCGTTGTCCGGGATGGACACGTCGGTGTCGTTGGTGAAGACCGTGCCGCCGGGGGTGCCGCCGCCGGGGCGGGGACCGACGTTGATGCCGGCCCAGGCGTTCTCGACGGCCGTGACCTCGGGGCTGCCGGCGCCGTAGAGGTCGGTGGCGGCCGCGACGGTGCCGGTGCGGGCGCCCGCGTAGTTGGTGTTGGAGCTGAACTTGGTGCTCAGCGCCTTGAACCAGATCAGCGCGGCCTTGTCCCGGCCTATGCCGGTGACGGGCAGACCGTCGGAGGTCGGCGAGTCGTAGTTCACGCCGTTGACGGTCTTGGCGCCGCTGCCCTCGGAGAGCAGGTAGAAGAAGTGGTTCGCCGGACCCGAGGAGTAGTGGACGTCGATGCCGCCGAGGCCCGAGTACCAGGCGTCCTTGGACGCGCCGTCCTTGCTCGGCTTGTCCATGTAGCGCAGCGGGGTGCCGTTGCCGTTGATGTTGATCTTCTCGCCGACGAGGTAGTCGCCCGGGTCGGACGCGTTGTTGGCGTAGAACTCGACGGCCGCGGCCATGATGTCCGAGGTGGCCTCGTTGAGGCCGCCGGACTCACCGCTGTAGACCAGGCCGGCGGTGTTGGAGGTGACGCCGTGCGTCATCTCGTGCGCGGCCACGTCGATCGAGGTGAGCGGCTTGGTGTTGCCCGAGCCGTCGCCGTAGGTCATGCAGAAGCAGGAGTCGTCCCAGAACGCGTTGACGTACGCGTTGCCGTAGTGGACGCGGGAGTACGCGCCGACGCCGTCACCGCGGATACCGGTGCGGCCCTGCACGTTCTTGTAGTAGTCCCACGTGAGCGCGGCACCGTAGTGCGCGTCGGCGCCGGCCGTCTCCTTGTTGGAGGCCAGGCCGTTGCCCCACGTGTCCGTGGTGTTCGAGAACAGCGCGCCGGTACCCGACGTGCCACCGTTGAGGTTGTACGTCTTGTGGTTGCCGCGCGTGGTGTCCGTCAGCGTGTACGACGGGGCGGTGCCCAGGGTGACCTGGCCGCTGTACATCGTGTTGCCGACGCCGGTCTCGATACCCTGCCACTCGAACAGCTTCGCACCGGACTTGGCGTCCGTGATGACGTGCAGCTGGTTCGGGGTGCCGTCGTGCTGGAGGCCGCCGACGACGGTCTCGTACGCGAGGACGGGGGTGCCGTTGGCGGCCCACACGACCTTGCGCGGGGCGCGGTCGGCCTTGGTGCTCTTGGAGCCGTCGGCCTTGGCACGGCCCAGCGCCTGGCGCTCGGCCGCGGCCGGGGCGAGGGTGGCGGTCGTGTCGACCTTGGTGATGTCGGCGCGGGTGGCCTTGTTGACGGACGTGGTGGCGCCCGCCTTGGTCTCCTCGACGATCAGGTCGCCGCCGAGGACCGGGAGGCCCGCGAAGGTGCGCTCGTACCGCGTGTGGGTCGAGCCGTCGCGGTCCTGGACGACGTCGCGGACGACCAGCTTCTCCTGGGCGCCGAGGCCCAGCTTCTTGGCGGTCGCGGCGGTGTCCGCCTGGGCCGCGCGGATCAGCGCGGCGCGCTGGGCCGGCGAGAGGTCGGCCGGCAGCTTGCCGGGGTTCGCCTTGGAGGCGGCCTGCGCCTTGGGGGCGGCACCGAGCTGGTCGGCGGTGGCGGAACCGGTCTGGACGCCGACGGCGATCATGGCGGCGGCAGCGATCAGGGCGCCGGTCGCGGTGAGGCGACGGCTGGGCGTGGATCTCACGCAGACTCCTTTTGCGAGGGGGGTACCGGGAGGACTGGGTGGTGCCGCCCGGGGTGAGCAAACTGAGCTGTGGAGCACGTACGGGTGATGCGCTGAACGGTGGTGCGAAATGTTGGTGCGAAGAGCCGGGGGAGAGAGTGGCAGTTGTTGCCGCCACCTGTCAGGAGCGCGTCAACAAGTTGGCCGGAAATCGTCCGCTGTTTGAAGGGGCGTGTTCGTTAAGCGGACGTTTCGTCGATCATGGGGTGAGTGTCGTCCGGCGTTCATCGGAGGCCGGATCGGGAGGGCGGTCGCGGGGTCGGTGCGGGGCCGCCCTCCGATGTCAGGGTGTGCGGGAGGGGTGGGGGGTGGTCTGCCGGATCTTCCGGGGCCGTGGCTGGATTTGATGTCTTCGCCTGGTGTCGGAGATGCCCGGATCATGGTGCGGGCGCCGCCTCGGCCTGTCGGCCATTCCCATCCCTTGGACTCAGCCCACCAGGCTGTCGCGCCACGCCTTGTGCAGCCCCGCGTAGCGGCCCTCGCCGCCCACCAGTTGCGCCGGTGAGCCGTCCTCCACCACCCGGCCCGACTCCATCACCAGGACCCGGTCCGCCACCTCCACCGTCGACAGGCGGTGGGCGATCACCACCGCCGTACGGCCCGCCAGCACCGTGTCCATCGCCCGCTGCACCGCCCGCTCGCCCGGTACGTCCAGCGAGCTGGTCGCCTCGTCGAGGATCAGCACCGCCGGGTCCGCCAGCAACGCCCTCGCGAAGGCCACCAGTTGGCGCTGGCCCGCCGAGATGCGGCCGCCCCGCTTGCGTACGTCGGTGTCGTAGCCGTCCGGCAGCGCCGCGATGAACTCGTGCGCGCCGATCGCCTTCGCCGCCTGCTCGATCTCCTCGCGGCTCGCCTCCGGGCGGCCGATCGCGATGTTCTCCGCGACCGTCCCCGAGAACAGGAACGCCTCCTGCGTCACCATCACCACGCCCTTGCGCAGCTCCGGCGTGGCCAGCGCTCGTAGGTCGGTTCCGTCGAGGAGCACCCGGCCCTCCGTCGGGTCGTAGAAGCGGGCCAGCAGCTTCGCCAGCGTCGACTTGCCCGCGCCCGTCGCCCCCACCACGGCGACCGTCTGGCCCGCCGGGATCGTCAGGTCGAAGCGCGGCAGCACCTCGCCGCCCGTCCGGTACGCGAAGCCGACGCCCTCGAAGACCACCTCGCGGCCCGGCGTGCCCGTCCGCACCGGCAGCTCCCTCGGCGCGGTCGCCTCCGGGACGCCCGGCACCTGGGCGAGCAGGCCCGCGATCTTCGCCAGCGAGGCTGCCGCCGACTCGTACGAGTTGAGGAACATGCCGAGGCGGTCGATCGGGTCGTACAGGCGGCGTACGTACAGCACCGCCGCCGCCAGCACGCCCAGCTCCAGGGTGCCGCCCGCCACCCGGTACGCGCCCCACAGGCACATGGCGGCGACCGCCGTGTTGGCCACCAGGCGGGAGCCCACCACGTACCGGGCCATCTCCAGGAGTGCGTCGCCGTTGCTGCGTTCGTGGTTTGCGTTGAGGGTCGCGAACTCCGTGTCGTTGTGCTGTTCGCGGCGGAACGCCCTGACGGGGCGGATGCCGTTCATCGTTTCCGCGAACTTCACGATCACCTGGGCTATGGCCGTCGAGCGGACCGCGAACACCCGGGCGGAGCGGCGGCGGTAGCTCTGCACGAGGAGGTACAGCGGGGCGAAGGACGCCACCGCCACCGCGCCGATGCCCAGGTCCAGCCAGAGGAGCATCGCCGCGATCGACAGGAACGACAGGGCCACCCCGAGCAGCTCCTGGAGGCCCTCGTTGAGCAGTTCGCGCAGCGACTCCACGTCGGTCGTCGAGCGGGAGATCAGCCGGCCCGAGGTGTAGCGCTCGTGGAAGTCGACGCTGAGGGCCTGCGCGTGCCGGAAGATGCGGCCGCGCAGGTCGAGCAGCACCGCCTGGTTGATCCTCGCGGCCATCCGTACGAACGCGTACTGGAGCAGGCCGCCGGCCGCCGCGCAGGCCAGGTAGGCGAGGGCCACCGCCACGACCGGGGTGTGGTTCCCGGCGCGGAAGGCCGGTACGCCCTTGTCGATCGCGTACGCCACGAGGAGTGGGCCTGCCTGGAGGGCCAGCTGCTGGGCTACGAGGACCAGGGCCGTGGCCAGGGCCCTCGTTCGGTGGGTGCCTAGGAGGTCGCGGAGGAGTCTGCCTGTCGCTCCGGGGGTGGTGGGGAGGTCGTCCTGGTCGAAGGGGTCCGGGGTGGTGGCGGGGGCGGTGCGGGGTGGGTCGGGGGCCGGCGCGGGGGTGGGGGTGTCCGGACTGCGACCTCCACTTCGCTTCGCTCGTTCCGGGCGCCGCCACGTCCGGACACCCCCTAC
>NZ_JBEOUE010000016.1:0-182946 GCF_040303965.1 Streptomyces sp. NPDC094032 | reverse complement strand
CCCTCTCGGGCTTTCCTCCGGGCGCTTCCTTCGTTCTTGCGTTTCCGACTCTATCAGATCTTTCCGATCCGATTTCCTCGGTGCTTTCCGGTCCCTTTCGCTTTCGCTCCGGGCCCTTCCGGCGGTTCCGACTCTATCAGATCCTTTCGGGCCTGATTCCCAGTCAGCGGGAGTTGTCTTCGCGGCTGTTGGGCCGTTCCGACGAGTGAGACTTTAGCGGATTCCTTGCCCCCGACGCTAATCGGGCGGCTCGCGTTCAGACCTTCGAACGCGGATTCCTCATTTCGCAAAAACGCACGGAAAGCAATGACGGCGTCGACGAATCGACACCGTCTGGTGCTCATGTGGTTCTTGCGGAATGGCTGTCCGGGGCCGACCGGGGTCGGTGCTCACGTCGGACAACTCGGAGAACACTACGGATCGGGAAATGCCGTGTCAACCCCGGGCCTCGGGCGTACCCTCCTGGGTATGACGACGCATGCGCACACCACCCAGTGGTGGGCCGCCTGACCTGGCGGCCCTGTACGACGCATGCGCAAGACGGCCGCCGCTCGGCGGCCGTTCGCGTATCCCCCTCCGGGACCCGGCCGACCGGTCGGCGGCCCTCCGGAGAGAGGGAGACGGAACGCGATGACGCGGATCTTCAGTGGGATCAAGCCGACCGGGCATCTGACGCTGGGCAACTACCTGGGCGCCGTCCGGCGGTGGGTCGAGGTGGACCAGCACCGGGCCGACGCGCTCTTCAGCGTGGTGGACCTGCACGCGCTGACCGTCGAGCACGATCCGGCGCGGGTGCGGCGGCTCAGCCGGCAGGCGGCGACGCTGCTGCTGGCGGCGGGGCTCGATCCCGAGCGGTGCGTCCTCTTCGTACAGAGTCATGTGGACGAGCACGCGCGGCTCTCGTACCTGATGGAGTGCACCGCCACGGACGGCGAGCTGCGGCGGATGATCCAGTACAAGGAGAAGAGCGTCCAGGCGCGGGCGGCCGGGCAGAGCGTGCGGCTGTCCTTGCTGACGTATCCGGTGCTGATGGCGGCGGACATCCTCGCGTACGGGACGGACGAGGTGCCGGTCGGTGAGGACCAGACGCAGCACGTGGAGCTGACCCGGGATCTCGCGGTGCGGTTCAACCAGCGGTACGGGCATGTGTTCACCGTGCCGAAGGCGACGCACCCGGAGGTGGCCGCGCGGGTCATGGATCTCCAGGACCCCACGTCGAAGATGGGGAAGTCGCACGAGAACGGGGCCGGGATCGTCTATCTGCTCGACGAGGCCGAGACCGTACGGCGGAAGGTCATGCGGGCCGTCACGGACAGCGGGCGGGAGGTCGTGTACGACAGGGAGGCGAGTCCGGGGGTGGCCAACCTGCTGGATCTGCTGGGCGCGGCGACGGGAGAGGATCCGGCCGGTCTCGCCGGGGCGTACGACTCGTACGGCGCTCTGAAGAAGGACGCGGCGGAGGCGGTCGTCGAGCTGCTGCGGCCGGTGCGGGAGCGGCATGCCGAGCTCGCGGCGGATCCCGGGTACGTGGACGGGGTGCTGCGGGCGGGGGCGGCGCGGGCGCGCGGGATGGCGCGGCCGCTGGTCGACGCGGCCTATCGGGCGGTCGGGCTGCTGCCGGCCGTGTGACGGAAGGCGGTGCGGTAGTCGCGCGGGCTGGTGCCGAGGTGCGAGGCGAAGTGCTGGCGCATGGTGACCTCGCTGCCGAAGCCCGCGCGGCGGGCCACCTCGGGGAGGGGGTGGTCGGTGCGCTCCAGGAGTTTCTGGGCGGCGGCCACCCGGCGTCCGATGAGCCAGTGGAGCGGGGTGGTGCCCGTGGTGGCCTGGAAGTGGCGGGCGAAGGAGCGCGGGGACATGCCGGCGTGGGCGGCGAGGCTCGCGACGGTGTGCGGCCGGTCGAGGTGGGCGAGGGCGTGGGCGCGGACGGCGGCGAGGGCGTCGGCGTCGCGGTCGGCGCGCGGGGTGGGGTGCTCGATGAACTGGGCCTGGGTGCCGGTGCGGAAGGGGGCGGTGACCATGGAGCGGGCGATGGTGGCGGCGGTCTCGGCGCCGTGGGCGGTGCGGACGAGGTGGAGGCAGAGGTCGATGCCGGCGGCGGTGCCTGCGGAGGTCCAGATGCCGGTGTCCTCGACGTAGAGGGCCTCGGGTTCGACGCGGACGGCTGGGTGCCGGTCGGCCAGCTCCGTCGCGAGCTGCCAGTGGGTGACGGCCCGGCGGCCGTCGAGGAGGCCGGCGCGGGCGAGGACGAAGGCGCCCGCGCAGAGGGCGGCGACGGGGATGCCGGCGGTGTGGGCGTGGCGCAGGGCGTCGAGGACGGGGGCGGGGAGGTCGGCGTGCGGGTCCTCGACGCCGGGGACGACGACGAGGTCGGCGGGGGTGAGCTCGCCCAGCCAGTCGAGCGGGCGGTCGGGGGTGAGGGTGAGGCCGCCGGCCAGCGGGACGGGGGTGGCCGGGTCGGCGGCGACGCGGTGGAGGGCGAAGGGCGGGACGCCCCGGGTGGTGCGGTCGGTGCCCCAGACCTCGGTGATCACGGAGACGTCGAAGGCGCGGATGCCGGGGAAGGCGAGGAGGACGATGCGCTGGGCGGCCATGGCTGGCAGTTAACCATCGGTCGCTGTCTTTTCTCCCTCTGGGGCGGTGGGAGGGGGCGCGCCAGGATCGTCCGTATGGAGATCGAGGAGAACGCGGCGCTGGTGGTCATCGACGTACAGAAGGGGTTCGAGGACGAGGGCTTCTGGGGGCGGCGGGACAATCCGGACGCCGAGGGGAACATGGCGGCCCTGCTCGACCGGTGGCAGGAGACGGGGCGGCCGGTGGTGTTCGTGCGGCACGACTCGGTGCGGCCGGGCTCGCCGCTGGAGACGGGGTCCGAGGGGAACGCCTTCAAGGACTTCGTCGAGGAGCGGCGGGGGCAGGGGCGGGGGCCCGAGCTGCTGGTGACGAAGAGCGTGAACTCGGCGTTCTACGGGGAGCCGGATCTGGACGCCTGGCTGAAGGGGTCCGGCGTCGGGCAGGTCGTGGTCGTCGGGATCCAGACGAACATGTGCAACGAGACGACCGCGCGGATGGGCGGCAACCTGGGGTACGACGTGCTGTTCGCGCTGGACGCGATGCACACCTTCGACCTGGCCGGGCCGTTCGGGTGGACGAGCACGGCGGAGGAGCTGACCCGGGCGACGGCGGTGTCGCTGCACGGCGGGCAGTTCGCCCGGGTCGTGACCACGGAGGACGTGCTGAAGGGCACGTCGGCGCGGTAGGTCAGCCGTTGCCGGAGGCGAGCTCGCGGCTGCGGTCGCGGGCGGCCTCCAGGGCGGCGATGAGGGCGGCGCGTACGCCGTGGTTCTCCAGTTCGCGGATGGCGCTGATGGTGGTGCCGGCCGGGGAGGTGACGGCCTCGCGGAGCTTGACCGGGTGCTCGCCGCTGTCGCGGAGCATGACGGCGGCGCCGATGGCGGCCTGGACGATGAGGTCGTGGGCCTGGGCGCGGGGCAGTCCGAGGAGGATGCCGGCGTCGGTCATGGCCTCGACGAGGTAGTAGAAGTACGCCGGTCCCGAGCCGGAGAGCGCGGTGGCGGCGTCCTGCTGGGACTCCGGGACGCGCAGGGTCTTGCCGACGCCGCCGAAGATCTCCTCGGTGTGGACGAGGTGGGCGTGGGTGGCGTGGCTGCCGGCGGAGATCACGGACATGCCCTCGTCGACGAGGACGGGCGTGTTGGGCATGACCCGGACGACCGGGGTGCCCGCGCCGAGGCGCTCCTCGATGAAGGCGGTGGGGATGCCGGCGGCGGCGCTGATGATCAGGCGGTCGGCGGCGACGTGGGGGGCGAGCTCGTCGAGGAGGCGGCCCATGTCCTGGGGCTTCACGGCGAGGATGAGGGTGTCGGCGCGCTTGGCGGCGTCGGCGTTGCTGACGGCCTCGACGCCGTAGCGGGCGTGGAGCTCCTCGGCGCGTTCGGTGCGGCGGGCGGTGACCAGGAGGTTGGCGGGGCGCCAGCCGGCGCGGATCATCCCGCTGAGGAGTGCCTCGCCGATCTTGCCGGTGCCGAGGACTGCGACGGTCTGGGTCATGGGTCTTTCACCTCGCCGGAGGGGCCTGTGCGTGCGTCTGCGGGACATCCTCGCACCGGGAGCGGTGGTGGTGCGGTGGCTGTCCGAAGGGCGGTCACGCGGTGCGGTCACGCGGTGCGGCGGCGGAGGGTGGCGGCGCCGAGGGCGAGGACGAGGACGGCGCAGCCTGCGACGACCAGGGCGTCGCGGACGAAGGCGCTGGTGACGTCGGGGTGGTGGAGGACCTGGTTCATGCCGTCGACGGCGTACGACATGGGCAGGACGTCCGAGATCGCTTCGAGCGCGGGGGCCATGCGGTCGCGCGGGGTGAACAGGCCGCAGAGCAGCAGCTGGGGGAAGATCACGGCCGGCATGAACTGGACGGCCTGGAACTCGGAGGCGGCGAAGGCCGAGACGAAGAGGCCGAGGGCGGTGCCGAGGAGGGCGTCGAGCAGGGCGACCAGGAGCAGCAGCCAGGGGGAGCCGACGACGTCGAGGCCGAGGAACCAGACGGCGAGGCCGGTGGCGAGGACGGACTGGACGACGGCGACGAGCCCGAAGGCGAGGGCGTAGCCGGCGATGAGGTCGCCTTTGCCCAGCGGCATCGCGAGGAGGCGTTCGAGGGTGCCGGAGGTGCGTTCGCGCAGGGTGGCGATGGAGGTCACCAGGAACATCGTGATGAGCGGGAAGATCCCGAGCAGCGAGGCGCCGATCCCGTCGAACGTCTGCGGGCTGCCATCGAAGACGTAACGGAGCAGGAAGAGCATCACGCACGGGACGAGGAGCATCAGCGCGATCGAGCGGGGGTCGTGGCGCAGCTGGCGCAGGACGCGGGCGGCGGTGGCGAGGGTGCGGGCGCTGCTCATGGGCGGGGCTCCTCGGCGGGGGCGGTGGGGGCGGCGGGGGTGGTGGCGGCGCGGCTCGCCGCCGCGTCGACGAGGTGGAGGAAGGCTTCCTCGACCGTGGGCGTGTCGTTGCGGTGGCGGAGGGCCTCGGGGGTGTCCTCGGCGAGGAGTTCGCCTTCTCGGAGGAGGAGCAGGCGGTGGCAGCGTTCGGCCTCGTCCATGACGTGGGAGGAGACCAGGATCGTGGTGCCCCGGTCGGCGGCGATGTGGTGGAAGAGCGCCCACAGGTCGCGGCGGAGGACGGGGTCGAGGCCGACGGTGGGTTCGTCGAGGACGAGGAGCTCGGGCCTGCCGAGGAGGGCGACGGCGAGCGAGACGCGGCTGCGCTGGCCGCCGGAGAGGCGGCCGGCGAGGGCGTCGGCGTGGTCGGTGAGGGCGACGTCGGCGAGGGCCCGTCCGACGGCGGCGCGGCGGTCGGCGCGGTGGGCGCGGCCGGGGGTGAGGACGGCGGCGAAGTAGTCGAGGTTCTGCCGGACGGTGAGGTCGTCGTAGACGGACGGGGCCTGGGTGACGTAGCCGATGCGGGGGCGCAGGCCGGGGTCTCCGGCGGGGCGGCCGAGGACGTCGAGGGTGCCGGTGACCTTGGCCTGGGTGCCGACGATCGCGCGCATGAGGGTGGTCTTGCCGCAGCCGGAGGGGCCGAGGAGGCCGGTGATGCGGCCGGGCGGGACGGTGAAGTCGAGGCCGCGCAGGACGGTGCGGTCGCCGCGGACGACGGTGAGGCCGGAGGCGACGATCGCGCCGGTGCCGGGCGCCCGGGGCGTTTTATTCATCATGCGATGAATAATGCTCCTGGAGGAGCCACATGACCAGGGCCCGTCCGGCGTAATGCGCCGGACGGGCCCTGGGGGATGCGGTGCGGGGGCGGCTAGCCCTTCTTCTTCTTGCGGGTGGACGGGTTGCCCGTGCTCCGCGCGCGGCGCTTCTCGAAGCGGGCCACGGCCGCCTCGTACTCCGTGCGGCGCAGCTTCTCGCCGGGGGCCTCCGTGAAGGAGCGGACGAAGTACGCGAGGAGGGTGCCGATGAAGCCGATGAGCTTCAGGGTGCGCAGCGAGTCCTCGCGGGCCTGGTCGGCGGGGCGGCGGCCGAAGCCCTCCCAGGCCTTGCGGAAGGCGATGGCGCTGCAGACCGCGAACATCACCACGACCAGCATGTTGACGAAGCCGCCGACCTCCGCGATCACCAACCCCTGGTACGCGAAGCGCAGCACGAAGCAGCCCGCCACGGCGGCGAGCAGCGAGCCGACGGCGACGCCGGCGCGGCGCAGCGCGTAGCCGTCGCTGTGGTCGACCCAGCTCGTGCCGAAGAAACGGATCTCCTCGGGCTGGGGTCCGGCGGGGGTGCGGTTCTCGTCGCTCACGGGATCGATTATCCCCCGAGGGGCGGCGAAACCGGGGGAGGCCTTCGGCCCCTGATGCCCCGGACCTGGTGCCCCGCCTCGGAAGGGTCTAGCCGCAGCGGCGGGCCACGTAGCCGTCGCTGCCGGTGTGGATGTAGGCGTCGGAGGCGTACTCGCCCGGCGCGATGTTGTCCCAGATGTTGGTGGTGCCGTACGGGCCGGTGACCCAGGTGCCCGGCGTCTGGCAGTAGATCGCCACCGTGCTGCCCGCCGCGAGCGAGCGGACCACCGGGTACTGGGTGCCCGGGCCCGAGCGGACGTTGAGCCGGGTGCCCGGGGCGACCGCGTAGCGGATGGTGGTCGTGCTGGCCGATTCGGTGCTCATCGCAGACTCTCCCCCGTGGATGGTGACGCAAAAGCGCTCCGCCGAGATTCACTCTCCGCGACGCGCAGGCTAGCAAGCCACACCGACATCGGCCGCACCATCGACTAGGCTCCGTGCGTCGCGCACGCGCGCGATTCGGACGGGCAACCCACGGGGGTCGGCGATGCCGCCGTTGCGCAGTACCGGTGCGGACCGGGAAGCGGAAGGGCCCGAGTACGCGGGCGAGTACCGGCTCCAGGCCACTCTCGGCGCCGGTGGCATGGGCGTGGTCCACCTCGCCACCTCCGCCTCCGGGCTGCGGCTCGCGGTCAAGGTGGTGCACGCACAGTACGCGGAGGACCCCGAGTTCAGGGCGCGTTTCCGCCAGGAGGTCGCCGCCGCGCGGCGGGTCAGCGGCGCGTTCACCGCACCCGTCGTGGACGCCGACCCCGAGGACGTACGCCCCTGGATGGCGACCCTCTACGTGCCCGGCCCCACGCTCGCCGACCAGGTGAAGCGGAGCGGCCCGCTGTCCCCCGCGGAGCTGCGCCGCCTGACGGCCGGGCTCGCGGAGGCGCTGCGCGACATCCACCGGGCCGGGGTGGTGCACCGGGACCTGAAGCCGAGCAACGTGCTGCTCACCGACTCCGGGCCCAAGGTGATCGACTTCGGGATCTCCCGGCCCGTCGACAGCGACCTGCACACGGAGACCGGGAAGCTGATCGGCTCGCCGCCGTTCATGGCGCCCGAGCAGTTCCAGCGCCCCCGGGAGGTCGGGCCCGCCGCCGACGTCTTCGCGCTCGGCTCGGTGCTCGTGCACGCGGCGACCGGTCATGGGCCGTTCGACTCGGACAGCCCGTACATCGTGGCGTACCAGGTCGTCCACGACGAGCCCGACCTGACCGGCGTCCCCGAGGAGCTCGCGCCGCTGGTGGCCCGCTGCCTCGCCAAGGAGCCGGCCGAGCGGCCGAGCCCCGCCGAGATCATGGCGGCGCTCAAGCCCCCCTCGTACGACGCGACCGCCTTCATACCGGCCCAGCGCAGGCCCGCCCTCGCGCCCCCGCCGACCGGCCCGGCCCCCTCCTGGGACGCCGCGACCCCGGTCCGGGTGCCCGCTCCGCCGCGCCGCCGCCGCAAGCGGCTGCCGGTCGCCCTCGGGGTCGCGCTGCTGCTCGCCACGGGCGGCACCGTCGTCGCGCTCTCGCACGGGAAGCCGCCCGCGCCCCGGCACCCGGCCGAGGCCGCCGAGGCCTTCAGCGGCTGGCGGACCGTGCTGTGGAAGGGCGACGACCCCTCGGCGCCGTCCTGCGTCCATGACGCGGGCGCCCTGTTCTGCGCGGGCCGCGGGGTCGCCGCCGCCCGGCTCGACCCCGCCACCGGCAAGGTCGTCTGGTCGCGGCCGGGCCCGGCCGACCTGATCGGCCCGCAGGCCCCGGCGCCGCTCGCGGGCGGCCCGCTCGCCGCCGCCACCGCCACCGGCGTACTGCGGACGTACGCGCCCGCCGACGGCACCCCGGGCTGGCACCGCGAGGCCGCCGCCCGCCCCGAGCGCTTCACCGCGGCCGGCGACGCCCTGGTGCTCTCCGACGGCAGCCCCACCCTGCGGGGCCTCGACGGCGCCGACGGACGACAGCTGTGGCACCGCGCGCTGCCCGGCCACACCTTCCCCGTACCGGGGCCCTACGACTCCGCCACCGGGCTGCTCACCGTCTCCGAGCAGCTCGCCGAGGGCGCCCGCACCCGGGTCACCGTCGTCCGGCCGCGCACCGGCGAGGTCGTCTGGCAGAAGAAGCTGACCGGCATGCTCACCCCGGTCGGCACCGCGCCCGGCGGCGCCGTCGTCCTGCTCTCCGCCGACCGGACCGGCCGCGCCGACGCCCTGGTCCGCTACGAACCCGCGCGCCAGGCCGTGCGGCGGATGCCCTTGCCGTACATCGTCAACGAGCCGTACCTCGTCCTGCGCGGCGACACCGCCTACCTGCTGACCCCGGCCGGGCGGCTGACCGCCATGGACGCCTCCGGCGCGCGCGTACGGGTGCTGTGGGAGCTGGAGACCGGCACCTCCAACGTCTCCCCGCCCGTCGTGGCCGCCGACGGGCGGCGGCTCTACCTGTCCTCGTCCGACGGGCGGCTGCTCGCCGTCGACACCGCGCGCGGCGCGCTGCTCGGCACGACCGGGCCCCGGCTGCGCGACGGGCGGCTCGCCTACGCGCCGTCGGTGCCCGCGCCGGTCGCCGCGGGCGGCCGGGTCTTCGGGACGGCGCCCGACGGGTCGGTCTTCGCGGTCGACGCGAAGGACCCGGGGGCGTGGTGACGGTGCCGGACGGCACGTAGACGAGGAAGGGCGGGACCCGATCGGGTCCCGCCCTTCCTCGTACGCCCGTCGTTCAGCCCAGCTTCGACACGTCCCGGACCGCGCCCTTGTCCGCGCTCGTCGCCATCGCCGCGTACGCGCGCAGCGCCGCCGAGACCTTGCGCTCGCGGTTCTTCGGCGCGTACACGCCGTTCATCGCCGCGCGGCGGGCTTCGAGGGTGGTCTCGTCGACGAGCAGGTCGATCGAGCGGTTCGGGATGTCGATGCGGATCCGGTCGCCGTCCTCGACGAGGGCGATCGTGCCGCCGGAGGCCGCCTCCGGGGAGGCGTGGCCGATGGACAGGCCGGAGGTGCCGCCGGAGAAGCGTCCGTCCGTGATCAGGGCGCAGGTCTTGCCCAGGCCGCGGCCCTTGAGGAAGGAGGTCGGGTAGAGCATCTCCTGCATGCCGGGGCCGCCCTTGGGGCCCTCGTAGCGGATGACGACGACGTCGCCGTCCTTGACCCGCTTGTTGAGGATCTTCTCGACGGCCTCGTCCTGCGACTCGCAGACGACCGCCGGGCCCTCGAAGGTCCAGATGGACTCGTCGACGCCGGCCGTCTTCACGACGCAGCCGTCGACGGCGATGTTGCCGCGCAGCACGGCGAGGCCGCCGTCCTTGGAGTACGCGTGGGCCGCGTCGCGGATGCAGCCGGCGGCCGCGTCCACGTCGAGGCTGTCCCAGCGCTCGGACTGCGAGAAGGCCTCGGCGGAGCGCACGCAGCCGGGGGCCGCGTGGAAGAGTTCGACGGCCTCCTCGGAGGCGGCGCCGCCGCGCACGTCCCAGGCGTCCAGCCACTCCTTGATGGAGCGGGAGTGCACCGAGTGGACGTCCTCGTTGAGCAGTCCGGCGCGGTAGAGCTCGCCCAGGATGGCGGGGATGCCGCCGGCGCGGTGCACGTCCTCCATGTAGTACGTGCCGCGCGGCGCGACGTTCGGGGCGACCTTGGCCAGGCAGGGGACGCGGCGCGAGACCTCGTCCATGTCGCTCAGGCCGTACTCCAGCTCGGCCTCCTGGGCGGCGGCGAGCAGGTGCAGGATCGTGTTGGTGGAGCCGCCCATGGCGATGTCGAGGGCCATGGCGTTGTCGAAGGCCGCGCGGGTGGCGATGTTGCGCGGCAGGACGGAGGCGTCGTCCTCGTCGTAGTAGCGACGGGTGATGTCGACGACCGTGCGGGCCGCGTTCTCGTAGAGGGCGCGGCGGGCGGTGTGGGTGGCGAGGACGGAGCCGTTGCCGGGGAGGGAGAGGCCGATGGCCTCGGTCAGGCAGTTCATCGAGTTGGCGGTGAACATGCCGGAACAGGACCCGCAGGTCGGGCAGGCGTTCTCCTCGATGCGGAGGATGTCCTCGTCGGAGACCTTGTCGTTGACGGCCTCGGAGATCGCGTCGACCAGGTCGAGGGTGCGGACCGTGCCGTCGACGAGGGTCGCCCGGCCGGACTCCATGGGGCCGCCGGAGACGAAGACGGTCGGGATGTTCAGGCGCAGGGCGGCCATCAGCATGCCCGGGGTGATCTTGTCGCAGTTGGAGATGCAGATCAGGGCGTCGGCGCAGTGCGCCTCGACCATGTACTCCACGCTGTCGGCGATCAGGTCGCGGGAGGGCAGGCTGTAGAGCATGCCGCCGTGGCCCATGGCGATGCCGTCGTCGACGGCGATCGTGTTGAACTCGCGGGCGATGCCGCCGGCCGCGGTGATGGCCTCGGAGACGATCCGGCCCACCGGCTGGAGGTGGGTGTGGCCGGGGACGAACTCGGTGAAGGAGTTGGCGACGGCGATGATCGGCTTCCGGCCGATGTCGGCCCCCGGTACACCGGAGGCGCGCATAAGGGCGCGTGCGCCCGCCATGTTGCGGCCGTGGGTGACAGTGCGGGACCTCAGCTCGGGCATCGTCGCTCGCTCCTCCGGTGACGGGTGTGCTTGCAGTCGAGCGTACGCTCCGGCTCCAAGATCTGGACACGGGGTCCGGGATACGAGACGGATGTTCAGTACGCGGGCGGGCTCGGCGCGGTCGCGGGCGGGTGCCCGGTCGCGGGCGGCCGCCCGAGCGCGTGCGCCCGCCCCGTCGCGTACGCCCGCCCGGTCACGGCTGCGTCAGGTAGCGCTGGAGCGTCGGGGACACCTGGGCCACGATCTCCTCCGGGTCCGCCGAGGCCAACGGCTCGACCTGGATCACGTACCGCAGGATCGCGATGCCGATCATGTGCGAGGCCGCCAGCTCCGCCCTCAGTCGCGGATCCGGTACGTCCAGGTCGGCGGCGATCCGCTCCAGGAGCCGCCGCAGCACGAAGCCGCGCAGCACCTTCGCCGCCGCCTCGTGGGTCAGCGCGGAGCGCACCACGGCCAGCAGCGGGGCGCGGGTCGCCGGGTTCTCCCACACCGAGAGGAAGAAGCGGGCCAGGCGCTCGCCGATCGCCTCGCGCGGGCCGCCGACGATCAGCGGGATCGCGGTGGCCGGCTCGAAGGAGACCTCGATCGCCGCCGCGAAGACCTCGTCCTTCGTACCGAAGTAGTGGTGCACGAGCGCCGGGTCGACCCCCGCCGCCTTCGCGATCCCGCGCACGGAGGTCTTGTCGTAGCCCCGCTCGGCGAACTGCGTCCGCGCCGCCTCCAGGATCCGCTCGCGCGCGCCCGGCTCGGAGTCGGCCGACGTACGGGACGGCCGGCCGCGCCGCCGGGGGGACGGCTCCGTCACGGGCGGGGGGCCTTGCCGGTCCTGGCGGCGGCCAGGTGCAGCCGGGTGAAGGCCAGGGCCTCGGCGAGGTCGGCCTCCCGTTCGGCGGAGGACATCGCGCGGCGGGTGTTGACCTCGATGACGACATGCCCGTCGTAGCCCCGGCGCGCCAGGCCCTCCAGGAGCTCCGCGCACGGCTGGGTGCCCCGGCCGGGCACCAGGTGCTCGTCCTTGGCGGAACCGCGCCCGTCGGCGAGGTGGACATGGCCCAGCCGGTCGCCCATCCGGTCGACCATGGCGAGGGCGTCGGCGCGGGCGGTCGCCGTGTGCGAGAGGTCGACGGTGAAGTGCCGGTAGTCGTCCTTGGTGACGTCCCACTCGGGGGCGTACGCGAGCATCTCGCGGTCCTTGTACCGCCACGGGTACATGTTCTCGACGGCGAAGCGGACGTCCGTCTCGTCGGCCATCCGCCAGATGCCGGTCACGAAGTCGCGCGCGTACTGGCGCTGCCAGCGGAACGGCGGGTGGACCACGACCGTCGAGGCGCCCAGCTTCTCGGCGGCGGCCCGGGCGCGCTGGAGCTTGACCCACGGGTCGGTGGACCAGACCCGCTGGGTGATCAGCAGACAGGGCGCGTGGACGGCCAGGATCGGGACCTGGTGATAGTCCGACAGGCGCCGCAGCGCCTCTATGTCCTGGCTGACCGGATCGGTCCACACCATGACCTCGACACCGTCGTAACCGAGGCGCGCGGCGACCTCGAAGGCCGTCGCCGTCGACTCCGGATAGACCGAGGCCGTCGACAGGGCGACCTTCGCATCCGGGACGCGCACCGCTGGTTCTGCCACGGGGACAGGGTACGGGGCGGGCCACGGGGCCGGGGGGTGGTTCCGGTCACGCCCGGGGCGGCTCCCGGGCGTCGCCTGGGCGTCCCTGGGCGGCTCGCGGACGGCTCCCGGGCATCCCGTGGGCGTCCCCAGGCGGCTCCCGGACGGCCCCCGGGCGTCCCTCCGGCGCCCCCCCGGGGCGCCCCCCCAGGGCATTCCTCGGGCGGCCGCCCGCCTACCGGAGCGCGTCCGGCAGGTGGTCCAGGCGGCGGAGGATCACGCCCTCGCGGAGGGCCCAGGGGCAGACCTCCAGCTCCTCGACGCCGAACAGGTCCATCGCGCCCTCGGCGACCAGGGCGCCCGCCAGGAGCTGTGCGGCGCGGCCCTCGGAGACGCCGGGGAGCGCCGCGCGCTCGGCGACGGTCATGGCGGCCAGCCGGGGGACCCACTCCTCCAGGGCCTTGCGGGACAGGGTCCGCTGGACGTACAGGCCGAAGCCCGAGCCGGGGGCGCCGGCGATCCTGGCCAGCTGCCGGAAGGTCTTCGAGGTGGCCACGACGTGGTCGGGGCGGCCGAAGCGGCTGAACTCGCCGACCGTCCGCGCGATCTGCGCCCGCACATGGCGGCGCAGCGCCTTCACGTCGGCCGGGTCCGCCGGGTCGCCGGGCAGCCAGCCGGAGGTGAGGCGGCCCGCGCCGAGCGGCAGGGAGACCGCCGTGTCGGGCTCCTCGTCGATGCCGAAGGCGACCTCCAGCGAGCCGCCGCCGATGTCCAGGAGGAACAGCTTGCCCGCGGACCAGCCGAACCAGCGGCGTGCCGCCAGAAAGGTGAGCCGGGCCTCCTCCTCGCCGCTGAGGACCTGGAGCGCGACCCCGGTCTCCGCCTCGACGCGGGCGAGCACCTCGTCGGCGTTGCTGGCCTCGCGCACCGCCGAGGTCGCGAACGGCAGCACCTCCTCGCAGCCCTTGTCCTCGGCGGCGACGAGCGCGTCGCGGACGGTGGCGACGAGCCGCTCGACCCCCGCGTCAGCGATGGCGCCGCGCTCGTCGAGGAGCTCGGCGAGGCGCAGCTCCGCCTTGTGGGAGTGGGCGGGCAGCGGGCGGGCGCCGGGGTGGGCGTCCACCACCAGCAGGTGCACTGTGTTCGAACCGACGTCGAGGACTCCGAGTCTCATGGACGGAACGCTACTGCGCGCACCCGCATACGCTTGGCGTTGTGCCAAAGACGAAAAAGGCGAAGCCGGGCAAAGACAGCACCGGGGACCACGCCAGCCGGGGCGACGACGCCGTGAAGACGGCCAGGACCGCGCACGCGGCCAAGGCCGTGAAAGCCGTGAAAGCCGTGAAGGCCGGGAAGGCTTCCAAGAAGGGCGGGAAGGCCGCCGAGCCCGACGAGAAGGGGCTCGACTTCCCGCGCGCATGGGTGGAGTTCCCCGACCCGGACGACGCGGAGCAGGTCTACCGCTGCGACCTGACCTGGCTCACCTCCCGCTGGACGTGCATCTTCGGCAACGGCTGCCAGGGCATCCAGGAGGGCCGGGCGGACGACGGCTGCTGCACGCTGGGCGCGCACTTCTCCGACGAGGACGACGAGAAGCGGGTCGCCGGGTACGTGGAGCGGCTGACGCCCGAGCTGTGGCAGTTCCACGACGTCGGCGCCGAGACGGGCTGGGTGCAGCTCGACGAGGACGGCGACCGGCAGACCCGCCGCTGGCAGGGGTCCTGCATCTTCCAGAACCGTCCGGGCTTCGCGGGCGGCGCGGGCTGCTCGCTGCACATCCTGGCCGTGCGGGAGGGCCTGGAGCCGCTGGAGACCAAGCCGGACGTGTGCTGGCAGCTGCCGGTGCGGCGGACGTACGACTGGATCGACCGCCCGGACGACAGCAAGGTCCTCCAGGTGTCGATCGGCGAGTACGACCGGCGCGGCTGGGGCCCCGGCGGCCACGACCTGCACTGGTACTGCACGACGGCCACCTCGGCGCACGTGGGCGGCGAGCCGGTCTACGTCTCGTACCGGCCCGAGCTGGTCGAGATGATGGGCGAGGCGGCGTACGAGGTCCTCGTCGGCCTGTGCGAGGCGCGGCTGGCCTCCACGCTGCCGCTGGTGGCGCCGCACCCCGCCGACCCGGTCCAGATCAAGGGATAGATCAGGGCGCGGACGGCCCCGGGTCCTGGCTCGGGGGCCCGCCGGTGCCGCCCTCCGAGGCGGTGGGCGCGGGTGTGGGCTCGGTCGTCGGCTCGGTGGTGGGGGGCTGGGCGGTCGGCTCCGTCGTCGGTTCGGTGGTCGGGGGCTCGGTGGTCGGCTCGGTCGTGGGCTGCGTGGTCGGGGGCTGGCTCGTCGGACGCGTGGTCGGCTGCGTCGTCGGCTCCGTGGTCGGCGGCTTCGCCCCGTAGCCGTCGATGCGCAGCACCGCGCCCGAGGGGTCGACGCCGACCCGGGCGCTCCAGGCGCCGGCCGGTTCGCGGGAGCGGTCCACGGAGATCCGGACGGTGACCGACTCGCCCGGGCGCAGGGTGCCGGAGGCCTGGCTGACGTACAGCCAGGGGGCGTCCGACCACAGCGACCAGACGGCGGGCGAGCCGCCCTCGTTGGTGAGGGTGAGCAGGGTCGTCGCCCCGCTGCCGCGCGCGGCGACCGTGATCCGCGCGGGCGCCGGCTGCCCCGGCAGCGTCGGGGTGGCGGGCCCACCGGGGCTGATCACCTCGACGGACACGTCCGGCGAGCGGCTGCCGCGCGTGAAGCGGGGGTCGGGGGTGGTGCGGGCGTTGCCCGCGTTCTCGTAGCGCTCGTACGGGCGGCCGTCGGCGGCCGGGCCCCGCGCGTCGCCCGGCTCGTCCGCCTCGCGCGCGCTGATCCTGGCCGCGTCCTGGCCCTCGCCCCCCTCGGGCGTGCCCCGGTACGACGCCCACAGCGCGAGCACGGGGGCGGCGACGACCGCGGCGACCACGGTGGTGGTGACGGCCCTGGTCCGCATCCGGTCGCGGCGGGCCGCGTGGTCCTTGGGGTCCATGGGGAAGCCGGTCGGCCCGAACCTCGGGGCGCCGGCCCTGGCCCGGGGCACGTGCAGCATCGCCACGTAGGCAGCGGCCCGCGGCGCCTCCACGAGCGGCAGCCGGCCCGGCCGCCCCGCCACCGCGCCCGGCCACGGCCCGCCCGCGCCCGCCCGCTCGGCGGCCCGGCGGCAGCGCGGGCAGTCGTCGACGTGCCGGACCAGCTCGGCCCGCAGCGCCGCCGAGAGCAGCACCTGGTGGTCGCCGGTGAGCCCGGCCACGGTCGGGCAGTCGCCGGTCTCGACGACGGCGAGCGCGGCCCGGGTGCGCTCCACCTCGCAGGCGGCGGTGGACAGCAGCTCGCGGGCGGCGACCGGGTCGAGGGTGAGCACGGCGGCCAGCTCGCGGTGTCCGAGCCCGTGCCGGACGGCCAGCTCCAGGGCCTCGCGCTGCTCCGGGGTGGTGCCGGCGGCCTCGGGCCAGGCGAGCGCGGCCAGTTCGAGCCGACGGCGCTCGGCGACCTCCGGCGACACCCGGGGCGGCGCGGGCGCGGCGACGGCGGGCCGTCCGGTGTGGGCGCCCTGCCGCCTGCGCCGCTGCTCGCCGAGGCTGCGCAGACAGGCCCAGCGGGCGAGGGCGTAGAGCCAGGCCCTGCGCCCGCCCTCGTCGGAGGGGCAGCGGCCGTGGTGGCGCTCGGCGATGGCGAGGACGTCGCCGAGGACGGCGGTGGCCGTGTCGTGGTCGCACAGCACCGAGAGGCAGTAGGTGAACAGGCCGTCCAGATACTCCTCGTAGCGCGCGGGCGGCCGCTGACCGAGGGTGCGGGGGCCGTCGGTGGTTCGGGCGGGGGAAACCGGCCTGCTGCTCGTCACTGGGCGACCGTAGGCAGGGGGGCGGGGGGTCTTCGGACCGCTTGCACACTTTTAATCCGTACGGGTGAAGCTATCGCTCGAAGGGGGACAGGAAGCCGGGGCTCCAGCCGGTTTCCGGGCGGGGCGGTCCCCGTCCGCTCCCCGTCCGCTCCCCGTGCTGTCGGCCCGCTGTCAGTGGCGGCCGATACGGTGTGGCGCATGGCTGCCCGTACGAAAACCGCCAAGGACCGGCCGTCCTACCGCTGCACCGAGTGCGGCTGGCAGACGGCCAAGTGGCTCGGCCGCTGCCCCGAATGCCAGGCATGGGGGACGGTCGAGGAGTACGGCGCGCCCGCCGTGCGGACCACCGCCGCCGGGCGGGTGTCCACCTCCGCGCTGCCCATCGCCCAGGTCGACGTCCGGCAGGCCACCGCGCGGAGCACCGGCGTCGACGAGCTGGACCGGGTGCTCGGCGGCGGGCTCGTGCCCGGGGCGGTCGTGCTGCTCGCCGGGGAGCCCGGCGTCGGCAAGTCCACGCTGCTGCTCGACGTCGCCGCCAAGGCCGCCAGCGACGAGCACCGCACGCTGTACGTGACGGGCGAGGAGTCCGCGAGCCAGGTCCGGCTCCGGGCGGACCGGATCAACGCGCTCAGCGACCATCTGTACCTGGCGGCCGAGACCGACCTCTCCGCCGTCCTGGGCCACCTGGACGAGGTCAAGCCCTCGCTGCTGATCATGGACTCGGTGCAGACCGTCGCCTCCCCCGAGATCGACGGCGCCCCCGGCGGCATGGCCCAGGTCCGCGAGGTCGCCGGGGCGCTCATCCGGGCGTCCAAGGAGCGGGGCATGTCCACGCTGCTCGTCGGCCATGTCACCAAGGACGGCGCCATCGCTGGACCGCGCCTCCTGGAGCACCTGGTCGATGTGGTGCTGCACTTCGAGGGCGACCGGCACGCCCGGCTCCGCCTGGTCCGGGGCGTGAAGAACAGGTACGGGGCGACCGACGAGGTCGGCTGCTTCGAGCTGCACGACGAGGGCATCACCGGGCTCGCCGACCCCTCGGGCCTCTTCCTGACCCGCCGTGACGTCGCCGTGCCCGGCACCTGCCTGACGGTCACCCTGGAGGGCCGCAGGCCGCTGGTCGCCGAGGTGCAGGCGCTGACCGTGGACTCCCAGATCCCCTCGCCGCGCCGCACCACCTCGGGTCTGGAGACCTCCCGGGTCTCGATGATGCTGGCCGTCCTGGAGCAGCGGGGCCGGATCAGCGCCCTGGGCAAGCGGGACATCTACAGCGCCACCGTGGGCGGCGTGAAGCTGTCCGAGCCCGCCGCCGACCTGGCCATCGCCCTCGCGCTGGCCTCCGCCGCCAGCGACACCCCGCTGCCGAAGAACCTGGTCGCGATCGGCGAGGTCGGGCTCGCGGGCGAGGTCCGCCGGGTCACCGGCGTCCAGCGCCGGCTCGCCGAGGCGCACCGTCTCGGCTTCACCCACGCCCTGGTCCCGACCGACCCGGGCAAGGTGCCGGCCGGCATGAAGGTGACCGAGGTCGCCGACATCGGGGACGCCCTGCGGGTCCTGCCGCAGGGCCGCCGGAGCCGTACGTCCGAGGAGGGGTAGGGAGCGGTCCCGGGCGCCGTCCCCGGCCCCGTCCTCGGCGCGCGGCGGAGGGGCGCGGGGTGGTGTCGCTAGACTTTGCCCTGGTCTCGCCCATCCGTACGAGCCGGAGGAGTGCAGTGGCAGCCAAGGACAACGAGGCACTGATGCGTGCGTCGCTCAGCGCCGTCGCCCCCGGCACCGCCCTGCGCGACGGTCTGGAGCGCATCCTCCGCGGCAACACGGGCGGCCTGATCGTCCTCGGCATGGACAAGACCGTCGAGTCGATGTGCACCGGCGGTTTCGTCATCGACGTCGACTTCGCCGCGACCCGGCTGCGCGAGCTGTGCAAGCTGGACGGGGCGATCGTCCTCGACAAGGACATCTCCAAGATCCTGCGGGCCGGTGTCCAGCTGGTGCCCGACGCGTCCATCCCCACCGAGGAGACCGGCACCCGGCACCGCACCGCGGACCGGGTCTCCAAGTCGTGCGGCTTCCCGGTGGTCTCGGTCTCCCAGTCGATGCGGCTGATCGCGCTGTACGTCAACGGCGAGCGGCGCGTCCTGGAGGAGTCGGCGGCGATCCTGTCCCGCGCCAACCAGGCGCTCGCCACCCTGGAGCGGTACAAGCTGCGGCTCGACGAGGTGGCCGGCACGCTCTCCGCCCTGGAGATCGAGGACCTGGTGACCGTCCGGGACGTCACCGCCGTCGCCCAGCGCCTGGAGATGGTCCGCCGGATCGCCACCGAGATCGCCGAGTACGTGGTGGAGCTCGGCACCGACGGGCGGCTGCTCTCCCTCCAGCTCGACGAGCTGATCGCGGGCGTGGAGCCGGAGCGCGAGCTGGTCGTCCGGGACTACGTGCCCGAGCCCACCGCCAAGCGTTCCCGCACGGTCGCCGAGGCGCTCACCGAGCTGGACGCGCTGACCCACGCCGAGCTGCTCGAACTGCCCATAGTGGCGCGGGCGCTCGGCTACACCGGCTCCCCCGAGACGCTGGACTCGGCGGTCTCGCCGCGCGGCTACCGGCTGCTCGCCAAGGTGCCGCGACTGCCCGGCGCGATCATCGAGCGGCTCGTGGAGCACTTCGGCGGGCTGCAGAAGCTGCTCGCGGCGAGCGTGGACGACCTCCAGACCGTGGACGGCGTCGGCGAGGCCCGCGCCCGCAGCGTCCGCGAGGGCCTCTCACGGCTCGCGGAGTCCTCGATCCTGGAGCGGTACGTCTAGGCGTACGCGCAGGAGTACGCGCAGGAGTACGCCTCCGAGGGCGTACGGCTCCGGGACCTCGTGGGCCCGGGCGGCGTCCCGCCCCGGATCCTCGCGGCCCCGTCAGTCCTTGGCCAGCGTGAACGACGCCGGAAGCACCTTCACGCCCGGCATCGCCGCCTCCACCAGGTAGGTGCCCGGGCCGACCTCGCCCGCCGGGGCGGTCGCGCACTTCGGGGCGCTCTGCCTGCGGTCCCACTCCACGGTGTGCGTGATCGTCGTCTGCGCGGGGACCTTCAGGAACAGCGGTCCCGCCGGGCGGGGGCAGTCCTTCGACGACCAGATCTCGGCGCTCTTGGTGTCACTGATCGTCAACACCGCGCCGGCCGGGCCGAGATCGGCCTTGCAGGCCGCCGCCGAGGTGTTCTTCACGACCAGGTGGAAGCGGGGCTTCTCGCCGGGCTCGTAGCTGACCTTGGTGCTCTTCAGCGTCAACTGCAGTGCTCCCGGGGCGCAGTTCGGCAGCGGAGAATTGGCCGGAACCTGCTGTCCCGCGCCCGTGCCCGCGCCGCCGTCGCCGCCGGCCCCGTCGGTGTCGCCGTTCTTGCCGCCGGTCGCGGCTCCCGTGTCCGCGCCCGTGCCCGGGTCCGTACCCGCGTCGCCGCCCGTGCCGTCGCCGCCCGCGCTGCCCGCGCCGCCGTCCGACTCGTCGCGGCCGCCCGGCCGTTGACTGATCGCCGGACCGGTGCCGGAGGGCCCGGGGGTGATCGAGGGCGCGGGAGAAGAGCCGTTGGCGGAGTCGCTCGGCTTCTTCCCTTGCCCGCCACCGGAGGTGAAGGCCCAGAGGGCGATCAGCGCGAGGAGGGCAACCAGGCACAGCGCCACGGCCCTCCGACGCCAGTAGATGGAGGAGGGAAGCGGCCCGACCGGATTGCGCAGAGATCCCACGCCACGAACCTTACGAGAGATCACGGCCGACTCCCGCCCCACCCGCCGCCCCAGGCATCAAGTTTTGCCGATGATCACATCCCGGCGGGAGCGGGAACCGGGGGACGACTCCGTCCGTTCCCGCCCGTTCCGCCCCTGGTGTGGAGCGGAGTGCTCCGGATGCCGGTTACCGTCGACCACCATGGACAACCTCCCTGACCTCTCCGACGGCCTGTATCTCGACATCACGGAGTTCGCGCACTCCACCCCGCACTGGTTCCAGCAACTGGCGGAGGTATGGACGGAGCTCGGGCTGCTGCTCTTCGGGGTGCTGTTCGCGGCCGGCTGGTGGCGGGCCCGCCGGGGGTCGGACGACGCGATGGCGCTGGCGCTGCTCGCGCCGCTCGCGACGGCCTTCGGCTATGTGGTGAGCGAGGGGCTGAAGTCGCTGGTGGACGAGGACCGTCCGTGCCGCGCGGTCGCCGGGGCGCCCGCCTCGCTCGTCGCGTGCCCGCCGCACGGCGACTGGTCCTTCCCCTCCAACCACTCCGCCATCGCGGGCGCCGCGGCCGTCGCGCTCGCCCTGTCCTGGCGCGGCCTGGTCTGGCTGACCGCGCCGATGGCCCTGCTCATGGCCTTCTCCCGGGTCTTCGTCGGCGTCCACTACCCGCACGACGTGACGGTCGGCCTGCTGGTCGGCGGCGCGGTCGCGTTCCTCGTCGTGAAGGCGGCGAAGCGGCCCGTCCGCTCCGTCGTCCGGGCGGCGCGCACCAGCCGGAACGGCGCGGTGGTGTGGTGTGCGGGGCGCGGGCTCCCCGCACACGCCTCCGCGCGCCCCGGGGGCGTGCGCCACGGCGCGTACTGATCGCCCGGCGGACGTGCCAGGATCGGGGGTGCCATGACTTCGACTCTCCCCGGTTCCCCCGGGACCTCCGCCGTAGCCCCCGCAGCCCCCTCCGAGCTGCACGGGCCCGTCCTCGCCTGGTTCGACCGGCACGCCCGCGACCTGCCCTGGCGCCGCCCCGAGGCGGGGGCGTGGGGTGTGATGGTCAGCGAGTTCATGCTCCAGCAGACGCCCGTGGTGCGGGTGCTGCCCGTCTACGAGCAGTGGCTCGCGCGCTGGCCGCGCCCCGCCGACCTGGCCGCGGACGCGCCCGGCGAGGCCGTCCGCGCCTGGGGCAGGCTCGGCTATCCGCGGCGCGCGCTGCGGCTGCACGCGGCGGCCGTGGCCATAGCGGAACGGCACGGCGGCGACGTGCCGAGCGACCACGCGCAGCTGCTCGCGCTGCCCGGGATCGGCGAGTACACGGCCGCCGCGGTGGCCTCCTTCGCGTACGGACAGCGGCACGCGGTCCTCGACACCAATGTGCGCCGGGTCTTCGCGCGGGCGGCGACCGGCGTGCAGTACCCGCCGAACGCCACCACCGCCGCCGAGCGCAGGCTGGCCCGCGCCCTGCTGCCCGAGGAGGAGGCGACGGCGGCCCGCTGGGCCGCGGCCTCCATGGAGCTGGGCGCGCTCGTCTGCACCGCGAAGAACGAGGACTGCGGGCGCTGCCCGCTGGCCGACCGGTGCGTCTGGCTGCGGTCCGGCAAGCCCGCCCACGACGGGCCGCCCCGGCGCGGCCAGACGTACGCGGGCACCGACCGGCAGGTGCGGGGCAAGCTGCTCGCCGTCCTGCGGGAGGCCGTGGACCCGGTGAGCCAGGCGGCGCTGGACGCGGTCTGGGACGAGCCGGTGCAGCGGGCCCGCGCCCTGGACGGGCTGGTCGCCGACGGCCTGGTCGAGCCCCTGGACGACGGGCTCTACCGGCTCCCGCTCTAGGCCGATCCGGGCCGATCCGGACGTCGCATCTCCGCTGTTACACAACCGATGGGCAGCCGTGCGTCCGCCGACGGCTGCCACGCACAACCCCGTGACACGGGCTCCGTAGCGTCTTCGACGTAAGCGGACAAGGCTGGTCACGGGGTTGGAGGCGGTTCGGCATGGCGCACGGCGAGGTGCTCGATTTCGAGGAGTACGTACGCACGCGACAGGACGCGCTGCTGCGCAGCGCCCGCCGTCTCGTGCCCGATCCCGTGGACGCCCAGGACCTGCTCCAGACCGCGCTGGTCCGGACGTACGGCCGCTGGGACGGTATCGCCGACAAGTCGCTCGCGGACGCCTACCTCCGCCGGGTGATGATCAACACCCGCACCGAGTGGTGGCGCGCCCGCAAGCTGGAGGAGGTCCCCACCGAGCAGCTGCCCGACGCCTGCGTCGACGACGCCACGGAGCAGCACGCCGACCGGGCCCTGCTCATGGACATCCTGCGGGTGCTCGCGCCCAAGCAGCGCAGCGTGGTCGTGCTGCGCCACTGGGAGCAGATGAGCACGGAGGAGACGGCCGCCGCGCTCGGCATGTCGACCGGTACGGTGAAGAGCACGCTCCACCGCGCGCTGGCCCGGCTGCGGCAGGAACTGGAGAGCCGGGCCGCCGACGGTGACACCCGCGCGCTGGACGCGGGGGTCCTGGAGCGCACGACCGTACGAGGCGAACGAGAGCGGGAGCGGTGCGCGGCCTAGGCACCAGAGAACGGGCGGCGAGCTACACGGCGGTGGCCGGGCTCGCCGCCGTCGGCGTGCTCGTCGCCGGCTGCTCGACCGGTGGCACCGGCTCGCGCGACGAGGGCGCGGCCCGTTCCGACGAGGTCGCCTCGACCGCCCCGGCGACCTCGCCGCCGCCCGCCGCCTCGGTGGAGAGCGGCGCGGCGAAGGCCGCCGACCGGGTCGACCCGATCGCGCTCCTGAAGTCCGACCCGAAGATCGGCCAGCGCCTGAAGGCCGACCTGAAGCCGTGCACCGCGGACGCCTACCCGGTGGACACCTCGTACGGGAACCTCACCAACTCGACCTCGCCCGACGTCGTCGTCAACGTGATGACCTGCGGCGACGCCGTCGGCATCGGCACGTACGTGTACCGCGAGGAGAACAACAAGTACACGAACGTCTTCATGGCCGAGGACGCCGCCGTCTACGGCACGATCGACCGCGGCGACCTGATCGTCACCAAGCAGGTGTACGCGAAGGGCGACCCCGTGGCGTACCCCTCGGGTGAGGACGTCATCACCTACCGCTGGTCGGGGAACAAGTTCACCCAGCACGACTGGGTGCACAACGACTACAGCAAGGCCGTCGGCGACGGCGGCATCGACGGTGCCGCGCCCTCGCCGACCGAGCCCGGCGCGAACTGAAGGGCGGCAGGCGCACCATGGCCGAGACCCATGTCCTGTTCGTCGAGGACGACGACGTCATCCGTGAGGCCACCCAGCTCGCCCTGGAGCGGGACGGCTTCACGGTGACCGCCATGCCCGACGGGCTGTCCGGTCTGGAGGCCTTCCGGGCGCACCGCCCCGACATCGCGCTCCTGGACGTGATGCTGCCCGGCATGGACGGCGTCAGCCTGTGCCGGCGGATCCGCGACGAGTCGACCGTGCCGGTGATCATGCTGTCGGCGCGGGCCGACTCCATCGACGTCGTCCTCGGCCTGGAGGCGGGCGCCGACGACTATGTGACCAAGCCCTTCGACGGCTCCGTCCTGATGGCCCGGATCCGGGCGGTGCTGCGCCGTTTCGGCCACGCCGGCGGTCCGGCCGCCGGGGACGGCGGGCGGGAGGAGGCCGCCGAGGTCGGGCTGCTCGCCTTCGGCGACCTGGAGGTCGACACCGAGGGCATGGAGGTGCGCAGGGCCGGGGTGCCGGTCGCGCTCACCCCGACCGAGATGCGGCTGCTCCTGGAGTTCTCCACCGCGCCGGGCACGGTGCTCTCCCGTGACAAGCTGCTCGAACGGGTCTGGGACTACGGCTGGGGCGGCGACACCCGCGTGGTCGACGTCCATGTGCAGCGGCTGCGCACGAAGATCGGCCAGGACCGGATCGAGACGGTCCGCGGTTTCGGTTACAAGCTCAAGGGATGAAGCAGGTCAGCAGGTGGTGAAGGGGCTCGCCCTCCGTACGGGGGTCCGCTGGAAGATCGCCGTCGCCATCGCGGCGGTCGGCGCTCTCATCGCGGTCACCCTCAGCCTCGTCGTCCACAACGCGGCCCGTGTCTCGATGCTCGACAACGCGCGCGACGTGCAGATGTGGCGGCTGCTCTTCGCGCAGCGCGTGTACGAGACCTCCAAGCCGAAGGAGCCGCGCTTCGGCACCAAGATCAACGACCCGGCGCTGCCGGCCCAGCTGGACCAGCTGATGCGCGACAAGCGGCGCGGCACCTACGTCCAGGAGCACCGCAGCGGCCCGCCGGACGTGTGGGCGGCCGTGCCGCTCGCCAACGGCGACGTGCTCTCGCTGCACGTCCCCTTCGCCGACCGCAGCGCCACGATCATGAAGGACCTGGACCGGGCCCTGATCATCGGCTCGGTGTCGGTGGTCTTCGGCGGCTGCGCGCTCGGCGTCCTCATCGGCGGGCAGCTCTCCCGGCGGCTGCGCAAGGCCGCCGCGGCGGCCGGCCGGGTCGCCCAGGGCAACACCGACGTGCGGGTCCGGGACGCCATCGGCGGAGTCGTACGGGACGAGACCGACGAGCTGGCCCGCGCGGTCGACGCCCTCACCGACGCCCTGAACGAGCGGATCGAGGCCGAGCGGCGGGTCACCGCGGACATCGCGCACGAGCTGCGCACCCCGGTCACCGGGCTGCTCACGGCGGCCGAGCTGCTGCCGCCCGGCCGGCCGAGCGAGCTCGTACGGGACCGGGCGCAGGCCATGCGGACCCTGGTCGAGGACGTCCTGGAGGTGGCCCGGCTCGACAGCGCGTCCGAGCGGGCCGAGCTCCAGGAGCTCGCGCTCGGCGAGTTCGTGGAGCGACGGGTACGGGTGCTCGACCCCGAGGCGGTCGTACGGGTCGTCCACGAGTCCTGGGTGAGCACCGACCCGCGCCGCCTGGAGCGCATCCTGGGCAACCTCCTCGCCAACGCGGCCAAGCACGGCAAGGGCCCGGTCGAGGTCACCGTCGAGGGCCGCGTGGTCCGGGTGCGGGACCACGGCCCCGGCTTCCCCGAGGCCCTGCTCCAGGACGGCCCGAGCCGCTTCCGTACGGGCAGCAGCGACCGCGCGGGCCAGGGCCACGGCCTGGGCCTGACCATCGCGGCCGGCCAGGCCCGAGTCCTCGGCGCCCGCCTGACCTTCCGCAACGCGGCCCCCGAGGGCACCCCGGAGGGCTCCGGCGGCGCTATCGCGGTCCTGTGGCTTCCGGAGCATGCCCCGACGACCACGGGGAGTTTCCCGGTGCTGCGGCTGCCTGACTAGGCGGGGGCTCTTGGGTCATGGCTACGGCCCCCCTCGTCGGTGACGAGGGGGGCCGTGGGGTGTGCGGGGGGTGCGGGCTCGGTCAGACGGGGTCAGACGGTCTCGGCGACCTCGGTGGCCCCGGCGGCCTTGGTGGCCTTGGGCACCCCGGTGACCTCCGCGGCCCCGTCAGCCCCGGCGACCTCCGCGCCCTCGACGGCCCCGGCGCCCTCCGCGCCCTCCGCCTTGGCCGGGCCCGTGCCGCGCAGGGCCACCTCCTTGACGAAGAAGGCGAGGGCGAAGCCCAGGACGGCGACGGCCGCGCCGACCAGGAAGGCGGAGTGGGTGCCGGCCGCCACCGCGTGCTGGTACGCCTCGCGCACCGCCTCCGGCAGCCGGGCCAGGCTGGCCGCGTCGAGCTGCGCCGAGTGCGCGGTCGCGGCGCCGCCGCCGCGGGCCGCCATCTCGTCCTGGACCTTGCTCGTGAACAGGGCGCCCATGATGGCGACGCCGAACGAGGAGCCGAGGGTCCGGAACAGGGTGGTCGAGGAGGACGCGACGCCCATGTCCTTCATCTCGACGCTGTTCTGCGCGACGAGCATCGTGATCTGCATCAGGAAGCCCATGCCGGCGCCGAGGACGGCCATGTAGACACCGGAGAGGAAGCGGGTGGTGTCCGTGTCCATCGTGGAGAGCAGGTACAGGCCGCCCATCATCAGCGCGCCGCCGATGATCGGGAAGACCTTGTACTTGCCGCTGTTGGTGGTGACCCGGCCGACGACCAGCGAGACGACCATCATCGACAGCAGCATCGGCAGGAGCAGCAGGCCCGAGTTGGTGGCCGAGGCGCCCTGGACGGACTGCTGGAACAGGGGCAGGAAGAGCACCGCGCCGAACATCACGAAGCCGGTGATGAAGCCGATCAGGGACATCAGGGTGAAGTTGCGGCTGCGGAAGATGTGCAGCGGCATGATCGGGTCGCTCGCGCGGGTCTCGACGAAGAGGAAGGCCGCGAGGGCCAGGACGCCGCCGACCGCGAGGCCGACGATGGTGGCCGAGCCCCAGGCGTACTCCGTGCCGCCCCAGGTGGTGACCAGCACGATCGCGGTGATGCCGAGGGTCAGCAGGCCCGCGCCGAGGAAGTCGATCCGGGTGCCCGTGGCGCGCTGCTTCTTCGGCAGGTGCAGCACGGCGGTGACCATGGCGAGGGCGACGACGCCGAGCGGCAGGTTGATGTAGAAGGACCAGCGCCAGCCCCAGTGGTCGGTGATGGAGCCGCCGACGAGCGGTCCGCCGATCATGGCGAGGGCCATCACGCCGGCCATCATGCCCTGGTACTTGCCGCGCTCGCGGGGCGGGATCAGGTCGCCGATGATCGCCATCACGCCGACCATCAGACCGCCGGCGCCCAGGCCCTGGACCGCGCGGAAGCCGATGAGCTGGCCCATGTCCTGCGCCATGCCGCTGAGCGCGGAGCCGATCAGGAAGATCACGATCGAGGTGAGGAAGACGCCCTTGCGCCCGAACATGTCGCCCAGCTTGCCCCAGATCGGGGTGGAGGCGGCGGTGGCCAGGGTGTAGGCGGTGACGACCCAGGAGAGGTGCTCCAGGCCGCCGAGCTCGCCGACGATGGTCGGCATCGCGGTGCCGATGATCATGTTGTCCAGCATCGCGAGCAGCATCGCGATCATGAGGGCGAGCAGGACGACACGGACGCTGCGCGGCTGCCGATCCTCCACCGTGGCCGGTTCCTGACCAGTCTGTTTCGTCGCCATGTCGCGCTCCCCGTTTCCTTACTTGCCGCCCGGCTAGTAACTACACTGGGGAAGGTAGACCCCCAACTTGCCGGTCGTCAAGTAAGTACATGTGGAAGCGAGAGACCATGGCCCAGGCCCGAGGCAACACCCGCCAGCGCATCCAGGACGTGGCTCTCGAACTCTTCGCCGAGCAGGGGTACGAGAAGACCTCGCTGCGCGAGATCGCGGAACGCCTCGACGTCACCAAGGCCGCGCTCTACTACCACTTCAAGACCAAGGAAGACATCCTGATCAGCATCTTCGAGGACCTCACCCGTCCCATGGACGAGCTGATCGCCTGGGGCAAGGAGCAGCCCCGCACCCTGGAGACCAAGCAGGAGATCCTGCGCCGCTACCAGGGAGCGCTGCTCGCCGCCGCCCCCCTCTTCCGCTTCATGCAGGAGAACCAGGCCACCGTGCGCGAGCTGAGCATCGGCCTGACCTTCAAGGAACGCATGATCGCGATGGTCGGCCTCATCCAGGAGCCCGAGTCCTCCATGACCGACAAGGTCCGCGCGGTCAGCGCGATCTTCACGATGCACGCGGGCACGTTCTTCATGGAGAACATCGAGGGCGACCCCGAGGAGAAGCACGAAGCCGTCCTCGAGGTCGCCCTCGATCTGATCGATCAGGCCCAGCGGGGGGCCTGAGCACTCACCTCGGCGTCAGATGGAGACGCCGTGGGACCGCAGGAAGGCGGCCGGGTTCACGGCGGAGCCGTAGTTCGGGGTGGTGCGGATCTCGAAGTGCAGGTGCGGGCCGGAGGAGTTGCCGGTGTTGCCCGAGAGGGCGATCTGCTGACCGGCGGAGACCGTCTGGCCGACGTTCACCTTGATCTGCGACAGGTGGGCGTACTGCGAGTACATGCCGTTGGCGTGCTTCACGACGATCGCGTTGCCGTACGCCGGGCCGTCGCCGCCACCGTTGGGGCCGGCCTTCACGACGGTGCCGGCCGCGGCGGCCTTGACCGGGGTGCCGGTCGGGACGGCGAAGTCCTGGCCGGAGTGCTTGTGGGCCCACATGGCGCCGCCCTGGTTGTAGCTGGCGCTCAGCGTGTAGGCGCTGACCGGCTTGACCCAGGCGGCCGACTTCTGCGCGGCCACGGTCTTGGCCTGCGCCTTGGTGGCGGCGGCCTTCACCTGGGCGGCCTTGACCTGCGAGGCGACCTTGGCCTGCACGGCGGCCTGGTTCGCCAGCGCGGTGGCGGCCGTGCCCTCGGCGGCGAAGGCGGACCCGGCTCCGGCCACCAGCGACGCTCCCAGGCCGGCGGTGGCGAGGGTGGCGACGGCGGCGATACGGATGCTGGGCTTCATGACGCGCTTCGACATACGGGGGAGAACCTCCGGACAGAACGGGACCCGACGCGACAGCGGTCTGCGCCGGGCTTGCTCATCCTTGGTAACCCGGACCCCCATCCAGCCCAAAACACCCCATCTACGACATCGTGTCGTAGCGATCTCCGGGCGAGTTCACCTCTTGACGCCCGAGAAGCACCCTCGCAAATTCGGACATAACGCCCCCGATCGATCGGTTTAACCCCACGTCGCGCATGCCCCGAACCGCCCGAAAGGCCGCGCGATGTCCCCTTCGGGACCTCCGGGACCAAAGTCCCGCCGGTTGAGCCCCGCGCGTACCGAATTCCAGCGAGAAGTCCCCACTATCCCGCTTAGTACCCTCGAAAACCCCTGTGCGCCTTGTCACCGCGCCGCCACCCCGAATGCGACCTGGGTCACGCGACCGAACCCTCCGGAACCCCCTCCACCACCCTCCCGGCGGCACTAACTTCCGATCCATGACCGAGGACATCTCCAAGATCGAACTCGCCGACGCCATCGCCTCCGTACGCGACCAGCTCGTCGACGCCGCCGCCCGCGCCACCGGCCGCCCCCTCGCCTTCGAGGTCGGCGACATACAGATGGAGTTCACGATCGAACTCCGCAAGGAACTCAAGGGCGGCACCAAGGTCAAGGCCTGGGTCGTCGAAGCCGGCGCCGACGCGTCCCGCACCCGCGGCGAGACCCACCGCGTCTCCTTCACCCTGAAGCCGAGGGACGCGGGGACGGGCGGGGCGTGGCTGGTGGGGAACGGGGAGGAGGCGGACCTCTCCGGCTTCGGTGGCGGGGCGGCTGAGAGCCGGTGACGCCGGACCTCGTCTTCGCGGTGCTGGGGCGACAGCAGGGCACCGGGGTCCTCGTGGCGCCGGGCACGCTCCTGACCAGCGCCCATGTCCTGGACGGCGCCCACAGCGCCATGGTCGTGACCCCGCACCAGGGCCCGACCCGCCTACGGGTGGTCTGGTCGGACGACCGCCTCGACGCCGCCCTCCTCCAGGGCACCCTGGAACTCGCCCCGGCCCCGGCGCTCAGCACGGTCGCCACGACCCACCCGATACCCGGCTGCGAGATCCTCGGCTACCCCGCAATCCAGCGGTACGACGGACAGAAGCTGGACCTCGACCAGTACACCGGCACCGTCCTGCCCATGGCCGGACTGCTCCGCCGGACCCTCACGGTCGAACTGGACCACCCGCCCGTCACCACCGACGAAGACGGCCCCTCCCCCCTGGCAGGCCTCTCCGGCGCCCCCGTCTTCGCCGGCGGCCGCCTCCTCGGCATCGTCCGCTCCGTCCCGCGCGGCCGGGGCCACCGGCGCCTGGAGTGCGTCCCGCTCTCCGCCGTCCTCGCCGACGAGGAGGCACGCCAGTGGCTCCCCGCCGTCTCCGTGTCGGCCACCGGCAGCCAGCCCCGCGACCACTGGTACGAGGAGGAGTACGCCGAAGCCCTCGGCGCCGCCTACCGCCGCACCAAGATCTTCGGCCTCGACGAACTCGGCAAGCGCGCCTCCGAGTGGGACCTCGACACCGCCTACCTCTCCCTGGAGGCCACCTCCCGCGACCGCGAGGCCGTCCCCGTCCCCCGCCGCATCGACGACCTCCTCGCCGCCCGCCCCCGCGTGCTGCTGCGCGGCGACGCGGGCGCCGGGAAGACCACGCTCATGTGGTGGCTGGCCGCCCACGCCGCCGCCGGGACACTGGGCCCGGAGCTCGCCGAGCTCAACGGCCTCGTCCCCTTCGTCGTACCGCTGCGGACCCTGCGGGCACGGGGGAACGGCTTCCCCTCCCCCGCCGAGCTGCCCGGGGTCGCCGGGCTGATGATCGACGCGGCTCCGGAGGGCTGGGTGGGGCGGGTGCTGGCCGCGGGGCGGGGGCTGCTCCTGGTGGACGGCCTGGACGAGGTCCCCCAGGCCGACCGGGAGGACACCCACGCGTGGCTCAGCGGACTGCTGGCCCGCTACCCCGACACGCGGTGCGTGGCGACCGTACGGCCACACGCCGTGGCGACGGACTGGCTGGGCACTGCGGACTTCGAGGAGCTGACCCTCCTTCCTCTTCGGGGAAACGACATCCAGGCATTCGTCGCCGCGTGGCACCAGGCCGCGCGTCTCGACGCTGCCCCTGGGGAGAACCTGGCCAGCCTCGAACACGACCTGGCCCAGCAGTTCTGGCAGAACCCGAACCTGGCCGAACTGGCCCGTACCCCGCTCCTCTGCGCGGTGATCTGCGCCCTCCACCGGCTACGAGAGGGCTTCCTCCCCGAGACCCGCTGGGAGCTCTACGACTCCGCCCTGACGATGCTTCTCGGCGTCCGCGACGAACGGCGCCGCATCGACGCCCCCGACGGTGTCCACATGACGGTGGAGGAGCACACCCAGCTCCTCCAGCGCCTGGCGGCGTGGCTGGTGCGCGGCGGCCAGACCGAGTTCACCCGCGACCAGGCCCTCGACCGTCTGGAGCGCACGCTTCCGGGCATGCCCCGGGTACAGGCCCAGGGGACGGCGGAGGAGATCCTCAGCCACCTGATCAATCGCAGCGGCCTCCTCCAGGAGCGCACGGACGGCGTGTTCCACTTCGCCCATCGCACCTTCCAGGATTTCCTGGCCGCCAAGGAACTCGTCGAAGACGACGGCCTCCCGGAGGCCCTGCGCAACACGCACGAGCAGCATTGGCACGACGTCCTGCTGCTGGCCGCCGGGCACTGCAAGCGCCGTGAACTGCCGATCCTGGTGTCCGGCCTCTTGGAGGCGGGCTCCGCGACGCGCAAGCGGGACCTGAAGACCACCCTCTACGTCCTGGCGGCGCTGGCCGCCCAGCACGCGGCCTGGCTGGACGAGCCGCTGCGGCGGCGGGTGGAGAAGGCCGTGAAGTCGGTGATGCTGCCTCGCAGCACGGAGCAGACGACACAGTTGGCCCGGCTGGGCGGATACGTGCTGCCGCTGCTGCCCGGGCCGAAGGATGTGGCGAAGGACGCCGTCGACAGCGTCGTCCGGTTGGTATCCATGATCGGCGGGACAACGGCGCTCCCGTACGCTCGCGCCTTCGCCGAGGCCGGTCAGACTTTCCAGTTCGCCAGCGTCTGGTCCCACTTCCCCGCCAAGGCCTTCGCGAGCGAGGTCCTTGCCCGGCTGCCGCCCGGCAACGCGATCACTGTCTGGACCTACGAACAACTCCTGTTGCTCCGGGATCTGCCCCAGATCGACGGCGTATTCCTCGCGGGCGAATTCGCCATGGCCGACATCGTTCGGACGCTCGAAAGGCGTCCCCTCACCTACCTGGCCATGGGCCTGAACAGCCACGTGGCGGACCTGGCGCTGCTGCGCTCGATCAACCACTCGCAGCTCAGGAAGATCTACCTCATGGGCGGACCGCTGCCACGCCTCGACGTGCTCGCGGACATCAGCGCGCTCCGCGAACTCGATCTCGTGAGCACGGAGAGCTCCCCGGACCCACTGGACCTCACGCCCCTCCATGGCCTGCCCGAACTGAGCGTCCGCGTCACCGGCGTCCCCCGCAAGTACGTCCTCGGCGCCGCCGCTCTGGGCGACCGCCTCGATCTCATCTGACAAAGGGGCGGCCCCGGAACCACCAGGTCCCGGGGCCGCCCCTACAGCGCTAGCGACGACGCCTACGCGTCACGCCTCCTTGGACAGGTTCGGGCCCGCCCCGCCCGCCGCCTCGATCGGAGGCACGTCCGGCAGGGCCGACTTCTCCTCGCCGCGGAAGGTGAAGGTGCGCTCGTCGCCCTCGCCCTCCGTGTCCACGACCACGATGTGGCCGGGGCGCAGCTCGCCGAAGAGGATCTTCTCCGAGAGGGTGTCCTCGATCTCGCGCTGGATCGTCCGGCGCAGCGGCCGGGCGCCCATCACGGGGTCGTAGCCCTTCTTGGAGAGCAGCTCCTTCGCGGACTGGGAGAGCTCGATGCCCATGTCCCGGTCCTTCAGGCGCTCGTCCACGCGGCCGATCATCAGGTCGACGATCTGGAGGATGTCCTCCGGGGTCAGCTGCGGGAAGACGATGATGTCGTCCACACGGTTGAGGAACTCCGGGCGGAAGTGCTGCTTCAGCTCGTCGCTGACCTTCGCCTTCATCCGCTCGTAGTTGGACTTCGTGTCGCCCTGGGCGGCGAAGCCCAGGTTGAAGCCCTTCGAGATGTCCCTGGTCCCGAGGTTGGTCGTCATGATGATGACCGTGTTCTTGAAGTCCACGACCCGGCCCTGGGAGTCGGTCAGGCGACCGTCCTCCAGGATCTGGAGAAGGGAATTGAAGATATCGGGGTGGGCCTTCTCGACCTCGTCGAAGAGGACGACGGAGAACGGCTTGCGGCGCACCTTCTCGGTGAGCTGGCCGCCCTCTTCGTAGCCGACGTATCCGGGCGGCGAACCGAAGAGACGGGAAACCGTGTGCTTCTCGCTGAACTCCGACATGTCGAGGGAGATCATCGCGTCCTCGTCGCCGAAGAGGAATTCGGCGAGCGCCTTGGACAGCTCGGTCTTACCGACACCGGACGGGCCGGCGAAGATGAACGAGCCACCGGGGCGCTTCGGGTCCTTCAGACCCGCACGGGTGCGGCGGATGGCCCGCGAGAGGCCGATGACGGCGTCCTTCTGGCCGATGACGCGCTTGTGGAGCTCGTCCTCCATGCGGAGCAGACGCGAGGACTCCTCCTCGGTCAGCTTGAAGACCGGGATGCCGGTGGCGGTCGCGAGGACCTCGGCGATCAGCTCGCCGTCGACCTCGGCGACGACGTCCATGTCGCCGGCCTTCCACTCCTTCTCCCGCTTGGTCTTCGCGGCGAGGAGCTGCTTCTCCTTGTCGCGCAGGGAGGCGGCCTTCTCGAAGTCCTGCGAGTCGATCGCGGACTCCTTGTCCCGGCGGACGGAGGCGATCTTCTCGTCGAACTCGCGGAGGTCCGGCGGCGCGGTCATCCGGCGGATGCGCATCCGGGAGCCGGCCTCGTCGATCAGGTCGATCGCCTTGTCCGGGAGGAAGCGGTCCGAGATGTAGCGGTCGGCCAGCGTCGCGGCCTGGACCAGCGCCTCGTCCGTGATGGAGACGCGGTGGTGGGCCTCGTACCGGTCGCGCAGACCCTTGAGGATCTCGATGGTGTGCGGGAGGGAGGGCTCCGCCACCTGGATGGGCTGGAAACGGCGCTCCAGCGCGGCGTCCTTCTCCAGGTACTTGCGGTACTCGTCGAGCGTGGTGGCTCCGATGGTCTGGAGCTCACCGCGGGCCAGCATCGGCTTGAGGATGCTGGCGGCGTCGATCGCGCCCTCGGCGGCGCCCGCACCCACGAGGGTGTGGAGCTCGTCGATGAACAGGATGATGTCGCCGCGGGTGCGGATCTCCTTGAGGACCTTCTTCAGGCGCTCCTCGAAGTCACCGCGGTAGCGGGAGCCGGCGACCAGCGCGCCGAGGTCCAGGGTGTAGAGGTGCTTGTCCTTGAGGGTCTCGGGCACCTCGCCCTTGACGATGGCCTGGGCCAGGCCCTCGACGACGGCGGTCTTGCCGACGCCGGGCTCGCCGATGAGGACCGGGTTGTTCTTGGTGCGGCGGGACAGCACCTGCATGACCCGCTCGATCTCCTTCTCGCGCCCGATGACCGGGTCGAGCTTGGATTCGCGGGCCGCCTGGGTGAGGTTGCGGCCGAACTGGTCGAGGACCAGGGACGTCGAGGGCGTGCCCTCGGCAGGACCGCCGGCGGTGGCGGCTTCCTTGCCCTGGTAGCCGGAGAGCAGCTGGATGACCTGCTGCCGCACCCGGTTGAGATCGGCGCCCAGCTTCACGAGGACCTGGGCGGCGACGCCCTCGCCCTCGCGGATCAGGCCGAGCAGGATGTGCTCGGTGCCGATGTAGTTGTGGCCGAGCTGGAGGGCCTCCCGGAGCGACAGCTCCAGGACCTTCTTGGCACGAGGGGTGAAGGGGATGTGGCCGGACGGGGCCTGCTGGCCCTGGCCGATGATCTCCTCCACCTGCTGGCGGACCGCCTCGAGCGAAATCCCGAGGCTCTCCAGGGCCTTAGCGGCGACACCCTCACCCTCGTGGATAAGGCCCAGGAGGATGTGCTCGGTGCCGATGTAGTTGTGGTTGAGCATCCGGGCTTCTTCCTGAGCCAGGACGACAACCCGCCGCGCGCGGTCGGTGAACCTCTCGAACATCGTTAATCGCTCCTCAGAGCGGTCAGTCAGTTAGGGGTCGATCCCCTCCCTGTCCTTCCGCAGCTTAGTCCCGCAAGCGGGGACCGCTCATTCCAACTGCCGACATCCGTCCGGATCCCCCCCTTAGTTCTTGGGGAGACCTGCTGCCGAACAGCCGACAAATGCTCCAACTCGATGGTGCGAGACGATGTTCCCGCAGGCCAAGCAGTTACCCACACCTCCAGTACGCCGATGGCGAACGTGAGACGCGGATGCCCGCGAGTCACCCCTCCTCACATGGAATGTCTTACCCGTAAGGACTGACACTCCATGCGGCGCACCCCGGTTCCCTCCGCTACGGGCGAACACCCTTGCACTCTCGAATGCACCCGTACGCCCCCATCATGGACACTCCGCGCACCGGATCAAGGACCGCCGGTCACCGGTGCGGTCGTGGCACGTAACCAAGGAGCCCCCGGAGACGTTCCCCCGGTATGGCCTTCACCGTCCCGCTCCCCCGCTCACCGCTCGACGGCGGTACGGCGCGGTGGTACGAGCACGAGCTCGGCTGGGCGGCCGTGGCCGGGCCTCCGGTGCAGCTGGTCACGGGGCTGCGTTTCGACGTGCTCGAACTGCCCGCCGCGGCCGGTCGGGGGGTGCTGCGCCGGATGGGCGCCGACACCGGACCGGTGGCCCTCATGGGGCGGCGGATGCGGCTGCTCGTGGCCGCGGGGAGCGCGGAGGAGCTGCCGGGGCTGCTCGACTGGCTGGAGTGGGGCGGGATCTCGCTGGATCTCGCGGCCCTGGGCGCCGACGGCCGGATGGCCGCGCCCGTTCCCCCGGGATGGAGCCGGTGCGGCACACCGGGTGCCCCGGTGTGGCTGAGGGCCCCGGAGCCGGGACGCGAGGTGGAGTCCTCGCTGCCGGCCCTGCGGCCCTCGGTGCGGGAGCGTGCCGCGGCCGACGGGACCGCCCCCTGTCTGGTGCGGCTCGTGGCCGCCGCTGCCGCCGAGTGCCACCGGACGCGGCTGCTGGGTGCCGCCCGGAACCACCCGCGGGGGGCGGGCCCGGCGACCCGGCAGCCGACGCCTCAGCGGTTCGCGTCCTCGTAGGCCGCCTTGATCTCGGCGGGCACGCGACCGCGGTCGTTCACGTTGTAACCGTTCTCCTTGGCCCACGCGCGGATCTTCGCGGTGTCCGGGCTGCCGCCGGAGGCGACGACACGGCCCTTGCCCCGGGCGCCGGCGCTGCGGCCACCGGTGCGGCGACCGCTCTTCGTGTACGGCTCAAGGAGGTCGCGGAGCTTGTCCGCGTTGGCGGTGGTGAGGTCGATCTCGTAGGACTTGCCGTCCAGCGCGAACGTCACGGTCTCGTCCGCCTCGCCGCCGTCGAGGTCATCGACAAGAAGGACCTGAACCTTCTGTGCCACCGGATTTCCTTTCATCGAAAATGCAGTACGCGGAAAGGAAACCGCTTTTCCCGGAAAAACACAAACCCCTGGGAGAGGTTCAGAACCCCGGGAACGCGGGAAACGTGCGCGATTCGGACATAGACACCGGCTTAGGGGCCGGCTCACAGGTGCAGAAGCATCCGGCTGTTGCCCAAGGTGTTCGGCTTCACTCGTTCGAGACCGAGGAACTCGGCGACGCCCTCGTCATAGGAACGCAGGAGCTCGCTGTAGACATCTCCGTCGACCGGAGTCTCGCCGATCTCGACGAAGCCGTGCTTCGCGAAGAAGTCCACTTCGAAGGTGAGGCAGAAAACCCTGCGGACACCGAGCCATCGGGCGGTGTGGAGCAACTTGTCCAGCACCTGATGTCCCACTCCGGCGCCCTTGAAGTCGGGATCGACCGCGAGAGTACGGACTTCGGCGAGGTCTTCCCACATCACATGCAGCGCACCGCAGCCGACGACGGTGGCGTCGTCGTCGCGTTCGGCGACCCAGAACTCCTGGATGGACTCGTAAAGCGTCACGGTCGCTTTGTCGAGCAGGATGCCGCGGCGCACGAAGGGATCGACGAGACGGCGCACGGCGGCGACATCGGAGGTGCGGGCCCGGCGTACGGTGACGGCATTGGCGGAAGGCATGGGGGGACGTTATCGCCCCTGGTCCCCCGGTTCCGCGCCGCCCTGCTCGGGGGCCGGGTTCGGCTCGGGGCTGCTCTTCTGGACCATACGCACGGCGTCGTCCAGGGTCTCGCGCTGTTCCGGCGACATCATGCCGAAGAAGGCGACCAGGGCGGCGGCGGGGTTGTCGCTCTGCGCCCAGGCCTCGTTCATCAGTGCGGCCGAGTAGGCGGCTCGGGTCGAGACCGCCGTATATCGATAGGCGCGGCCTTCGACTTCCCTGCGGACCCAGCCCTTCTGATGGAGATTGTCCAATACGGTCATGACGGTGGTGTAGGCGATGGACCGTTCCTGCTGGAGATCCTCCAGGACTTCCCGGACGGTCACCGGGCGGTTCCATTGCCAGACGCGGGTCATGACGGCGTCTTCCAGCTCTCCCAATTGGCGGGGCACAGCGCCACCCTAGTGCGCAGAGACCGAATAATGCCCCATTGGCGCACATTCACGAAGAAAACGTCCCGCAAGAACGCAAAAAGGACGTACGGCCTGACGGCGGTCGTACGTCCTCGGGGCGGCGGACCCGTTACGGGGCGGTGCTGCCCTGCTGCCGGGTGGACTCGGCGCGGGCCAGGGCGGCGTCCACGATCGCGTCCTCCTTGGTCTTGTTCGGTCCGCCCTGGCTCTTCACGATCGTGACGACCAGACCGATGAAGAAGACGGCCATCACGACGGGGGGCAGGAGCGCGGATACGTAGTCCATGGCGTCCAGACTAGCTAGCCCGCGACGCGTTCCTCGGGCGGGGGCGGGGGTACCGGCCTCCGGCGTGGCGGGAAGACCTCGGAGGGCTTGGGCACCGGGCGCTCGCCGGGCTCCGGCGGCCTGGGCGCGGGCTTCCCCGGCGCCCCGGGGCCGGCGCCGCCCTCGTCGGCGGCGCGACCGCCGGGCAGGGCGAGCAGCCGGGCGCGCGGGCCCCCGGTGACGGCGGCGCGGACCGGGGCCTGGGCCTGGGCCACGCGGGCCAGCCGGGCGCGGACGGATCGTTCCGCCAGCACCTGGCAGCGGGCGAGCAGCGCTCCCGCGGTGGGGTTGTGCCGCAGCGCGCGCAGGGCCGCGAGGTCGTCGGCGCCGGGGTCGTAGCCGGCCGCCAGGGCGTCCTGGAGGAGCTCCAGGTAGCCCGTGAGGGAGCCGGGCAGGGCCTGGCGGTAGCGGACCAGGTCGGCGAGGAGGAAGGCGCGCAGACGGCCCGCCTCGGCCACCGACTCGTCCACGGATTCGGCCAGGCGCAGGCAGTCCTGGACGTCGTCGTCCTGAAGGGGGGCGGGGTTGAGCGCGGTGGCGAGGGCGCGGCGGAGGACACGCAGCTCGTCCGCGCTGAACGCCATGCCGCCGCGGGGTCCGTAGGGCGTGGGCATGGACCGACGATACGCGCTAATCGGACAAATCTCTCGCTTTTCGATCTTCCCGGCGGGTCTCGGTCCCGCCGGGAGGGATCACAGCCGCGAGACGTTGCGCTCGTACACCAGTCGCAGCCCGATCAGGGTCAGCCACGGCTCGTGGGCGGCGATCTCCTTGGAGTCGGCCAGCACCATCGGCGCCAGGCCGCCGGTGGCGATCACCGTGACCGACGAGGGGTCGCCGTTCGGTCCGGCCAGCTCGCGCTTCATCCGCCCGACCACGCCGTCGACCTGGCCCGCGTAACCGAAGACGATGCCCGACTGCATGGCCTCGACCGTGTTCTTGCCGATCACGCTGCGCGGCCTGGCCAGCTCGATCTTGCGGAGCATGGCGCCCTTGACGCCCAGCGCCTCCACCGAGATCTCTATGCCCGGGGCGATGGCGCCGCCCGCGTACTCGCCGCGCGCGGTGACCGCGTCGTACGTCGTGGCCGTGCCGAAGTCGACGACGATCGCCGGACCGCCGTACAGCTCGACGGCCGCGACCGCGTTGATGACCCGGTCGGCGCCGACCTCCTTCGGGTTGTCCGTGAGGACAGGGACGCCCGTCTTGACACCCGGCTCCACCAGGACCGCGGGGACGTCCCCGTAGTAGCGGCGCGTCACCTCGCGCAGCTCGTGCAGCACCGAGGGGACGGTCGCGCAGATCGCGATCCCCCCGATGCCGTCGCTCAGCTCGACGCCGAGCAGCGGATGCATCCCCATCAGGCCCTGGAGCAGCACCGCCCACTCGTCGGCGGTGCGGCGCGGGTCGGTGGAGATGCGCCAGTGCTCCACGATCTCGTCGCCGTCGAAGAGGCCGAGGACCGTCTGGGTGTTGCCGACGTCGATCGTGAGCAGCATCAGACGGCCGCCTCGCGCAGGTCGAGCCCGATGTCGAGGATCGGGGACGAGTGGGTGAGACCGCCCACCGCCAGGTAGTCCACGCCGGTGGCCGCGTACGCCGCCGCGTTCTCCAGCGTCAGCCGGCCCGAGGACTCCAGGACGGCCCGCCCGGCGACCAGCGCCACGGCCTCCTCGGTCTCGCCCGGGGTGAAGTTGTCCAGCAGGATCAGGTCGGCGCCCGCGTCCAGGACCTCGCGGACCTGGTGCATCGTGTCGACCTCGACCTCGATCGGGACCTCCGGGAAGAGCTCCCGCACGGCCTTGAAGGCCTGCGCGACGCCACCGGCCGCCACCACGTGGTTGTCCTTCACCAGGGCCGCGTCCGACAGCGACATGCGGTGGTTGACGCCGCCGCCGCAGCGCACCGCGTACTTCTCCAGGGCGCGCAGGCCCGGGGTCGTCTTGCGGGTGTCGCGGACCTTGGCCCGGGTGCCCTCCAGGGCGTCCGCCCAGGCGCGGGTGGCGGTGGCGATGCCGGACAGGCGGCACAGGATGTTCAGCGCGCCGCGCTCGCCGGTGAGCAGGTCACGGGTGCGGGCGGTGACGCTCAGCAGCTTGTCGCCGGCCTCGACCCGCTCGCCGTCCTCGACGTGCCGCTCGACCTCGAACTCGTCGGTGCAGACGATGGACAGGACCGCCTCGGCGACCCGCAGACCCGCCACCACACCGGCCTCGCGGGCGGTGAAGTCGGCGGTCGCGACGGCGTCCTCGGGCACGGTCGCCACGGTCGTCACGTCCACGCCGCCGTCGAGGTCCTCGGCGATGGCCAGGTGCGCGATGTCCTCGACCTGGACCGGGTCGAGCCCCGCGTCGGCGAGCAGCTGGGCGAGCGCCGGGTCGAGCCCGCACTCGAACTCCTCCGCGCCGCCGCCGCAGCCGCAGCCGTCGCCGCAGCCGCCGCTCTCGGCGGGCGCGCTGATCTGGATGAGGGGGACGTCCACGGGCTGCGGACGTGCTTCTTCGGGCGTGCTCACGACTGCGGCTCCCTGGGTGCGTCGGGGGTTACGGGCGGAAAGTCTGCGGCGGCGGTGCGGCGCACCACCAGGCGGCGGTCGGACGTCAGCCGGACGACCAGATGGCGACGCCACTCGGCGTCGTCCCGGTCGGGCCGGTCCTCGCGCCAGTGGCAGCCGCGGGTCTCCTCGCGCTCCCGCGCGGCGGCCACCAGGACCCGGGCGACGCACAGCAGGTTGGTGGTCTCCCAGGAGTCGACGCCGGGCTCGGCCGCCTTGCGGTCGCCCTCGGCGTCGAGCCGCAGCGCTTCGAGGGCGTCGGCGGCGTCGGACAGGCTGTCGGCGGAGCGCAGCACGCCCGCGCCCTCGGTCATGGTCCGCTGGATGTCCCGGCGGAGCTCCGGGCCGAGCAGGGTCAGCACCGTGGAGCCGCCCGCGACGACCGGCAGGCCCTCGCGGTGCGGGCCGTGCGCCGTGATGTCGTCGGCGATCCGCTCGGCGAAGACCAGGCCCTCCAGGAGCGAGTTCGAGGCGAGCCGGTTGGCGCCGTGCACCCCCGTGCAGGCGACCTCGCCGCACGCGTACAGGCCCGGCACCGTCGTGCGGCCGTGCAGGTCGGTGCGGACGCCGCCGGAGGCGTAGTGGGCCGCAGGGGCGACCGGGATCGGCTCGGTGACCGGGTCGATGCCGTGCGAGCGGCAGGCGGCCAGGATCGTCGGGAAGCGCCGCTCCCACATCTCGGCGCCGAAGTGGCGGGCGTCGAGGTACATGTGCTCGGTGCCCTGCTCCAGCATCCGGCGCGTGATCGCCTTGGCGACGATGTCCCGGGGCGCCAGCTCGGCCAGCTCGTGCTGCCCCAGCATGAAGCGCACCCCGTCGGCGTCGACGAGATGGGCGCCCTCCCCGCGTACCGCCTCGGAGACCAGCGGCTGCTGGCCCTCCGAGCCGACGCCCAGGAACAGCACCGTCGGGTGGAACTGCACGAACTCCAGGTCCGAGATCTCCGCCCCCGCGCGCAGCGCGAGCGCGACGCCGTCGCCGGTGGAGACCGCCGGGTTCGTGGTGGCGGAGAAGACCTGGCCCATGCCGCCGGTGGCGAGCACCACGGCGGGGGCGTGGACGGCGCCGACGCCGTCGTGCTGGCCCTCGCCCATCACGTGCAGGGTCACGCCCGCCGTGCGGCCCTCGGCGTCCTTCAGGAGGTCCAGGACGAGCGCGTGCTCGATGGTGCGCACGCCCCGGTCGCGTATCGCCTCGACCAGGGCGCGGGAGATCTCGGCGCCGGTCGCGTCGCCGCCGGCGTGCGCGATGCGGCGGCGGTGGTGGCCGCCCTCGCGGGTCAGCGCGATCTCGCCCTCGTCCGTACGGTCGAAGTCGGCGCCCGTGGCGATCAGCCGGCGCACCGCGTCCGGGCCCTCGGTGACCAGGGCCCGCACGGCCTGCTCGTCGCAGAGTCCGGCGCCCGCCACCAGGGTGTCGTCCAGGTGCTGCTCGGGGGTGTCGCCCTCGCCGAGCGCGGCGGCGATGCCGCCCTGGGCCCAGCGGGTCGAGCCGTCGTCCAGCAGGGCCTTGGTGACGACGACGGTGCGCAGCCCGGCGGCGGTGCAGCGCAGGGCCGTCGTGAGGCCCGCGACGCCCGAGCCGACCACGACGACGTCGGCGTCGATGGACCAGCCGGGGGCGGGCGCGTGCAGCCGTATTCCGGTCACTTCACCGCTCCGAAGGTCAGGGGGATGTTGTCGATGAGCCGCGTGCTCCCCACCCGCGCGGCGACGGCGAGGACCGCCTCCCCGTCGTGCCCGTCCGCGACCTCGGTGAAGTCGGCCGGGTCGACCAGGGCGAGATAGTCCAGGGTGAGCGGCGGCTCGGCGCGCGCCGCGTCGTCCAGCACGGCGCGGGCCGCGGACCGCACGGCGTCGGCGCCCACGCCCTCGACCGCCTGGGCGACCGCGTGGGCGTCGGCGGCGGCCCGGGCCTCGCCGAGCCGGGACAGCGCCTGCGCGCGGGCGTCGCCCCGCCCCTGCGCACCCGGCAGCGCCTCCGCCCGGGCCCGCAGCGCCTCCTGGGCGGCCAGCCGGTCACGGGCGGCGAACAGCGCGCGGGACAGCGCAAGAGCCGTACGGCGCTCCTCGGCCGACAGGTAGCGGTTGCGGCTGGACAGGGCGAGGCCGTCGGCCTCGCGGACGGTCGGCACGCCGACGATCTCCACCGGGAAGTTCAGGTCGCGGACCATGCGCCGGATCAGGGCCAGCTGCTGGGCGTCCTTCTGGCCGAAGAAGGCCAGGTCGGGCCCTGTGAGGTGGAGCAGCTTGGCGACGACGGTCAGCATGCCGTCGAAGTGGCCGGGCCGGGAGGCGCCTTCGAGGCGCTCGCCCATCGGGCCCGCGGTGATCCGGACCTGCGGCTCCCCGCCCGGGTAGACCTCGTCGACCGCCGGGGCGAACACGGCGTCGGCGCCGGCCGCCTCGGCGAGGGCCAGGTCGGCGTCGAGGGTCCGCGGATAGCGCTCCAGGTCCTCGCCCGCGCCGAACTGGAGCGGGTTGACGAAGACGGTGACGACGACGGTGCCGTCGGCCCCGACCCGCTCGCGGGCGGCCCGTACCAGCGTCGCGTGGCCGTCGTGGAGGGCGCCCATGGTCATGACGACGGCCCGCTGCCCGTCGCTCTTCAGCGCCCGCAGCTCCCCGCCCGTACGCACCAGGTTGAAGGTCATCGGAGGTCGTCCCCCTCGGCGAGCACGCCCAGCAGATCCTCGGCGAGCTCGGGCTTGAGCAGGCCGTGCGCGAGCGCCCGGTCGGCGGTCGCGCGGGCCATCGCCAGATAGCCGGCGACGGTGCCGGGCGCGTGCTTGTGCAGCTCGGCGACGTGCGCCGCGACCGTCCCGGCGTCGCCGCGCGCGACGGGCCCGGTCAGGGCGGCGTCGCCGGAGCGCAGCGCGTTGTCCAGGGCGGCGCCGAGCAGCGGCCCGAGCATCCGGTCGGGGGCGGCGACACCGGCCGAGCGGAGCAGCTCCATGGCCTGGGCGACCAGGGTGACCAGGTGGTTCGCCCCGAGGGCGAGGGCCGCGTGGTACAGCGGCCGGTTCTCCTCGGCGATCCACTCGGGCTCGCCGCCCATCTCGATGACCAGCGCCTCGGCGGCGAGCCGCAGCTCGTCGGGGGCGGTGACGCCGAACGAGCAGCCGGCCAGCCGCTGGACGTCCACGGAGGTGCCGGTGAAGGTCATGGCGGGGTGCAGCGCGAGCGGCAGCGCGCCCGCGCGGCGCGCCGGGTCGAGCACCCGGACGCCGTACCGCCCCGAGGTGTGCACGATCAGCTGGCCCGGCCGGACCGCCCCGGTGTCGGCGAGCCCCTCGACGAGCCCGGGCAGGGCGTCGTCCGGGACGGTGAGCAGCACCAGATCGGCGAGGGCGAGGACCCGCGCGGGCTCCACGACGGGCACGTCGGGCAGCAGGATCGAGGCCCGGCGCCGGGACGCTTCGGAGACCGCCGACACGGCGACGGGGCGGTGTCCGGCGAGCTGGAGCGCCGAGGCGAGGACGGGTCCCACCCGCCCCGCTCCCACGACTCCGACGGTGAGCCGGGCGGGCCGGTCCTCGGCCCGTTCCGCCTGGTGCCGGGGGTCTGCTGGTGGTGCGTTCACGATCGGGTCGGCCTTCCGTTCCAGTCCGCGGTGGGTACCGGACGATTTCTGGTCATGCTACGCCAGCGTTTCGCGCGAACCCGTGGCTGTCCACAGGGTGTGGGCGGCGGTGTGATGATCTGCTTCATGGAGACGGAGAACGAGACGGATCAGGATGTGACGGCCGCCCTGCGGCGGGCCCTGCGCGAGGCCCCGCGCAAGCTGTGGGACGCCTCCCCGGACGGCACGGTCGCCGCGCGCCTGCGCGAGCTGGCCGACTGGGCGGCGGCCGGCCCGTACGCGGACACCCCGCTGGACATCTACGGCGACGGCGTCGTCACCGAGGTCGAGGAGCGGGTCGCCCGCGAGCTGGGCTTCCCCGCCGCGGCCTTCTTCCCCACCGGGACGATGGCCCAGCAGGTGGCCCTGCGCTGCTGGGCCGGCAGGACCGGCAACCCGGTCGTGGCCCTCCACCCGCTCGCCCACCCCGAGATGCACGAGGACCAGGCCTTCACCACGGTCGCCGCGCTGCGCACGACGCACCCCACGACCGCCCCCCGGCTGCCCACGGCGGACGAGGTACGGGACCACCCGGAGCCCTTCGGGACCCTGATGCTGGAGCTCCCGCTGCGGGACGCGGGCTTCGTCCTGCCGACCTGGGACGAGCTGACCGAGGTGGTCGAGGCGGCCCGCGAGCGGGACGCCGTGGTCCACTTCGACGGCGCCCGCCTCTGGGAGACGACGGTCCGATTCGGCCGCGCGCTCCCCGAGATCGCGGCCCTCGCCGACAGCGTCTACGTGTCGTTCTACAAGTCGCTCGGCGGCATGTCGGGCGCCGCCCTCGCAGGCCCCGAGGACCTGATCGCCGAGGCGCGCCTGTGGCGCCACCGCTACGGCGGCGACCTCTTCCAGCAGTACCCGGCCGCCCTGTCGGCCCTGCGCGGCCTGGAGACGGAGCTGCCCCGGCTGCCCGCGTACGTGGCGCACGCCCGCGTGGTCGCGGACGCGCTGCGGGAGGCCTTCGAGGAGGCGGGCACGCCCTGGTTCCGGGTCCACCCGGAGCAGCCGCACACCCACCAGTTCCAGATCTGGCTCCCGTACGCCCCCGAAGCCCTCACGGCGGCCTCCCTGGCCCTGGCGGAGGAGGGCACGGCCCTGTTCCGCCGCTGGTTCCCGGCCCCGGCGGGCGGCCCGCCCGGCGTGTCGACGACCGAGGTGACGGTCAGCGCGCCGGGCCTGGAGTGGACGGCGGAGGACGTGAAGAAGGCGGCCCGGGACTTCCTGGGGAAGCTGGACGGATAGAAAGCGGCGCTCTCTGCGGCGGTGGCCGCTACCCCCGCCGCAGCAGCCGTCGCAGGACGTCCCGCAGCACCGCCAGGTCGTGGGTCCCCGGCTGGGGCGGCGCGGGCTCGCGGTGCCGGGCGGCCCGATAGCTGTCGAAGAGGTACTGGTGAAGGGCGTTCATGGGCACACCGTGCGCCCGGCCCGCCCGCCGCCGCCCGCCGATTGACGCCCCTGGTCAAATGGCACGACAGCACCCCCGCCCGCCCCCGCACCATAGGGGGGTGAGCGTGACGATCGACATCACCGGACTGCCGCACGAGCGGATCCTCTTCTGCCCCTCGCCCCTGGCCGAGCTGGGCAACGCCCTGCACGCCCTGGCCGAGCCGGCCCACCACGCCCGGCTGCACGCCTGGACGACGACGACCTCGGCGGGACTGAAGCCCGAGCTGGCGGACCGGCTCCACGAGGCCGACTTCATGTGGCGCTCCACCCGCTCCGACTTCCTGCTGCCCGCGCAGCCCCGGGAGACCCTGGCGGAGGAGCTGGACGACCTCGACCGGCTGGACGACGAGAAGTTCGTGGGCGCCGCCCTGGAGATCTCGTGCAGCAGCCGCTACTCCGAGGGCATCCCGTCCCCGCTGGTCGACGAGCGCAGCCGCCGCCGCGCCCTCGACCTGGCCGCCGCGCGGGGCCCGCGCCAGGCCGCGTTCGTGGACCGGATGCTGGCCGACCCCACCGGCACCCGGGCCTGGATACGCCGCCTCCTGGAGGACTGCGACGACGCGTTCTTCGCCGACACCTGGCGCCGCGTCCGCGTCCAGCTCGCCGCCGACGCCCGCCACAAGACGGAGCTGCTGCGCCGCAAGGGCCTCGCGGAGGCGCTGACGGCGGCCTCACCGGCGCTCGGCCTGGAGGAGGGCCCGCACGGCGGCAGCAGGATCGTCGTGGACAAGCTGGTGCACGGCTGGACGGACGCCCAGGGCGCCGGGGTGACCCTCGTCCCGACGGCCTTCGGCTGGCCGCACCTGTTCGCGACCAGCGCGCCCGGCTGGCAGCCGGTCATCCAGTACCCGGCCGCGACCCGGGAGGTCGGCGGCGCCGAGCCGACCGAGACGGTCAAGGCGCGCGTGGAGGCCATCGCCCACCCGATGCGGATGCGGCTGTGCCGGAGCCTGGCGCGCGGCCCGTACTCGACGAGCGAGCTGGCCGACGCGTACGGCATCAGCGCGCCGGAGGTCTCCCGCCATCTCTCCGTCCTGAAGAAGGCGGGCCTCCTGACGACCCAGCGCCGGGGCCGCTACGTGCTCCACCAGCTGGACTTCCCGGTGGTGGCCCGGCTGGGGAGCGACTTCCTGGAGTCGGTCCTGCGCTAGCGCGGGAGGGCGCTCAGAGGGCGCCGCCGCCCGCCCGGACCAGGCCGGTCTCGTACGCGAGGACGACGACCTGCACCCGGTCGCGCAGGTCCAGCTTGGTGAGGATCCGCCCCACGTGGGTCTTCACGGTCGCCTCGGACAGCACCAGCCGCGCCGCGATCTCGCCGTTGGAGAGACCCTGGGCGACCAGCAGCATGACCTCGCGCTCGCGGTCGGTGAGCCGGTCGATCCCGCTGTCGGCGGCCCGGCTCTCGCGCCCGGTGGACGGCAGCATCGGCGAGAAGCGGTCGAGCAGACGCCGGGTGGTGGAGGGGGCGACGACCGCGTCGCCGCTGTGCACGGAGCGGATGGCGGCGAGCAGCTCGGCCGGCGGCACGTCCTTCAGCATGAAGCCGCTGGCGCCCGCCTTGAGCCCGGAGAAGGCGTACTCGTCCAGGTCGAAGGTGGTGAGGATCAGCACCTTCGGGGCGCCCGCCTGGGAGCAGATCCGCCGGGTCGTCTCGACCCCGTCCAGCTTGGGCATGCGCACGTCCATCAGCACGACGTCGACGTCCGTCCCCCGCAGCACCTCCAGCGCCTCCACGCCGTCGCCCGCCTCGGCCACGACCTCCATGTCCGGCTGGGCGGCGAGCACCATACGGAAGCCGGTGCGCAGCAGCACCTGGTCGTCGACGAGCATCACGCGAATGGACATGCTGTTCCTTCGGGGTCTTCGGAGTCAGTGGGCGGACTTGAGCGGGAGCAGGGCGCTGATACGGAAGCCTCCGCCGGGACGCGGGCCCGCGTCCAGGGTGCCGCCGACCATGCCGACCCGCTCCCGCATGCCGATCAGGCCGTGGCCGCGCCCGTCGGCGCCGCCGTCCTCGTACATCTCCTGCGGCGCGCCCCGCCCGTCGTCCTCGACGAGCAGTCCGAGCCCGTCGTCGAAGTAGACCAGGCGGACGCTGGCGCCGACATCGGGGCCGCCGTGCTTGCGGCTGTTGGTGAGCGCTTCCTGGACGATCCGGTACGCGGTGAGCTCGACGCCGCTGGGCAGCGGGCGCGGGGTGCCCTCGATCTTGAAGTCGACGGCGAGCCCGGCCCCGCGGACCTGCTCGACGAGGTCCTCGATCTGCTGCACGTCCGGCTGCGGGACGTACTCCCCGGCCTCCTGGTGCTCGCCGGTGCGCAGGATGCCGAGCAGCCGGCGCATCTCGGCGAGGGCCTGGCGGCCGGTGCCCGCGATGGTCTCCAGGGCCTGCTTGGCGGTCTCGGGCGAGGAGTCCATGACGTACGCGGCGCCGTCGGCCTGCACGACCATGACGGAGACGTTGTGGGCGACCACGTCGTGCAGCTCGCGGGCGATCCGGGCGCGCTCGGCGGCGACGGCGACCTTGGCCTGGGCCTCGCGCTCCTTCTCCAGGCGCGAGGCGCGCTCCTCCAGCTGCGCGAAGTAGGCGCGGCGGGTGCGCAGGGAGTCGCCGAGCACCCAGGCGAGGGCGAACGGCACGGTCATGATGATCGTGAAGAAGACGGTGGCGGCGGAGGAGCGGGAGTCCTCCAGCGGCCAGCGCAGCTGGGAGAGCAGGGCCGCGGAGAGCCCGCCGGAGAGGGCGAGCCGGGAGGCCCAGCGGGGGCCGTCGTGCGCGGCGACCGTGTAGATGATCACGAGCATGGCGAAGTCGCCCGGGAACGGGACCATCCCGACGGCGAGCTGGACGAGTCCGATGAGGACCGTGAGGACCAGCATCTTCTCGGGCGCGCGGCGGCGCAGGGCGACGACGAGCGAGCACAGCGCGCCGACGGCGACGTACCCGAGGGCTCCGATGCCCGTCGGGGAGCTGCCGGCCACCCCCAGAAGGGAGAACCCGAAGAGGACGACGGCCCAGAAGGTGTCGACGCCCGTCGGGTGTCTGCGGATGAAGTCGTAGAGGCGCTGCACGTGACCCAGGGTAGGGAAAGCCGATAGGTGCAGGGGTCAACCGTGGGGCCGATCCTTCCCGTGAGGCCCGTACTCCCCAAGGTGGAGACTGGGGCACGTGACGGATGAGACGTGTCAGTGGCAGGGGTGGCGGGAGGCCACGGAGCGGGCGCTGTACGGCCCCGGGGGCTTCTTCCTGCGGCCGGAGGGACCCGCCGGGCACTTCCGTACGTCGGTGCACGCCTCGCCGCTCTTCGCGGGCGCCGTGGCCCGGCTGCTCGCCCGCGTGGCGGAGGAGCTCGGCACCGACGAGCCCGCGTTCGTGGACGTGGGCGCGGGGCGGGGCGAGCTCCTGACGGGAGTGCTGGCCGCGCTCCCGGCCGGGCTCCGGGTCCGCCCGTACGGCGTGGAGCGCGCGGCGCGGCCGGCGGGCCTCGACCCGCGGATCGGGTGGACGGACCGGGTGCCGGACGGGGAGCGGGGGCTGCTCTTCGCCAACGAGTGGCTGGACAACGTGCCGGTGGACGTGGCGCAGGCCGACGAGGACGGCGCCGTCCGCCGGGTCGAGGTGCGGGCGGACGGCACGGAACGCCTTGGCGCGGTGGTGACGGGCCCGGACGCGGAGTGGCTGGAGCGGTGGTGGCCGCTGCGGGAGCCCGGGGAGCGGGCGGAGATCGGCCGGCCGCGCGACGAGGCGTGGGCGGCGGCGGTGGGGGCGCTCGCCGCGGGGACGGCGGTGGCCGTCGACTACGCGCACCTGCGCGGGGCGCGCCCGCCCTTCGGGACGCTCGCCGCGTTCCGGGAGGGGCGGGAGGTGGCGCCGGTGCCGGACGGGAGCCGCGATCTGACCGCGCATGTGGCGCTGGACGCGTGCGCGGCGGCGGGGCCGGGGGACGGCGGGGAGATCGTCACGCAGCGGGAGGCGTTGCGGGGGCTGGGGGTGAGTGGGGGGCGGCCGCCGCTCGGGATGGCGTCCAGTGACCCCGCCGGGTACGTGCGGGCGCTCGCGGCGGCGGGGGAGGCGGCGGAGCTGACGGCGGCGGGTGGGCTGGGGGACTTCTTGTGGCTGGTGCAGCGGGTGGATGGAACGCGGGCACTCGGGGCGGGGTAGTCGGAGCGGAGGCGCCCGCGATGGCGCCGTTCCGTTGTGCCCACCCGTTCCGCCCCAGCGGAACGATTGCCCACAACGGGGACCGGGGAGGCCGTCGGTCAGAGGGATACTGGGCCGCATGACGGAGACCACAGTCGGTATCGGCGGCGCGGCGGAGAGCACCGACATGGTGCTGAACATCGGGCCGCAGCATCCCTCCACCCACGGCGTGCTCCGGCTGCGGCTCGTGCTCGACGGCGAGGTGGTGCGCGAGGCCGAGCCGGTGATCGGGTACATGCACCGCGGCGCCGAGAAGCTGTTCGAGGCGCGGGACTACCGGCAGATCATCATGCTGGCCAACCGGCACGACTGGCTCTCCGCCTTCTCCAACGAGCTCGGCGTCGTCATGGCCGTGGAGCGGATGCTGGGCATGGAGGTGCCGGAGCGGGCGGTCTGGACGCGCACGCTGCTCGCCGAGCTGAACCGGGTGCTCAACCACCTGATGTTCCTCGGCTCGTACCCGCTGGAACTGGGCGGCATCACCCCCGTCTTCCACGCCTTCCGCGAGCGCGAGGAGCTCCAGGCCGTCATGGAGGAGGTCTCCGGCGGCCGGATGCACTACATGTTCAACCGGGTCGGCGGCCTCAAGGAGGACCTCCCGGCCGGCTGGCTGGGCCGGGCGCGGCAGGCGGTCGCGGACGTGCGGTCGCGGATGGACGTGTACGACCGGCTGGTGCTCGGCAACGAGATCTTCCGGGGCCGCACGCGCGGGGTCGGGGTGCTGTCGCAGGAGGCGGTGCACGCGTACGGGGTGTCCGGGCCGATCGCCCGCGCCTCGGGCGTCGACTTCGACCTGCGCCGGGACGAGCCGTACCTCGCGTACGGGGAGCTCCAGGACGTCCTGCGGGTGGTGACCCGCACGGAGGGCGACTGCCTGGCCCGCTTCGAGTGCCTGCTGGACCAGACGCACAACGCCCTGGAGCTCGCCGACGCCTGCCTGGACCGGATCGAGGACCTGCCGCGGGGGCCGATCAACCAGCGGCTGCCGAAGGTCCTCAAGGCGCCGGAGGGGCACACGTACGCCTGGACCGAGAACCCGCTCGGCATCAACGGCTACTACCTGGTCTCCAAGGGCGAGAAGACCCCGTACCGGCTCAAGCTGCGCTCGGCGTCGTACAACAACATCCAGGCGCTGACCGAGCTGCTGCCGGGGACGCTCGTCGCCGACATGGTGGCGATCCTGGGGTCGCTGTTCTTCGTCGTCGGAGACATCGACAAGTAGGACAGGGCGCGTGGGGCGGGCTCCGTCAGGAGTTGACCGCTCCACGCAGCTCCGCCACGTCCAGCTGCTCGGTCTCGTCGTGCGCGGTCAGGTCGATGACCTGGCCGACGGCCCGCTGCTCGGGGGTGCGCCGCGCGTCGGCGGCGAGCACCTCCTCGCCCACGACGTCGGCGAGGTCGGCGTCCTGCACGGCCTCGATCGCGGCGGCGGCCTTCTGCGTACCGAAGTAGTCGAAGCCGCCCGCGGGGCGCGGGACGGGACGACGGGCGGCGTACGGGACGATCGCGGCGGCGGCGGGCACGTGGCGCATGGCGGGCGCCTTGGTGTGCTCGTCGGACGCGGGCTCGGGGGCGGGGTCGGCGGTCACGTCGGTGTCCGGGACGTCCACGGCCTCCGCCTCGGGCTCCGTCTCCGCCTCGTCCGTGTGCTCGCCCCGTGCCTCCAGGTTCCGCAGCGCCTCCGCCGCCCTGCGGTACGCCTCCGGGGTCGGGGTGGAGCCGCCCGCGGGCAGGGCCTTGGTCTCCGGGGCGCTCGCTTCGAGGGCGAGGACCCGGCGGCCCTCCAGGGCGCTGGCGCGCTCGGTCTCGGCGGTGGCGTAGCGGCGCAGGAGGTCGGCGTGCTCGCCGCGCAGCCCGGCGAGCTCGACCCGCTTGGCGCGCAGCTTGGCGTCGAGGCGGGCGCGCAGCTCGCGCGACTCCTCCAGGTCGGACTCCAGCTCGGCGACGCGCTCGTCGTGCTTCCACTGGTCCGCCGTGCGGGCGCGGTTCAGCTCGGCGACCGTGCGGCCGGCGCTCTGGTCCCAACTGCGCAGGAGGACGGCGCCGGTGACGGCGGCGGCCGCCGCGGCGGCGACGAGCAGCCGCAGCACCAGGGTGTCACCGAGCAGCCAGGCGCCCCCGGCACAGACGACCGACGCCCCCGCGACCGCCGAGGGCGGCAGGAGCTTGTGCAGAGGCGGGGAATGGCGGTGGCGTCCAGGTGGCATGGCCTGAAATTTACCGTGCGTAGGCGCCGTATGGGGCCTCGGCCCGGCAATCTCTTGGCGAGTTCTCGCCGATGGGAGCCGGACCGGAGCGATTCCGGAGTGAATCGCTCCGATTCCCCTCGTCCGGTGCCTACTTCTTGAGCAGCCCCTTCGACTCCAGATAGGCCTTCGCCACGTCCTCCGGCTTCGCCCGCTCGGCGTCGACCTTGCGGTTGAGTTCGGCGAGATCCGCCGTCGTCAGAACCTTGGTGATCTTGTCGAGGGCGGCCGCGATCTCGGGAGATCCGGCGTCCTTCGCATTGACCACGGGCAGCACGTTGTCCGCGTTCTGGAGCTTCTTGTCGTCCTCCAGGAAGACCAGGCCGAAGGAGTCGATGGTCGCGTCCGTGGTGGTGGTGAGGACCAGGTGGTCCACGCCGTCCTTGACCGCCTGCTTGGCCTGCGGGGTGCCGACGCCCTTGGGGTCGACGCCGTCGACGTCGATCCCGTACGTCTTCTTCAGACCCGGCGCGCAGAACGGGCGGATCTCGCATTCGTCACCGGCCGCGATCTTCACCTTCAGCTTGGCGCGGCCGAGGTCGGAAAGGGTCGTCAGCTTGTTCTTCTCCGCGAATTCCCGGCTCACCGCGAACGCGTTCTGGTCGACGGCCCCGCCCACCGCGAGCACCTTCAGTCCGCGCGGCTCGGCCAGCTTCCTCAGCGCCTCGGTGGTGGCGGCCGGGTCACCGGAGGCGACCGGCTTCTCCTCGGGCGCCTTCGGCCCGTTCACCTTCGCGTTGAGGAATTCCGCGAGGGTCGCCGCGTATTCCGGTACGACGTCGATCTCGCCCTTCTCCAGAGAGGGCTCGTACAGCTCGCGATTCTTCACCGTGGTGACGCTCGCGGAGTATCCGGCGTCGTCGAGGACCTGGGCGTACAGCTCGGCCAGGACCTTCGACTCGGTGAACGCGGCGGCGCCGACGACCAGCGAGCCCTTGGATCCGCCGTCGCCCGCCGAGGCGCCGCCGCCGGACTTCGACTTCTCCAGGCTGTCGCCGCCGCACGCGGCCAGCGAGACCGTCAGCGCCGCCATGCCCACTACCGCACCCGCGATACGCGAGGTCCTGCTCACAAGATCACCCATCCCAGTCGTTGGTCCGTCACCGCGGGGTCCCCCGGCCGAGCAGCCGGTCCGCGGCCACCAGCAGCGCCTCCACCAGGAGCGCGAGCAGGGCCACGAGCACGGCGCCGGCGACCACCTGCGGCGTGTCGTACGTGTTGAATCCGGCGGTGATGATCCGCCCGAGGCCGCCCTGCCCGACCATCGCCGCGATGGTCGCGGTGGCGACCACCTGCACGGCGGCCGAGCGCAGACCCGTCATCAGCATCGGCCTGGCCAGCGGAAGTTCGACCCCGCGGAAGAGCTGCCCGCCCGACATGCCCATCCCGCGCGCGGCCTCCACCACCGCGCGGTCCACCTCGCGCATGCCCACGTACGCGTGGGTGAGCAGCGGCGGTATCGCGAAGAGCACGAGCGCGACGACCGTCGGCACATAGCCGGCGTTGCGCAGCGGCGAGACCATGAAGAGGGCCAGGACGGCGAAGACGGGGACCGCCCGGCCCACGTTGGAGAGGTTGACGGCGAGCGTCCCGCCCTTGCCGAGGTGCCCGAGCCACAGGCCCAGGGGCAGTGCCACGGCGCAGGCGAGGAGCAGCGCGACCCCGCTCACGTACAGATGCTCGGCGAGCCGGTGCCAGACTCCGCTCTCCCCCGCCCAGTTGGCGCCGGTGGTCAGCCAGGACCAGGTGTCCGTGACGATCCCCATCTCAGCCACCCCCCGCCCGCTCGGCCGCCCGGATCCGGCTCCAGGGCGTCAGGAGCCGCTGGAGGCCGAGGAGCAGCAGGTCGGCGGCGACGGCGAGCAGCACGCACAGCACGGAGGCGGTGAGCACCTGGGCCTTGAAGAAGGTGGGCAGCGCGTCCTCGATGAGATTGCCCAGGCCGCCGCGGCCGACGAGGGAGCCGACCGTGGTGAGCGCGATCGTGGAGACCGTCGCCATCCGGATTCCGGCCATCAGCGAGGGCAGCGCGAGCGGGAGTTCGACCTCCCACAGGAGCCGCCCCGAGCCGTATCCCATGCCCCGCGCGGCCTCCTTGGTCTCGGCGGGCACGGCCGCCAGGCCGGCCAGGACGCCGCGCACCAGGATGGTCAGCGAGTAGAGCACCAGGCCCGTGACGACCAGCGCCGAGGACAGCCCGAGGAGGGGCAGCAGCAGCGAGAACATCGCGAGCGAGGGGATCGTGTAGAGCAGGGTGGTCAGGCCGAGCACGGCACCGGAAAGCCGGGGCCGCGCCCGCACGAGCAGGGCGAGCGGGAAGGCGACGGCGAGCCCGATGAGCACCGACACCACCGTGATTCCCACATGCTGGACCGTGGCGTCGGTCAGCTCCTGGGAACGGGTGCGCAGGTACTCCCCGCAGATCCAGTCGTTCGTCACCAGGCAGTTCGTCCCGGCCATGCGCTCCCCCCTTCCCACGCGGCTCACGAACATCTGTCCGCGACACTAACCCCCGCCACTGACAATCACCGGGGAGCGCCACAATGTGGAAATACTTCCTTCACACAATGCGGGCCGCGAAGGGTCAGAATGGGGAACCATGATCCGGTTCGAGCAGGTGACCAAGCGGTACGCGGACGGGACCACCGCTGTCGACGACCTCTCCTTCGAGGTCGCCGAGGGTGAGCTGGTGACCCTCGTGGGCCCGTCCGGCTGCGGCAAGACGACCACGATGAAGATGGTCAACCGGCTCGTCGAACCCACCGCGGGCCGGGTCCTGCTCGGCGGCGAGGACGTCGCCGCCGTCGACCCCGTACGGCTGCGCCGCACCATCGGCTACGTCATCCAGCAGGTCGGCCTCTTCCCGCACCGGACCGTCCTCGACAACACGGCGACCGTGCCCGCGCTGCTCGGCTGGAAGAAGGCCAGGGCCCGCGAGCGCGCCGCCGAGCTCCTCGACCTGGTGGGCCTCGACCCCTCGGTGTACGGCCACCGCTACCCCGAGCAGCTCTCCGGCGGCCAGCGCCAGCGGGTCGGGGTGGCCCGCGCGCTCGCCGCCGACCCGCCCGTGCTGCTGATGGACGAGCCGTTCGGCGCCGTCGACCCGGTGGTCCGCGAGCGGCTCCAGACCGAGTTCCTCAACCTCCAGGCGACCGTCCGCAAGACGGTGCTGCTCGTCACCCACGACCTGGAGGAGGCCGTCCGGCTCGGCGACCGGATCGCCGTCTACGGGCAGGGCCGCATCGAGCAGTTCGACACCCCGGCCGCCGTGCTCGGCGCCCCCGCCACCCCGTACGTCGCCGACTTCGTCGGCGCGGACCGCGGCCTCAAGCGGCTCGCCGTCACCCCGGTCACCGAGGCGGACCTGGAGCCCTCGGGGGACGCCCCCGGCGGCGGCGCGCTCCCGCTGGGCGGCTCCCTGAAGGACGCCCTCGCGCTGCTGCTCCAGCACGACGCCGGCCGGGTCGCCGTGCACGCCCCCGGCGACCCGGGGCGCGTCCTCGGCTCGCTCACCACGGCCGGGGTGCACCGGGCCCTGCGCCGGGCCCGGCCGGAGGTCAGCTCGCGCTGAGCTTCCCGCTCATCCAGACCAGGCCCGGCGGGATCTCGCGGTTCCAGGTGTTGAAGTTGTGGCCGCCGCTCTCCAGCGTGATCGAGGAGACGCTCGACGGGTCCTTCACCTTTTTGATGAAGGCCCGCGTCCCCTTGAGGTTGCCCTCGCCGTGCAGGGACGTGGTCACCAGGAAGGACGACTTCCCCTGGGGCAGGTGGTCCAGGCTCCACAGCAGATCGGCCCGCTTCATCGCGGCCTGGTCGCCGTGGAACAGGTCGCCGGTCGTCACGTCGTCCGCCGCCCGGTAGTACGCGGAGAAGCCCGCCGCCGCGGAGAAGCGGTCCGGGTGGTGCATCGCGATCTTCAGGGCGCAGTAGCCGCCGGTCGAGTTGCCCATGAAGCCCCAGTTGCGCGGCTGGGTGCCCACCCGGTACGTCTGCGAGATCGCCGTCGGCAGGTCCTCGGCGAAGAAGGTCTCCGTCTGCGGGCCGCCCGGCACGTCCACGCACTCGGTGTCCCGGGGCGGCGCCACGGTCGGGCGCAGCATCACCAGGATCATCGGCTGCATCTTCTTGTCCTTGGCCTGCTGGAAGGCCGTCTTCGGGTACTTCAGGCCCTTCAGCAGGTTCTCCGCCGTACCCGGGTAGCCGGTCAGCACCACGGCCGCGGGGAAGGTCGACTTCGCGTACCGCTGCTGGAAGTACTCCGGCGGCAGGTACACGTACGCCTGGGAGTCGATCCTGGACCGCTCGCCCGCTATGACGATCTTCTGTATCTGTCCGCCGACCGAGGGACGCCCGCCGCCCGGCACGTCCATCGCCTGGGTGCCGACGACCTTCACGTCCTTGGAGCCGGCCGAGTGGTCGACCACCACGCCCATGTCCTGCTCCTGGCCGAACAGGTCGGCCCAGGAGCCGTAGAACAGGAAGGAGTTGTTGGCGGCGAGACCGACCGAGGCGAACAGGGCCAGCTGGGTGGCGAGCAGCAGCCCGATCCGCCCCAGGACCGCACGCCAGCCGCCGCGCGCCAGCCTCGGCCACAGCCAGACCGTGGCGACGAAGAGCACCACGGCCAGCGCGACCGCCACCACGAGAACTTTGTTGCTGGTGAGACCCATGAGACTTCTGAGCTTTCTGCCTGATTTTTCCCTGAGATTTCCCTGACGGCGAGTGAACCCGCCCCATCGCTGCTCCGTCCTAGAAGGCGCAAACCTCCGGTACGCCCACGATCCGCGCGGCCTACCGGATCAACGATCTCTCGCGGAGCCACGGGAAGCACGGGAAGCGATGTCTGTCACGGTAGATGGGGACAAATCCGGATCGGTTCCGGATCACGTACGCCGGATTCTGCGCGGACCCCGACCCGAAAGGGTCCCGGCTCTGATCGGAACGGCCTGCACACTGATCGGCCTGATCGACATCGCCGCGGGAGTCTTCCCCCGGTTCCGGGCCAGCCGCATGCACGCCGTCGCGGAGATCCTCCCCGGCACCCTGGGCCCGCTCTCCGCGGCCCTCTCGCTCAGCGCCGGCGTCCTGCTGCTGCTGCTCGCCCACGGCCTCAAGCGCAACAAGCGGCGCGCCTGGCGCGCCGCCGTGGTCCTGCTGCCGCTCGGCGCCGTCGCCCAGTTCGTCTGGCGCCACTCGGTCATCGGGATGCTGCTCTCCGTCGCGCTGCTCGCCCTGCTGGTCCGCCACCGCGACCAGTTCGCGGCCCTGCCCGACCCGCGCAGCCGCTGGCGCGCCCTCGCCAACTTCGTCCTCATGGGCGCCGGATCCATCGCGCTCGGCCTCGTGATCGTCAGCGCCCACCCGCGCCGCGTCGTCGGCAGCCCCAGCCTCACGGACCGCCTCGAACACGTCCTGTACGGCCTGTTCGGCTTCGAGGGCCCCGTCGCCTACACCGGCAACGTCGACTGGACCGTCGGCTACTCCCTCGGCGCCCTCGGCATGCTCACCGCCCTCACCACCATCTACTTCGCCTTCCGGCCCGAGCACCCCGCCGCCCGCCTCACCGAGGACGACGAGACCCGCCTGCGGGCCCTCCTCGCCAAGCACGGCGCCCGCGACTCCCTCGGCCACTTCGCGCTCCGCCGCGACAAGGGCGTCGTCTTCTCCCCCAGCGGCAAGGCCGCCGTCTGCTACCGCGTCGTCTCCGGCGTCATGCTCGCCAGCGGCGACCCCATCGGCGACGTCGAGGCCTGGCCCGGCGCCATCGAACGCTTCATGGACGAGGCCAAGGCCCACTCCTGGACCCCCGCCGTCATGGGCTGCTCCGAGACCGGCGGCCAGGTCTGGACCCGCGAGACCGGCCTCGACGCCCTCGAACTCGGCGACGAGGCCGTCGTCGACGTCGACGACTTCTCCCTCTCCGGCCGCGCCATGCGCAACGTCCGCCAGATGGTCAAGCGCATCGAACGCAACGGCTACACCACCAAGGTCCGCCGCGTCGCCGACCTCAGCGACGGCGAACTCGCCCGGGTCCGCCGCGCCGCCGAGGACTGGCGCGGCACCGACACCGAACGCGGCTTCTCCATGGCCCTCGGCCGCATCGGCGACGCGGGCGACGGTGACGCCGTCATAGCGACCGCCCACAAAGAGGACCCCGAAGGGACCGACTCCCCCTACGGCGACCTGAAGGCGATCATCCACTTCGTCCCCTGGGGCAAGGACGGCATGTCCCTGGAGCTCATGCGCCGCGACCGCGCCGCCGACCCCGGCATGAACGAGCTCCTCATCGTCGCCTCCCTCCAGGACGCCCCCCGCCTCGGCATCAAGCGCGTCTCCCTCAACTTCGCCATGTTCCGCGCCGCCCTCGCCCGCGGCGAGAAGATCGGCGCGGGCCCCGTCCTGCGGCTCTGGCGCGGCCTGCTCGTCTTCCTCTCCCGCTGGTTCCAGATCGAGTCGCTCTACAAGTTCAACGCCAAGTTCCAGCCCCGCTGGGAACCCCGCTTCGTCGTCTACCGCAAGAGCCGCGACCTCCCCCGCATCGGCTTCGCCGCCATGCAGGCCGAGGGCTTCGTGAACGTCGCCCTCCCCCGCCCCTTCCGCCGCCGCTCCCACCCCCCGGCCCCGCGCCCCTGCGCCCACATCGTCCCCACCCAGACCGAGCACGAGGTCCACGCGGCCTGACCACGCCCCCGGGCCCTAGGCTGGACACATGAGTACGACGATCGACCGGGGCACCGCCCTCGGCCTGCCGGAGTGGGACCGCTGCGCGGTCATGGGCGTGGTCAACGTGACCCCCGACTCCTTCTCCGACGGCGGCCGCTGGTTCGACACCACGGCCGCCGTCAAGCACGGCCTCGACCTCGCCGCCCAGGGCGCCGACCTCATCGACGTCGGCGGCGAGTCCACCCGCCCCGGCGCCAGCCGCGTCGACGCCGAGGAAGAGCTCCGCCGGGTCGTCCCCGTCGTCCGCGGCCTCGCCGCCGAAGGCGTCACCGTCTCCGTCGACACCATGCGCGCCACCGTCGCCGCAGCCGCCGTCGCCGCCGGCGCCACCCTCGTCAACGACGTCAGCGGCGGCCTCGCCGACCCCGGCATGGTCCCCGCCGTCGCCGCCGCCGAAGTCCCCTTCGTCGTCATGCACTGGCGCGGCTTCAGCGACCACATGAACAGCCTCGCCGTGTACGAGGACGTCGTCGGCGAAGTCGTCACCGAGCTGCGCACCCGCATGGAGGCCGTCATCGACGGCGGCGTCGCCCCCGAGCGCATCGTCCTCGACCCCGGCCTCGGCTTCGCCAAACTGGCCCCCCACGACCTGGCCCTCGTCGCCCACCTCCCCCGGCTGCGCGCCCTCGGCCGCCCCCTCCTCGTCGCCGCCTCCCGGAAGCGCTTCCTCGGCCACGTCCTCGCCCACGACGGCGCCGCCCCGCCGCCCGCCCGCGAGCGCGACGCCGCCACCGCCGCCGTCTCCGCCATCGCCGCCCACGAGGGCGCCTGGGCCGTCCGGGTCCACGAGGTCCGCGCCACCGCCGACGCCGTACGGGTCGCCAGAGCCGTCGAGGGAGCCGCGTGACCCGCGCCCGCGAGGCCGACCGCACCGCCGTCGAAGCCGCCAACACCGCCTTCTACGAGGCGATGGAGCAGGGCGACTTCGACGGCGTCACCGACCTCTGGCTCGACGACGGCGCCACCCCCATCTCCTGCGTCCACCCCGGCTGGCCCGTGCTGTCCGGCCGCGGCGAGGTGCTCCGCTCGTACGCGCTGATCATGGCCAACACCGACTACATCCAGTTCTTCCTCACCGACGTCGAGGTCTCCCTCGCCGGCGACGTGGCGGTCGTCACGTGCACCGAGAACATCCTCAGCGGCGGCCCCGCCGAGGACGGCGCCTCGCTCGGCCCCCTCGTCGGGCAGCTCGTCGTCGCCACCAACGTGTTCCGCCGCACGTCGGAGGGGTGGAAGGTGTGGTCCCACCACGGCTCCCCGGTGATCCCCGAGAGCGACGGGAACGACGCCGACGACCCGGCCGACACCGCCGGCTGAACACCCCGACCGGCCGGACGGCCCCGGCCGCCGACCCGGCTGTCGGTACCCGAAGGTAGATTCGGTGGTGGACACCCGGCCGTCCGCACCCGGCTGCGTGGCCTCCCGTACTACGACAGCAGGAGTGATTCGCGTGGATCGTGTCGCGCTGCGCGGCCTCAAGGCCCGAGGACACCACGGCGTGTTCCCCAAGGAGCGCGAGGAAGGCCAGACCTTCATCGTGGACCTCACCCTCGGCCTGGACACCCGCGCCGCCGCCGCCGGCGACGACCTGACGAAGACCGTGCACTACGGAGTCGTCGCCGAAGAGGTCGTCGACGTCGTCCAGGGCGAGCCCGTGGACCTCATCGAGACGCTCGCCGAGCGGATCGCCCAGCAGTGCCTCAAGCACGCCGGCGTCCAGGAGGTCGAGGTCGTCGTCCACAAGCCGGACGCGCCCATCACGGTCCCCTTCGACGACGTGACCGTCACCATCACCCGGAGCCGCGCATGAAGCCCCAGCACAGCGATCCGACCGTCCAGCCGGTGCCCGCGGCCGTGACCGCCGCCGTCGACGCGGCCGACATCACCCTCTCCAACCCCAAATGGGCCGTCCTCGCCATCGGCGGGAACCTCGGCAACCGCCTGGAGACCCTCCAGGGCGCCGTCGACGCCCTGGAGGACACCCCCGGCCTGCGGGTCAAGGCCGTCTCCCGGGTCTACGAGACGGAGCCCTGGGGCGTCGAGCCCGGCAGCCAGCCCTCCTACCTCAACGCGGTCGTCCTCGTGAAGACCACGCTGCCCCCCGCCTCCCTCCTGGAGCGGGCGCACGCCGTCGAGGAGGCCTTCCACCGCGTCCGCGACGAACGCTGGGGCGCCCGCACGATCGACGTCGACATCATCACGTACGCCGACATCGTCTCGGACGACCCCGTCCTCACCCTCCCCCACCCCCGCGCCCACCAGCGCGCCTTCGTCCTCGCGCCCTGGCACGACGTGGACCCCGACGCCCTGATCCCCGGCCACGGCACCGTCGCCGAGCTCCTCGCCGCCGTCGGCCAGGAGGGCGTCACGCCGCGCACCGACCTGGAACTCCGACTCCCCGAGTAGTCGTTACGCTCGTCAGAGATCGTCGCTCCGACCACGCGAAGGACACCCGGTGAAACAACTGCGGCTGAAGGTGCTCGCCGGACTCTTCGTCGTCGCCGGCGTCCTGTCCTGGGGCGCCGCCCGGCTCTGGGACGCGGTCGGCACCCTCCCCAGCGTGCCGCTCGCCGCGCCCATCGTGCTGGCGGCCATCGCCGTCGTCCTCACCGCCACCGCCCTCTCGCTGCGCGCCCGCCTCAGGGCCCAGCGTGAGCGCCGCCCCGGCGCCAAGGGCGTCGAACCCCTGATGGCCGCCCGCGCGGTCGTCTTCGGCCAGGCCAGCGCCCTCGTCGCCGCCCTCGTCGCCGGCATGTACGGCGGCACGGGCGTCTTCCTCCTCGGCTCCCTCGACATCCCCGCCCGCCGCGACCAGGCCCTCTACGCCGCCTTCGCCGTCCTCGCCGGCCTCGCCGTCATCGCCGCCGCCCTCTTCCTGGAACGCGTCTGCAAGCTGCCGGAGGACGAAGACCAGAACGGCCCGGGCCACGCCCCGGTGAGCTGACCCGCCTACCAGGGCTCCCGCACCAGATGCCCGCTCACGAGAAACGTGGGGTGCGGGGCGAGCCGGTAACTGTAGAACGTGAAGGGCTTCGCCCCCAGGGCGGGCCGGGGACGGACCTCACGGACCTGGATCCAGGAGGACTCGGGCGGGGCGGTGGGGTGGTGCTCGGGGACGAAGGTGTTGCGGGTCTGCCAGCGGTTCGAGACATAGAGCCTTGACGCGAGTCCCCGCTGGGACGGCGTGAATCGCGCCCCGATGATCCGGGCCAGCTCGACCAGGAACGGAACGTTGGCACTCACGATGATGCGCCCGAAGCCATGCTTGAGGGTGCAGCCGTCGCCGTCGATGTAGCCGTTCAGGAACCCCTGAAAGGTATCCGCATCCCGTAGCACGACTCGGGGAAAGCCCTGCCTCATGTGATGGGCGTCGCCGCCCACGTAGTGACGCATAGCATCCGCGAGGTACGACGACACCACCCGCACGCGGAATCCCGGCAGGTCACGTTTCAGATAGCCGGACGGCCGAGTCACTGCCTCAAGCCTCGCAGGAAGACCCGTGCATGCCGTCAGAGCACTCGCAAAGCGAGCGGCGAAGCTCTCCTCATTCACGATCAGGGACACGTAGTTCTTGTAGACGGTCCCATCAGCGCAGGCGGCACCGACAAAGTAGCCGAACTCGTATCCGGGTCTGATGACGAAACGCTCGCGGCGGAGCTTCCGAGCCGGTGTCCAGGCGACCGTCGTCCCTGCCGCATCCTGGGCAGGCGTCCAGCCCTCCGGCGTGGCCAGCAGGAGATCCGCGCTGGCAACGAAGGTCGTGTGATCCGTGACCACCTCGACGGCGTCGCGACCCTTTACGGCCGCCACGTCCACGACGGTCGTCTGTGCAGTCCGGTCACCGTCCAGAGTCCACAGTGCGGTGCCCGGCGCCACATTCTTCGCCTGAGCCCAGCCTCCCACCCTGTTCACCAGCATCTTGCTGGCGAGCCCGTATGCCATACCGATCCCCCTTGATCAGCGGTCGAGTCCACTGATCAAGGACGGTATGGAGCAAGGCTGGCAGCCCGCTACTAGCGAGCCAATATCAAGGACATGGCCTCGGCACGGGTGGTAGCGTCGCGCAGTTGGCCACGTACCGCCGAAGTCGTCGTCTTCGCGCCCGGCTTGCGGACGCCACGCAGTGCCATGCACATGTGCTCAGCCTCGATGACGACGATCGCACCGCGCGCGTCGAGGATCCTCATCAGCGAGTCGGCGATCTGTGTCGTCAGGCGCTCCTGCACCTGCGGACGACGGGCGAAGACGTCCACGAGGCGGGCCAGCTTCGACAAGCCAGTAATCTTGCCCGTTTCGGCAGGGATGTAACCAATGTGAGCTACGCCGTGGAATGGGAGCAAATGATGCTCACATTGCGAAGTCAGTTCGATATCCTTCACGAGGACCATCTCGTCATGTCCGAGATCGAACGTCGTGGTCAGGACGTCCTCGGGCTTCTGCCAGAGCCCCGCGAACAATTCCCTGTACGCCCGCGCAACGCGCGCCGGCGTCTCGCGCAAACCCTCGCGGTCCGGGTCCTCACCGACCGCGATGAGGAGCTCCCGTACGGCGTTCTCGGCGCGCTTCTCGTCGAATTCGCCGATCGTGCCTTCGCCGTCCAGCGTCACCGGGTCGGTCATCTGTGCCTCGTTCCGTCTGTCTGAACATGACGCGAATAAGCCGCGCCCCCTCAGGCTAGAACCTGAGGGGGCGCGGCATCCATTCCGGGTCCGGAGGGATCCGGGACGGTCAGACCTCGGGGTGTTCCTCGGGGAGGGCGTCCGTGGTCTTGGTGGTGTCGACCGGGGTCGTCGCCGAGGAGGAGCCGTTGGCGCTGTTGGTCAGGGCCAGCTCCTTCGGGGAGAGGACCGGCGGGCGGGTGGACGGGGTGCGGCGGGCCGAACCGGTCCAGGCCGGGCGGGCCGGGCGCTTGACGATGGGGGCGAAGATCTCGGCGATCTCCTCCTTGCCCAGGGTCTCCTTCTCAAGGAGCGCCAGGACCAGGTTGTCCAGGAGGTCGCGGTTCTCGACGAGGATCTCCCACGCTTCGTTGTGCGCGGTCTCGATGAGCTTCTTGACCTCTTCGTCGACCAGCGCGGCGACCTCTTCCGAGTAGTCGCGCTGGTGCGCCATCTCACGGCCGAGGAAGGGCTCGGTGTTGTCGCCGCCGAACTTGATGGCGCCGAGCCGCTCGGTCATGCCGTACTGGGTGACCATCGCGCGAGCGGTGGCCGTCGCCTTCTCGATGTCGTTCGCCGCGCCCGTCGTCGGGTCGTGGAAGACGAGCTCCTCCGCCGCGCGGCCGCCCAGCATGTACGCCAGCTGGTCGAGCATCTCGTTGCGGGTGGTCGAGTACTTGTCCTCGTCCGGCAGGACCATCGTGTAGCCCAGGGCGCGGCCGCGGGACAGGATGGTGATCTTGTGGACGGGGTCGGAGTTCGGCGAGGCCGCCGCGACCAGGGCGTGACCGCCCTCGTGGTACGCGGTGATCTTCTTCTCCTTGTCCGACATGATCCGGGTCCGCTTCTGCGGGCCCGCGACCACGCGGTCGATCGCCTCGTCCAGCGCCTTGTTGTCGATCAGCTTCTGGTCCGAGCGGGCGGTGAGGAGCGCCGCCTCGTTCAGGACGTTCGACAGGTCGGCGCCGGTGAAGCCCGGGGTGCGGCGTGCGACCGCGCCCAGGTCGACGTCGGGCGCGACGGGCTTGCCCTTCTGGTGGACCTTGAGGATCTCCAGACGGCCCTGCATGTCGGGGCGGTCGACCGCGATCTGCCGGTCGAAGCGGCCCGGGCGCAGGAGCGCGGGGTCGAGGATGTCGGGGCGGTTCGTGGCGGCGATGAGGATGACGCCGCCCTTCACGTCGAAGCCGTCCATCTCGACGAGCAGCTGGTTCAGGGTCTGCTCGCGCTCGTCGTGTCCGCCGCCGAGGCCGGCGCCGCGGTGGCGGCCGACCGCGTCGATCTCGTCGACGAAGACGATGGCCGGGGCGTTCGCCTTGGCCTGCTCGAAGAGGTCGCGGACCCGGGAGGCGCCGACACCGACGAACATCTCGACGAAGTCGGAGCCGGAGATCGAGTAGAACGGCACGCCGGCCTCGCCGGCGACGGCGCGCGCGAGGAGCGTCTTGCCGGTTCCCGGCGGGCCGTACAGCAGCACGCCCTTGGGGATCTTGGCGCCGACGGCCTGGAACTTGGCCGGTTCCTGGAGGAACTCCTTGATCTCGTGGAGTTCCTCGACGGCCTCGTCGGAGCCCGCGACGTCGGCGAAGGTGGTCTTCGGGGTGTCCTTGGTGATGAGCTTCGCCTTGGACTTGCCGAACTGCATGACGCGGGAGCCGCCGCCCTGCATCTGGTTCATCAGGAAGAGGAAGACGACCACGATCAGGACGAAGGGCAGGAGCGAGAGCAGGACCGAGACGAACGGGGACTGCTTCGTCGGCGAGACGGTGTAGCCCTTCTCGATCTGCCCGGCCTCGAACTTCTCCTGCAGCTTGTCGGCGAGGTCGGCGCCCTGGGTGCCGATGTAGGGGGCCTGGACCTTGCCGGACTTGTCGATCTGCTGACCGTCGACGAGGTCGATCTTGATGACCTGCTCGTCACCGGTCGTCAGCTTTGCGGATTTGACCTGGTTCTTGTCGATCGCCTGGACTACCTGGGAGGTGTCCACCGTCTTGTAGCCCTCGGACGAGCCGACGACCTGCATCAGCACGACCACGGCGAGGACGGCCAGCACGATCCACATGACCGGCCCACGGAAGTATCGCTTCACGTCCATCCATACGGGGCGCTAGCGCCCCGTCCCTCCTGCCCGTAGGTAAATGCTGCTGAGTGAGAAAAAGCTGTTCTTCGGACGGTACCCCAGCATTGTCACCCGCGACCGCCTTCCCTTGCTTCAACGGAGGGAAGACGGTGCGGGTTCCCCTCGGGGCGGCGGGCGTCAGCCGCCGTAGACGTGGGGGGCGAGGGTGCCGACGAAGGGGAGATTGCGGTACTTCTCGGCGTAGTCGAGGCCGTATCCGACGACGAACTCGTTCGGGATGTCGAAGCCGATCCACTTCACGTCGATGGCGACCTTCGCCGCGTCCGGCTTGCGCAGCAGGGTGCAGACCTCCAGGGAGGCCGGCTCGCGCGAGCCGAGGTTGGACAGGAGCCAGGACAGGGTCAGGCCCGAGTCGATGATGTCCTCGACGATCAGGACGTGCTTGCCCTTGATGTCGGTGTCGAGGTCCTTGAGGATGCGCACGACTCCGGAGGACTGGGTGCCCGCGCCGTAGGAGGAGACGGCCATCCAGTCCATGGTGACGGGGGTGGACAGCGCGCGCGCCAGGTCCGCCATCACCATCACGGCGCCCTTGAGGACACCGACGATGAGCAGGTCCTTGCCCGCGTACTCCGCATCGATCTTCGCGGCCAGCTCGGCCAGCTTCGCGTCGATCTCTTCCTTGGTGATGAGCACCGACTGGAGGTCGGTGCCCATGTCCTTCTCGTTCACCCGGGTCACTTTCGTTGCAGCTTGCGTCAGCCTTGCCGAATGACCAGTCTGCCACCCTGGCGGCGCGCCTCGACGCGCCCGGGCAGGTTGATGGCTCCCTGGCCGCGCCAGCCGGTGATCAGGCGGTCGACCTCTTCGATGTGGCGGGCGAAGAGGGAGCCCGCGGGGGCGCCCTCGGCGATGACGGCGCGGCGCAGGACGCGGCGCCGGACGGCGGGGGGAAGTCCGAACAGCTTGGCGCATTCGAGGCGTCCGGTGTCGTCGCGGACGGAGGCCTCGGCGTCGGCGGCCCAGGAGTCGAGGGCGTCGGCGTCGTCGCGGGAGAGTTGGGCCGTTCGGGCGAGGGCTTCGACGACTCCCTTGCCGAGCGCCTTCTCCAGGGCGGGGAGGCCCTCGTGGCGGAGGCGGGAGCGGGTGTAGGCGGGGTCGGCGTTGTGGGGGTCGTCCCAGACGGCGAGCTCCTGGGCGATGCAGGCCTTGCGCACGGTCTGGCGGTCGAGCTCCAGGAAGGGGCGGCGGTAGCGGCGCGCGGTGCCGGAGACGGCGGCCATGCCGGAGAGGGAGCGGATGCCGGAGCCGCGGGCGAGGCCGAGGAGGACGGTCTCGGCCTGGTCGTCCCGGGTGTGGCCGAGGAGGATCGCGGTGGCGCCGTGGCGTTCGGCGGCGGCGTCGAGGGCGGCGTAGCGCGCGTCGCGGGCGGCGGCCTCGGGGCCTCCGTCGCGGCCGACGGTGACGGCGACGGCTTCGACGGGGTCGAGGCCGAGGGAGGTCATGCGGTCGGCGACTTCGCGGGCGCGCTGTGCGGAGCCGGTCTGGAGGCCGTGGTCGACGGTGATGCCGCCGGCGCGGACGTCCAGCTTGCGGGCTTCGAAGGCGAGGGCGGAGGCGAGTGCCATGGAGTCGGCGCCGCCGGAGCAGGCGACGAGGACCAGGGGGTGTGCGCCGGGTCGGCCGTCGGGGCCGCCTTCGGGGGTGGGGTGCTGGGTGGTGTGCTCGGTGAGAACGTCGTGGAGTACGCGGCGGACCGCCAGGCGTATCGCCGCGACCGCAGGATGGGGACCCATGTCCGGTGCCCTTCGTGGAGAGAGTGCAGTGCCTCGGTCGGAGTCTTAACGGTCGGAAGTGGGGGTTCGGTCACTCAGAGTGCGACGATGGTGACAGAACCTGGCCGTTACCCGAGCATTGCACGCCTCACCCGCCGGTTACGGTCCCTCGGATGGGTGATTGGTGGGGTGTTCTTCCGCCATCCGGCCCATCCGCCTCACGAGTCTGCCCTACGGTGCACCCTCGCCACCCAGTCGGCGGGGCGGGCGATCTCGGCCTTGGTGGGGAGGGTGTTGGGCGAGGTCCAGACGCGGTTGAAGCCGTCCATGCCGACCTCGTCGACGACGGCGCGGACGAAGCGCTCGCCGTCGCGGTACTGGCGCAGCTTGGCGTCGAGGCCGAGCAGCTTGCGCAGGGCGAGGTCGAGGCGGGAGGCGCCGCGGGCGCGGCGCTGCTGGAACTTCTCGCGGATCTCGGCGACGGAGGGCACGACGTCGGGTCCCACACCGTCCATGACGTAGTCGGCGTGGCCTTCGAGCAGGGACATCACGGCGGTGAGGCGGCCGAGGATCTCGCGCTGTTCGGGGGTCTGGACGAGTTCGACGAGGGAGGGGGAGGGCTCGTCCCGTTCGCCTTCGGGACGGCCGCCGACGAGGGCCTGGGCGGCTTCGCGGAGGCGTTCGACGACGGTGGAGGGGTCGACGTCGGTGGCGGCGAGGAATGACTGGATCTCGCCCTGGAGGTGGTCGCGCAGCCAGGGGACGGCGGTGAACTGGGTGCGGTGGGTCTCCTCGTGGAGGCAGACCCAGAGCCGGAAGTCGTGCGGGGAGACGTCGAGCTCGCGTTCGACGTGGACGATGTTGGGGGCGACGAGCAGGAGGCGTCCGGCGCCGTCGGCACCGGCGGGCAGGTCGCGGCCGGCGGGGGCGAAGGTCTCGTACTGGCCGAGGATGCGGGAGGCCAGGAACGACAGGAGCATGCCGAGTTCGACGCCGGTGACCTTGCCGCCGACGCTGCTGAGGACGGCGCCGCCGGTGGAGCCGGAGCGGCGCTCCTGCATCTTGTCGAGGAGCGGGGCGAGCAGTTCGCGGAAGCCGGCGACGTTGGCCTTGATCCAGCCCGCGCGGTCGACGACGAGGACGGGCGTGTCGGGGGTGTCGGCGGGGTCGCGGTCCTCGGGGATCATCCGGGTGTAGGCGCGGACGTGTTCCTCGGCGGCCTTGGCGTGTCTGCGGAGCTCGGCGACGACCTCGCGGGCCTCCTCCCGGCTCACCTCGGGGCCCGGGCGCACCAGGCGGGTCGCCGTCGCGACGGCGAGATTCCAGTCGACCATCCCCGATGTGCCTGCACCACCGATGCTCGTCATGCGTCAACCGTACGGTCTCGGGGCCCGTTCGGTGAGGGTTCGGGCGAGTGTTCCCCCGGGTCAGCGCGGCGGGGCGAGGGCGGCCGAGAGGCGGTCGAGGGCGGGCTGGGCGGTGTCGGGGGAGCTGGTGCGGCCGGCGAGGAACGCGAAGGCGAGGAGGCGGCCGTCGGCGGTGACGACGGTCCCGGCGAGCGTGTTCACGCCCGTGAGGGTGCCGGTCTTGGCGCGGACGACGCCCGCGCCGGGGGCGGTGGCGTCGGTGGTGAAGCGCCCGGCGAGGGTGCCGCTGAAGCCGCCGACGGGCAGTCCGGTGAGGACGGGCCGCAGGGCGGGGCGGGCGGGGTCGGCGGCACGGCTGAGGATGCCGGTGAGCAGGGCGGCGGAGACCCGGTCGCGCCGGTCGAGTCCGCTGCCGTCGGCGAAGCGGGCGCCCGCGAGGGGGAGGCCGAGGCGGGCGAGCTCGCCGTGGACGGCCTTGGCGGCGCCGGTGGCGCTCGCGGGCTGCTTGCGGGCGAGGGCGGTCTGCCGGGCGAGGGCCTCGGCGAGGTCGTTGTCGCTGTTCGTGAGGGTGCGCTCGACGAGGTCGGCGAGGGGTGCGGAGTCGGTACGGGCCAGGGGCGCGGCCCCCTGGCCCTTGGGGGTGCGGCCGGGGGCGGGGTCGCCCTGGACGGTGAGGCCCGCGGCGCGCAGGAGGCCGGCGAAGGCGGTGGCGGTGTCGCCCGCCGGGTCGGCGGTGCGGGGCGCGGGTCCGCTGCGGCTGCCGTCGAGGCGGCCCTCCTCGGTCATGAGGGCGCTGATCGGGGCGAGGTTCTCGTTGGGACCGATCGGGTGGAGCGCGGGGCCCTGGTAGAGGCTGGTGTCGTAGACCAGCCGGACGGGCCCGGGGGCGGTGGCGCGGGCCTTGAGGGCGCGGGCGGTGGCCTCGGCCAGCTTCTTGAGGCGGGCCTTGTCGAGGGTGGGGTCGCCGCCGCCGACGAGGGCGACGGTGCGGCCGTCGGCGCTGCCCACGGTGGTGGTGCCGATGCGGTGGTCGGGGCCGAGGGCGGAGAGCGCGGCGGCCGCGGTGGCGATCTTGACCGTGGAGGCGGGGGTCATCGGGGTGTCCGCGCCCTCCCCGTACAGCCGTCGGCCGGTGGTGGCGTCGACGACGGAGGCGGTACGGAGCGGGCCGAGGCCGGGGTCGGCGAGGAGCGGGACGAGGACGGCCGCCCAGTCGGTGGGGCGGGCGGGGCCGGTGGGGTCGCCCGTCCGGGTGGCGTCCGGGGTGCCCGGGGCGTCGGTGGTCCCGGTGGCTCCGGTGGTCCCCGGGGCGCCGAGGGCGCGCAGGACACCGGCGGCGCTGGGGGCGGGCGCGGGGGTGCGGGCGGGGGCCGGTCCGGGGGCTCCGGCGTGATGTGCGCCACCCCTGTGGTCGGCGGCGGCCGCGCGGGCCCGCTCGGCCTTACGCTGACCGGAGTCCCACGGGCCGGCCGCGGTCACCGCTCCGGCGGCCAAGGCCAGACCGAGCACGGCGGAGCCGGTCACGAGCTGCCAGGTTCTCGGCTCCGACATGTGATGACCAGCCCCTTTCGCGATCAAGACCGTGCGTGAGAGACACTTAACCACCGCGCGTCGTCGCGAGCATTGACATGTGTTGATTCAGGAGGAGATCCACCCGTGGAGTTCGACGTTCTCATCGAGATCCCCAAGGGGTCGCGGAACAAGTACGAGGTCGACCACGAGACCGGTCGGATCCGCCTGGACCGCCGCCTCTTCACCTCGACCGCCTACCCGACGGACTACGGCTACGTCGAGAACACCCTCGGCGAGGACGGCGACCCGCTGGACGCGCTCGTCATCCTGGACGAGCCGACGTTCCCGGGCTGCCTCATCAAGTGCCGCGCCATCGGCATGTTCCGCATGACGGACGAGGCCGGCGGCGACGACAAGCTGCTGTGCGTCCCGGCGACGGACCCGCGCATGGAGCACCTGCGCGACATCCACCACGTGGCCGAGTTCGACCGCCTGGAGATCCAGCACTTCTTCGAGGTCTACAAGGACCTGGAGCCCGGCAAGTCCGTCGAGGGCGCCGACTGGGTCGGCCGCGCCGAGGCCGAGGCCGAGATCGAGAAGTCGTTCCAGCGTCTGAAGGACCAGGGCGGCCACTGAGCCCCTGTCCGGCTGATGTCCGGCTGAGCCTGTGAAGGGCGGCGCACCTGCTGAGGTGCGCCGCCCTTCGCACATTCATACTGGGCTCGACAGTGGCGTGATCAGTCGCCCCGTGGCGTGATCGCGCGGGTGCCCGGCCGGGAGTGAGGGCGGAGACAGTGGTGGCGAAGCCGGACGGCCCGGAGGGGGCCCCGGAGGACCGGAAGCCGCCCTCGGACGAGGCGCGCAGCGCGTTCGCCCCGCCGCCCGGGGTCGAGCAGCCCGCGCCGCCGGAGGAGGAGCACCCGACCTCCGAGTTCGCCCTGCCGGAGGGGTTCGCGCCGGAGCCGCCGGTGGAGCAGGAAGGTTCCGCCTTCGCCCCGCCCTCGACGTACTCCGCGAAGGACTCCCCGCCCGCGTTCACGCCCGCGTACGGGATACCGCTGGTCCGGATGGCGCAGGACGCGCCCTGGCAGGACCGGATGCGGACGATGCTGCGGCTGCCGGTCGGTGACCGGCCGGTGCCGGAGTCGCCGCGCAAGGAGGACGAGACCGGTCCGCCGGTGGCGCGCGTGCTCGACCTGACCCTGCGCATCGGCGAGCTGCTGCTCGCGGGCGGCGAGGGGGCGGAGGACGTCGAGGCGGCGATGTTCGCGATCTGCCGCGCCTACGGGCTCGACCGGTGCGAGCCGACGGTCACCTTCACGCTGCTGTCGATCACGTACCAGCCCTCGCTCGTGGAGGACCCGGTCACCGCGAACCGCACGGTGCGGCGCCGGGGCACCGACTACACCCGGCTCGCGGCCGTCTACCAGCTCCTCGCGGACATCGACTCGGGGACGCACGAGGTGTCGCCGGAGGAGGCGTACCGGCGGCTCGCGGAGATCCGGCGCAACCGGCACCCGTACCCCGGCTGGGTGCTCACGGCGGCGGCCGGGATGCTGGCCGGGGCGGCGTCGGTGCTGCTCGGCGGCGGGCCGACGGTGTTCTTCGTGGCGGCGCTCGGCGCGGTGCTCGGCGACCGGCTCGCGTGGCTGTGCGCGGGGCGCGGGCTGCCGGAGTTCTACCAGTTCCTGGTGGCGGCGATGCCGCCGGCCGCGATGGGGGTGGCGCTGACGCTGCTGCACGCGGATCTGCGGCCCTCGGCGGTCATCACGGGTGGCCTGTTCGCGCTGATCCCCGGGCGGGCCCTCGTGGCGGCCGTGCAGGACGGTCTGACCGGCTTCTACATCACGGCCTCGGCCCGGCTCCTGGAGGTCGGCTACTTCTTCGTGGCGATCGTGGTGGGCGTGCTCTCGGTGCTGTACCTGGCGGTGCAGTTCGGGGCGCAGCTGAACCCGGAGGGGGCGCTGCGGCCGGTGGAGCGGCCGGTGACGCAGATCGTGGCGTCGATGGTGCTGTGCGCGACCTTCGCGATCCTGTTGCAGCAGTCGCGGGCGACGGTGCTGTTCGCGACCCTGAACGGCGGGGTGGCCTGGGTGATCTACGCGTCGATCGCGGTGACCGCGGGCGGCTCGACGGTGATGGCGACGGCGGTCGCGGCCGGTCTGGTGGGTCTGTTCGGGCAGCTGATCGCCCGCTACCACCACACCTCGTCGCTGCCGTACGTGACGGCGGCGATCGGTCCGCTGCTGCCCGGCTCGGCGACGTACTTCGGTGTCCTCGCCATCGCCCAGAACAACCTGGACGGGGGCTTCGCCTCGCTGGCGAAGGCGGCGGCCCTGGCGCTGGCCATCGCGATCGGGGTGAACCTGGGCGGCGAGCTGGCCCGCCTCTTCATGCAGGCCCCGGCCGCGGCGGCGGCCCGCCGGGCGGCGAAACGCACCAGGGGCTTCTAAGGCGTACGGCCCTGGAAACCCCTGGTCAGTTTGGGTAGGTCCCGGTCAGCGCTTGGCGTGCCGGCCGCGCTCGGCCGGGGGGTTCGGGGTGCCGGGGGCGTCGTGGCCGGTGCCCTCGGCCTGCTTCTTCTTCTTCGACTGGGAGCGGGCCCGCAGGTACTCGATCACGATCGGGACGACCGAGATCAGCACGATGCCGACGAGGATCATCTCGATGTGCTTGTGCACGAAGTCGATCTTGCCGAGGGAGGCGCCGAGCAGGGTCACACCGGCGCCCCAGAGCACGCCGCCGATGATGTTGAAGGTGATGAAGGAGCGGTAGTTCATCCGGCTCACACCGGCGATGATCGGCGTGAACGTCCGCACGATCGGCACGAAGCGGGCCAGGATCAGCGACTTCGGGCCGTGCTTCTCGAAGAACTCGTGCGCCTTCTCCACGTTCTCCTGCTTGAACAGCTTGGAGTCCGGGCGGGTGAAGAGCGCCGGGCCGACCTTGCGGCCGAAGAGATAGCCCACCTGGTCGCCGATGATCGCGGCGGCGACGATCAGCGTGCACACCAGCCACAGCGGCGAGTCCAGCTTGCCCGTGGTGACGAGCAGGCCGGTGGTGAAGAGGAGCGAGTCGCCCGGCAGGAAGAAGCCGATGAGGAGTCCGGACTCGGCGAAGACGATGACGAGGACACCGATCAGGCCGAAGGTCTGGATCAGATAATCCGGGTCCAGCCAGCTCGGTCCGAGGGCAAGCGTGTTCACGGGTTCCGGGCTCCTGCGGTCTGTGGGGGCGAGAAGGACGACGGGGACGGGGCGGGAAGGACGCGTGGCGCGTCGAGGAGATTGTCGTACGGAACTGCCGCCCCAAGCTACCAACGCGGAGCGGACCCCTCGGGTTCCACCCGGGCCCCGCGACCGTACGACGCCCCTCCGGATGCGCCCCCGCGCCGCCGCCCCCAGGCTGAGGGCCAGGAGGTGGATGCGGATGAGCATCGACGAGTACGGCGGCGGCCAGGGTCCTCAGTCGGATGTGCTGGTGGTCACGACGAACGACGTGCCCGGGTACGAGGTGCGCCAGGTGATCGGCGAGGTCTTCGGCCTGACCGTGCGCTCCCGGCATCTGGGCAGCCAGATCGGCGCGGGTCTGAAGTCGATGATCGGCGGGGAGCTGAAGGGCCTGACGAAGACCCTGGTGCAGACCCGCAACCAGGCGATGGAGCGCCTGGTGGAGCAGGCGAAGGCGCGCGGCGCGAACGCGGTCCTGATGTTCCGCTTCGACGTCACGGAGGCGGCGGATGTCGGTACCGAGGTCTGCGCGTACGGCACCGCCGTGGTCATCGCGCCGCGCGCCTGAGGCTCCGGGAGGGGCGCGCGCCGGTCGCCGCGCGCCCCCGCCCCGTCTCAGCCGGCCAGGCGGCGCGCGTTCGCGTGGATCGCGCCCCGCAGGTGCTCGGCCAGGCCCTCGTGCAGGGAGTCGTAGAAGGCCCGGAAGTTCTCGTCGGAGACGTACATCTCGGCCAGACCCTGGTGGATCTTCGGGTGGCAGTCGAAGAACCAGGTGGTGATGTGGGCGCGGTGCGCCTCGGCGAGCTCCATGGCGGCCGGGGAGCCGGGGGCCTCACCGGCGTCCATGAGGGCGCCGTAGGCGGTGCCCCAGGCGTCGATCTCCTCCTTCATGCGCCGCCAGTCGTCCTTGGTGTACGTGGCGACCCGGGCCTGCGTCTCCTCGTGGGTGTGGGTGCCGCCCCAGCGGCGGGCGGACTCCTCCGCGTACCGCTCGGGGTCCTTGTGTCCGAAGACCTCGAACTTCTCCTCGGGCGTGAGGTTGATGCCCATGCGTCTCGCCTCCATGGCGCGCTCGACGGCCGCCGCCATCCTCCGCAGTTCCCCGATGCGCCCGGTCAGCAGCTCGTGCTGCCGCCGCAGGTGCTCCCGCGGGTCGGCGCCGGGGTCGTCGAGGAGGACGGCGACCTCTTCGAGGGGGAAGCCGAGCTCCCGGTAGAACAGGATCTGCTGGAGCCGGTCGAGGTCCGCGTCGGCGTAGCGGCGGTGGCCCGCCGGGCTGCGTCCGCCGGGCCTGAGCAGCCCGATCGCGTCGTAGTGGTGCAGGGTGCGCACCGTGACACCGGCGAAGCCGGCGACCTGTCCTACGGAGTAGCTCATCGGCTCCCCGCCCCTTCTCTGTGTCGGTTCGCGTGTCAGCCTCGGGCCTGACGTGGCGTGAGGTGCAAGCCCCGCTCCGCCCGACTCCGTGATCCGCTCGGGATGTTGTGCGGCATTTGTCCACTTATGGTGAGTCGGTGGCCACCGATACCTCCGCCCCCGAGGCGCCCCACCGGATCCTGTTGCCCCAGATCCTGCCCGCCCTCGTGGTCGGCGTGGGATCGGCCCTGCTCTTCCTCGGGATCAGCGCGATCGCCGAGCAGCTCCAGCACGTGCTGTGGAACACCCTCCCGGACGCACTCGGCATCGGGAACTACTCCTCGCTCTGGATGATCAGCACCCTGACCGCGACCGGCATCGCGGTCGGTCTCGTCGTGTGGAAGGTGTACGGGCACGCCGGCTCCGACCCGGCCGAGGGCGGGCTCGGCGGCCCGCCGATCGCCCCCTCGGTCGTGCCCGGCCTGCTCGTCGCCGCCACCTTCTCGCTGGCCGGCGGCGTCAGCCTCGGCCCGGAGAACCCGACGATCGTCGCGGCCATCGCCCTGACCTTCTGGCTGGGCGGCAAGGTCCTGCCCCGCGTGCCGGGCGTCCTGTGGGTGTCGCTGGCCACCGCCGCCACCTTCGGCGCCCTGTTCGGCACCCCCGTGGCCGCCGCCCTCGTCCTGTCCGAGGCGCTGACCACCCAGCCGGGCAAGGGCTCGCTCTGGGACCGGCTCTTCGCCCCGCTGGTCGCCGCCGGGGCCGGGGCCATGACCACCCAGCTCCTCTCGAACCCCAGCTTCGACATCGGGCTGCCGCCGCTGAACGACCCCGGCTTCGCCGACCTCGTCGCCGCGCTGGTCGTCGCCGCCCTCGCCGCCGTCTTCGGCCTGCTCTCCTGCTACGCCTTCCCGTACGTCCACACGGCCTTCCAGCGGCTGCGGCACCCCATGCTGATGCTTCCGGCCGGCGGACTCGTGCTGGGCCTGCTCGGCGCGCTGGGCGGGCATCTGACGCTCTTCAAGGGCCTGGCGGAGACCAGGGAGCTCGCCGAGAACGTCGGCGTCTTCGGCTCCGGCGAGCTGGCCAAGCTGGCCGTGGTCAAGACGGTCGCCCTGCTCGTCGCCGCGGCCTGCGGCTTCCGCGGCGGCCGGGTCTTCCCCGCCGTCTTCATCGGTGCCGCCTTCGGGCTGTGCGCCCAGGCCCTGGTCCCCGAGATCCACCCGGCGGTGGCCGTCTCCGCGGGTGTCCTCGGCGTCCTGCTCGCCACCACCCGGCAGGGCTGGGTGAGCCTCTTCGTCGCCGCCGTGCTCGCCTCCTCCCCGTCGATGGTCGCCGTGCTCTGCATCGCGATCCTGCCCGCCTGGCTGGTCGTCACCGGCCGCCCGATCCTGGAGCTCGACGAGCACGGCAAGTCCCTGCATTGAGCCCCCACCACCCCCTCAGAACGCCCCCGAAGGAGCCACCGTGGCACTGCACAAGGGACCCGCCGACCAGGAGAGCGACCTCCACCGCCGACTCGCCTTCAACCCCTTCTACGGGGAGGCCAACCCCGTCAGCGGCATGACCGAGGCCCCGCCCCGCCACCGGCTGCCCGACGGGCCGCTGCCGCCCATGAGCGCCTATCAGCTCGTCCACGACGAGCTGATGCTCGACGGCAACTCCCGCCTCAACCTCGCCACCTTCGTCACCACCTGGATGGAACCGCAGGCCGGGGTGCTGATGGCCGAGTGCCGCGACAAGAACATGATCGACAAGGACGAGTACCCGCGCACCGCCGAACTGGAGCGCCGCTGCGTCTCGATGCTCGCCCACCTGTGGAACGCGCCCGACCCCTCGACCGCCGTCGGGTGCTCCACCACCGGCTCCAGCGAGGCCTGCATGCTCGCCGGGATGGCCCTCAAGCGCCGCTGGACCCACCGCAACTCCGACCGCTACCGCGGCGGCGCCCGCCCCAACCTGGTGATGGGCGTCAACGTCCAGGTCTGCTGGGAGAAGTTCTGCAACTTCTGGGAGGTCGAGGCCCGGCTCGTACCGATGGAGGGCGGGCGCTTCCACCTCGACGCCGAGACCGCCGCCGCGCTCTGCGACGAGAACACCATCGGCGTCGTCGCCGTCCTCGGCTCCACCTTCGACGGCTCCTACGAGCCCGTCGCCGAGATCTGCGCCGCCCTCGACGCCCTCCAGGAGCGGACCGGGCTCGACATCCCCGTCCACGTGGACGGGGCCTCCGGCGCGATGGTCGCCCCCTTCGTCGACGAGGACCTGGTCTGGGACTTCCGGCTCCCCCGGGTCTCCTCGATCAACACCTCCGGCCACAAGTACGGGCTCGTCTACCCGGGCGTCGGCTGGGCGCTGTGGCGCTCCCCCGCCGAGCTCCCCGAGGAGCTGGTCTTCCGGGTCAACTACCTGGGCGGCGACATGCCCACCTTCGCCCTCAACTTCTCCCGGCCGGGCGCCCAGGTCGTCGCGCAGTACTACACGTTCCTGCGGCTGGGCCGGGAGGGCTTCCGGGCGGTCCAGCAGACCAGCCGGGACGTCGCCAGGGGCCTGTCCGAACGGATCGAGGCCATGGGCGACTTCCAGCTCCTGACCCGGGGCGACGAGCTGCCCGTCTTCGCCTTCACCACCGCGCCCGACGTCACCAACTTCGACGTCTTCGACGTCTCCCGGCGGCTGCGCGAGAGCGGCTGGCTGGTCCCCGCGTACACCTTCCCCGCCAACCGGGAGGACCTGTCCGTGCTGCGGATCGTCTGCCGCAACGGCTTCTCCGCCGACCTGGCCGGCCTCCTCGTCGAGGAGCTGGACCGGCTCCTGCCCGAACTGCGCCGCCAGCCGCACCCGTTCACCCAGGACCGGCAGGCGGCGACGTCCTTCCACCACTGAGGGGCCCGGCCCGGCCGGCCCGGCGCTATCTGCCGAGCCGGCCGAACCGGCGGACCGCCAGCGGGAAGAAGACGGCGAGCAGGGCCAGCGGCCACAGCACCGCGAGGCCGGTCCAGCCCGGTTCGCCGCCGGGGCCGCCGAGCAGCTCCCGTACCGCGGTCGCCGTCGCCGACATCGGGTTCCACTCCACGGCCGTGCCGAGCCAGCCCGGCATGGACTCCGGCGCGGCGAAGGCGTTGGAGAGGAAGCCGAACGGCCAGACCAGGATCTGCACCGCCTGCACCAGCTCCGCGCGGCCCGCGAGCAGGGCCAGGTGGATGCCGATCCACAGCATCGCGAAGCGCAGCAGGAGCAGCAGCCCCATCGCCCCGAGGAAGCCGCCGACGCCGCCGTGCGTCCGCCAGCCGATCGCGTAGCCGACGCCCGCCATCAGCAGCAGCCCCACCACGGACTGGAGCATGTCGGCGGCGGCCCGCCCCACGAGCACCGCGCCGTCGGCCATCGGCATCGAGCGGAAGCGGTCGATCACGCCCTTGTCCAGGTCGCGGGTGACCGCCGTCATCGTGCCTTCGAGGCCGAAGACCATGGTCAGGGTGAGCATCCCCGGGACGAGGAAGTCGACGTAGTCGCCCTCGACGGCCCGGCCGCCGCCGACCAGGTAGCCGAACATCAGCAGCATCATGACCGGGAAGACCAGGCCGACGATGACCTGGACCGGCTGCCGCGCCCAGTGCGCCAGCTCGCGCCGGGTCATGGTCCAGCAGTCGCTCACCGCGTACGCCGCGCTCATGCGGCCACCTCCGCCTCTTCCGTACGGTCTCCGGTCAGGTGCAGGAACACCTCGTCCAGCGTCGGGCGGCGCAGGGCGACGTCCTCCGCCTCGATCCCGGCCGCCTCCAGGGCCCGTACGGTCTCGGCGAGCGAGGCCATCCGGTCCCGTACGGGGGCGCTGATCCGCCGCCGGTCCCGGTCCACGTCCGCGTCCCGAGGACCGAACGGGAGCACCCGCAGGGCCTCGTCGAGCCGTGCCCCGTCCCGTACGACCACGTCGATCCTGTCCCGGCCCGCGCGGGACTTCAGCTCGTCCGGGGTGCCGTCGGCGACCACCCGGCCTCGGTCGACCACCGAGATCCGGTCGGCGAGACGGTCCGCCTCCTCCAGGTACTGGGTGGTCAGGAGCACCGTCGTGCCGCCGCCGACCAGGGAGCGCACCGAGTCCCAGACCTCGGCCCGGCCGCGCGGGTCGAGACCGGTGGTCGGCTCGTCCAGGAACAGCACCTCCGGCTCGGTGATCAGCGAGGCGGCCAGGTCGAGCCGCCGCCGCATGCCGCCGCTGTACTTCCGTACGGCCTTGGGGCCGGTGTCCGCGAGGCCGAAGCGCTCCAGGAGCTCGTCCGCCCGCTGCCCGGCGCGCCGGGCGCCCAGGTGGTGCAGGCGCGCGAACATCTCCAGGTTCTGCCGCCCGGACAGCTCCTCGTCGAGCGCCGCGTGCTGGCCGAGCAGCCCGATCCTGCGGCGCACCTCGCCGGCCTGCCGCCGCACGTCGAAGCCGGCCACCCGGACCTGGCCCTCGTCGTGGCGGAGCAGGGTGGCCAGGACCCGCACGGTGGTGGTCTTGCCCGCGCCGTTGGGGCCCAGCAGGCCGTGCACCGTGCCGCGCGGGACGGCCAGGTCGAGGCCGTCCAGGGCGGCCTTGTCGCCGTACCGCTTCCGTGCGCCCTCCACGAGGATCGCGTCGGTGTTCATCGACATCCCTTCCAGGTAGTCAAACTTGACCAGTCGCTCGCGGTGGAGGGTATGCCCTGCCGGGCGGCTAGTCAAACTTGATTAGCATGAGTGAGAAAGCGGGCCCGGCTCTCGCCCGCGGCCCGCCGCCTCACCGCCTCACTACGCGAACGGGTTCTCCTCGCCGTCCGCCAGCACGCCCACGAAGGGGTCGCCCTCCCCCGCGAACACGTACGCCCCGCCCTCGATCCGTTCGATCAGGCCGAGCGTCCACACCCGGCCCGCCTCGGCCGAGTGGATCCAGAGGTGCATGATCTCCCCGATGTGGCCGAGCTGCTCGGGCCCGCCCTCGGGGGTGTAGTACTCGGTGACCGCCGCCCGCCACGCGTCCAGGGCCCGCAGCCGGGCCCGCAGCAGCTCCACGGCCTCGGCGCGCGGCAGGTCCACGATGAAGCCGATGCCCGCCGACAGGATGTCCATGTCCTGGTCGTACGTGGAGATCGCGGCGCGCAGCAGCCGCAGGTACTCCTCGCGGCCGGCGTCCGTGATCTCGTACTCGACCCTCGGCGGGCCGCCCGCCGTGCTGGGCGCGACCTCGTCGGCGTGCAGCAGTCCCTGCTTCGCCATCTGCTTGAGCGCGTGGTAGATCGAGCCCGGCTTGGCGTTGGACCACTCGTGCGCGCCCCAGTACTCCAGGTCGTTGCGCACCTGGTAGCCGTGGGCGCGGCCGTGCTGCTTGACCGCGCCCAGGACGAGAAGGCGGATTGCTGACATGCCCCCGAGTCTAGGAACTCCGCTTCTCCAGGTCGATCAGCTCGAAGGAGCCCTTGCCGTCCAGGGACTCCCGGATGATGTCCGCGTGCCCGGCGTGCCGGCCCGTCTCCTGGACCAGGTGCAGCAGCATCCAGCGGACCGAGACCCGCCCGTCCTTCGGGAACCAGGGCGCGGGCGGCAGCGGGAAGGTGTCGTCGAGGCTCGGCACGGACCGGACGAACTCCTCGGTCTCCTCGGCCACGCCCTGCCAGAAGGCCACCACCTCCGGGATGGTCTCGCCGTCGACGAGCCGGAAGCCCTCGCCCCAGTTCTCCTCCGCGCGCTGGCGCTCGTTCGGGCGCTCCTGCGCCAGCCGCAGCCAGTTCAGCTCGGCCTCGGCGACGTGCTTGATCAGGCCCGAGAGGCTCAGTTCGCTGACGCTCGGGCGGCTCGCCGCCTGCTCCTCGGTGAGGCCGAAGGAGGCCCGGATCACCGCCTCGCGCTGCGCCCGGATGAAGTTCAGGAACGTGTCGCGCTCGCCGATGTGCTGCCCCGTGGGAACAAGAGCCACCATGGTGTCCACCTTCCGTAGGTCGGTCGGCCCGCCTTCTCCGACACCGACCAACCTACGGGTTGTCTAGGACGGATACCGTCCTAGAACGGGAAGCGGCTGCGCCCGTACTGGATCGAGATCCACTTCTGCGTGGTGAAGGCCTCGATCATCGCCTCGCCGTTGAGCCGGCCGATGCCCGAGTGCTTCTCGCCGCCGAAGGGGACGATCGGCTCGTCGTGCACGGTGCCGTCGTTGATGTGGATCATGCCGGTGTGGATGCGCTTGGCGACCCGTACACCCCGCTCGATGTCGCCGGTGTGGACGGCGCCGCTGAGCCCGTACGGGGTGTCGTTGGCGATCCGTACGGCCTCGTCCTCGCCGTCGAAGGCGACGATCAGGGCCACCGGGCCGAAGATCTCCTGGCCGAGGACCGGCGCGTCGGCGGGGATCCCGGCGAGGACGGACGGCGCGACGACATTGCCCTCGACCGGGCCGCGCAGCAGGGCGGTCGCGCCGGCCTCGACCGCCTGGTCGACGAGCGCGGAGACGGCCTCCGCCTGCTGGGAGTTGATGAGCGGGCCGATGTGGGTGCCGGGGTCGGCCGGGTCGCCGACCCGCAGGGTCCGCACCTTCGCCACGAACTTCTCGGTGAACTCCGCCTCCACCCGGCGGTCCACCAGGATCCGGTTGGCGGCCATGCAGACCTGGCCCTGGTGCACGAAGCGGCTGAAGACGGCCGCGTCCACCGCGTAGTCGAGGTCGGCGTCGTCGAGGACGATCAGGGCGCTGTTGCCGCCGAGTTCGAGCACGGCGTGCTTGAAGTGCTGGGCGCAGACGGTGGCGACGTGCTGACCCACCCGGTCGGAGCCGGTGAAGGAGATGACCTTCGGGACCGGGTGGGTCAGCAGGGCGTCGCCGATCTCGGCGATGTCGGTGACGACGACGTTGAGCAGGCCGGCCGGCAGGCCCGCCTCCTCCAGGACCCTGGCGACGAGGGTGCCGCCGCAGATCGGGGTGTTCTGGTGCGGCTTGAGGACGACGGCGTTGCCGAGCGCGAGGGCCGGGGCGACCGACTTGATCGACAGCAGGAAGGGGAAGTTGAACGGCGAGATGACGCCGACGACACCGACCGGCAGCCGGTAGACCCTGTTCTCCTTGCCGTCCACCGGCGAGGGCAGGATCCGGCCCTCGGGGCGCAGCGCCAGGTGGACCGCCTCGCGCAGGAACTCCTTGGCCAGGTGCAGCTCGAAGGCGGCCTTGAGCCGGGTGCCGCCGAGCTCGGCGACGATCGCCGCGGCGATGTCGTCCTCGCGGTCCTCGACGATCCGCAGCGCGCGCTCGAAGACGAGCCGGCGGGTGTACGGGTTGGTCTCCGCCCACTCCGCCTGGGCGCGCTCGGCGGCCCGGTAGGCCTGGTCGACCTCGGCCGCGCTGGCGACCGTGATCGAGGCCAGCTTCTCCCCCGTGTAGGGGTTGAAGTCGATGATGTCCCACGAGCCGCTGCCGGGCTTCCATTCGCCGTCGATGTACTGGTGGGCCAGTTCGGTGAAGTAGGAAACAGACGATGACGACGGCGACATGGACGAGACCCCTCACTGGCGTACTGATGTCACGTCATCGTACTGACGTATCAGGAGAGTTGAAGGAGTCCCCGCAGAACGTCGCGGCTTTCGGCCGGGTCCGGGCTGTCCGCGCGCAGCTTCTCCATCACCCGGGCGTACTGGGCGACCTCCTCGCGCTTGTCGAGATAGAGGGCGCTGGTCAGCTGCTCCAGGTAGACGACGTCGGAGAGGTCGGACTCGGGGAAGCTGAGCATGGTGAAGGCGCCGCTCTCGCCCGCGTGGCCGCCGAAGCTGAAGGGCATGACCTGGAGCGTGACGTTGGGGTGCTCGGAGATCTCGATGAGATGCCGCAACTGCCCCTGCATGACGGACCGGTCGCCGTACGGGCGGCGCAGCGCGGCCTCGTCGAGCACGGCGTGGAACTGCGGGGCGCGCTCGGAGACCAGGACCTTCTGGCGCTCCAGGCGCAGCGCGACCCGGCGCTCGATCTCGGCGCGCGGGGCGCCGGGCATGCCGCGGGTGACGACGGCGTGGGCGTAGGCCTCGGTCTGGAGCAGGCCGTGGATGAACTGCACCTCGTAGATACGGATGAGGGAGGCGGCGCCTTCGAGACCGATGTAGGTCTGGAACCAGCCGGGCAGGACGTCGCCGAAGCTGTGCCACCAGCCGGCCACGTTGGCCTCGCGGGCCAGGCCGAGGAGCGAGCCGCGCTCGGTCTCGTCGCCGACTCCGTAGAGGGTGAGCAGATCCTCGACGTCCCTGGCCTTGAAGCTCACCCTTCCCAACTCCATACGGCTGATCTTGGATTCGGACGCGCGGATCGAATACCCGGCGGCTTCCCGGGTGATGCCACGCGATTCACGCAGCCGCCTCAGCTGGGAGCCCAGCAGGATGCGGCGCACCACACTCCCGCTCGCCCCGCTCGATTCGCCCGCCGTCACGGCTCCAGCCTCCCCATCACGGTGCTCCCGCCCCTCAAGATCAATCTGGATCAATCCGATGCCGAGCCCCCGTCGAGCCCCGGATTCTGCCACTAAACGCTTCAGCGCGTACACATTCGATTACGGATAGGGGGCGGGTTCCGGGCAGCGGGGTCACTCGTACGGGGCGACTTATGCACAGATTCGGCACGGGGGCGGACAGGTCCGGCGCGTGCACGTGCATCTGCCCTTGCATCCCTCCTCCGCATTCGGAACCATGGAGCCCGCACAGCCGTGTACTCGCGCGTGCTGCCGCACCGTTGTCGCACCAGTTGTCGCACCACAGTCGCGATTCCCGGGAGTGCCTCGCATGGGACCGAATGGATCGACCATGCTCGAGCCGTTACGGCAGGGTCTTCCGCCGATCGATCCCGCGGCCGTCTCCAACTCCGCCTCCTGCGCCCTGCCGCCCCGCTACGAAGCGGTGCGCGGCGCGCGGAAGTTCACCAGTCGGACGCTGACCAACTGGGATCTCGCGGACCGGTTCGACGACGTGGCCCTGGTCGTCTCGGAGCTCGTCACCAACGCGCTGCGGCACGCGGTGCCGGGCGAGTCGGCCCCGGCGTACGAGGAAGGCCTGAATCCGCCCGTCCGCCTGCATCTGATGCGCTGGGCCTCGCGCCTGGTGTGCGCCGTGCGCGACCCCAGTCAGGAGAGCCCGGAGGCGCGCGAGGCCGGCGAGGACTTCGCCGCCGAGTCGGGCCGGGGGCTGTTCCTGGTGGAGTCCTTCAGCGACAGCTGGGGCTGGCATCCGCTGGCGGGCACGCTGCACGGCAAGGTGGTGTGGGCGCTGTTCCGGCTGGGGCCGGAGTAGTCCCGAGGGGACGGACAGGACGTACGAGAGGGCCCCGGTGGCAGTCGCCGCCGGGGCCCTCTCGTACGTCCGCGTCTCACACCAGGTGGTCGAACTCCCCGTCCTTGACGCCCAGCAGCAGGGCCTCTATCTCGGCGGGCGTGTAGACGAGCGCGGGGCCCTCCGGGTGACGCGAGTTGCGGACGGCGACGTCACCCCCGGGCAGCTTGGCGAACTCCACGCAGGAGCCCTGGGAGTTGCTGTGCCGGCTCTTCTGCCACACGACACCACGAAGCTCCGTGGCCGCCATGCCGTTGTACGCGTGGTGCGCGTGGTGCACTGGTAGCTCCCCGAGGTTTCTGGTGCATGTGTCAACTTCCTCGGATCATAGCTGTGTTCATATGCCGATGCATGAGCAGATGCACGTGCACGAGGGGTGGCGTAGCGACTACGCGACTGTGCGTGGGGCGACTTGACCGCTGGTCAGACCTCCAGGAAGGCGTCGAAGGAGGACGGCAGCCGCCGCCAGGCGGCGCGCCCCGCGGCGTACTCGGCGTCCGTGAGCAGACAGGACCCGAGGAGCTCGGCGAGCCCCTCGCGGTCGAGGCCGGGCGAGGTGAAGACCAGGCGCTGGCAGCGGTCCCCGTGCTCGGGGTGCCAGTCCAGGGCGGCGGCGGCCCGGCGCAGCGGCGGGGTCCGGTCCCAGGCGGCGTCGGGCAGCGAGGCCAGCCACGGACCCGCGCTCTCCACGCAGAGCGCGCCGCCCGCCGCGTCCCAGGCCAGCAGGGTGTCGGGCCGGTCGGCCAGGTAGAAGCGCCCCCGGCTGCGGGCGGCGGCGCAGGTCAGCTCCTCCAGGGCCGCGTAGAGCCGCCCCGGGTGGAAGGGCCGCCGGTGCTGCCACACATAGGTGCCGACCCCGTGGGCGTCGGCGTCTTGCGGCAGCAGCGCGCAGGCCGGGTGCTGGGCGGCGGCCGCGGCCTCGACGTCGAATCCGGCGAAGACGGCGGCGGCGAGCTCCCCGCCGAGGGGAGCGGGGCGCTCCGCCGGTGCCGCGACCGCGACCGCGACCCGGCGGGCGGTGGGGTGGAGCTGGGCCAGGAGGGCGTGGTCCTCCTCGTCGGCCTCGGGGCTGTCGAGGACGGCGAGCACCGGCGCGTACTCCAGCTGGCGGGCCCAGGTGTCGGCGACGGTCCGCCGGTCGGTGGCGGCCGCGGCGAGCCCGGCGTCGGCGAGGTCGTCGCCGTTGCCGAGGTACGGCAGGAGCAGGGCCGGGTCGACGGCGGTGACGACCCCGCCGATCCGCAGCCCCGCCGCGGCGATCACCTCGGCCATCGTCCTCGGCTCGACGGAGTCCCAGAGCTCGACGACCGCGAGCCGGGTGAGCCCGGACTCCGCGAGCCGCCGCAGCTCGGGGACGAGGTCCTCGCGCAGGGCGCAGCAGGCGCAGTCGTCGACGAGCGGCGTCTCGCCGGCGGACAGCGGGCCGTCGGCGTCGCGGACGGTACGGGTGACGGTGCCGGTCCGCGCGGCGGCCGCGAGGTCGTGGTGGAGCGCCACGCTGGCGGGGACGGCCGCGAGCAGGTGGTCGACCGCGGCGCGGCGGGCGTCGGCGTGGAGCCCTCCGACGAGGGCGACGGTGAACATCAACGCCCCTCCCTACGCGCGCCGCCGCGGGACGACCCGTACCGCTTCTCGAAGCGCTCGACGCGGCCCGCGGTGTCGAGGACCCGGGCCGTGCCCGTATAGAAGGGGTGGCTCGCCGAGGAGATCTCGACGTCGACGACGGGGTAGGAGCGCCCGTCCTCCCACTCGACCGTGCGGTCGGAGGTGAGGGTGGAGCGGGTGAGGAAGGCGAAGCCGCCGGCCTTGTCGCGGAAGACGACGGGGCGGTACGCGGGGTGGATTCCGGGCTTCATCGGGGCTCAGCGCTCCTCTCGGAAGTCGACGTGCCGGCGGACGACCGGGTCGTACTTCCGCAGGGTCAGACGTTCGGGATCGTTCCGGCGGTTCTTGCGGGTGACGTAGGTGTGTCCGGTGCCTGCGGTGGACCGGAGCTTCACGATCGGGCGGAGTTCGTTGCGGGCCATGGTGTGTAGAGTAAATGAAAACGATTCCCATTACCAAAGGCAGGTCACCTTGTCCGCCCACTGCCAGCTGACCGGGGCGCGTCCCGGCTTCGGCAACCGCGTCTCGCACTCCCACCGCTTCGACCCCAACATCCAGCGCAAGCGCTACTGGCTCCCGAGCGAGGGCCGCCATGTGCGCCTCACGCTGAGCGTCCGCGCCATCAGGACCGTCGACGCGATCGGCGTGGAGGCGGCCGTGGCCCGCATCCGGGCCCGCGGGGTGCGGGTCTGATGGCCAAGGCGAGCAAGATCGCGCGCGACGGGCACCGGCGGCGCGTCGTGGCCCGGTACGCCGAGCGGCGCGCCGCGCTGAAGGAGCTGATCCGCCGCCCGGGCACGCCCGAGGCCGAGCGGACGGCGGCGCTGCGCGCCCTGCGCCGCCAGCCGCGCGACGCGAGCCCCACCCGGCTCCGCAACCGCGACGCCGTCGACGGGCGCCCCCGCGGCCACCTGCGGAAGTTCGGCCTCTCCCGGATCCGGACCCGGGAGCTGGCCCACGCGGGGATGCTGCCGGGGGTGCGCACGGCGTCCTGGTGACGCCACCGGGGCCCCGGGCCCCGGCGCCTACCGCCGCGACGACTCCGTCAGTGCCAGCGACAGGTCGTCCAGGGCCTCCAGGAGCAGGGGCGCGCCCTTGCGCAGCAGGAAGTGGTCCGGTGCGCCCTCCCCCGCCGCCCACGCCGCGACCAGTGTGCGCAGCTCGTCCCAGCGCGGGGTCTTGCGCTCCCGGACCGCCTTCGCGCCCCGCTCCGTCGCCCGCCGCAGCGCCTCCGCGAGCGCGGCGGCCTCCGGGACGGGCGGGGCGTCGCGCTCGGGCAGGTGGGCCTCCAGGAGCATGGCGACGCGGCCGAGCTGGGCCAGCGCGTCCTCGGCCGCGTCCGCCGCCGCGTGCGACAGGCCCCGGTGGCGGACCGGCTCGTGGGTGGCCCTGGTCAGCCCGTCCTGCCAGGCGATCCGGGCGGCGCGGGTGCCGAGCAGCGCCTCGCGCACATCGGGGCAGGAGGGCCCGGCCGGGTCCGCGTAACGGGCGACGACGGCCGCCGCGTACCGCCCGTCGGCCACCAGCCAGTCCGCCAGCCTGCCGCGCAGCCTCGGCGTCTCCCAGGCCGGGTAGACCGCGTACGCGAGCATCGCGAGGACGCCGCCGAGCAGGGTCAGCAGCACCCGGTCCCGGATGGTCTGGGAGAGGCCCTCGCCGGCCATGCCGAGCAGGAAGACGACGTACGCGGCGACGAAGACCTGGCTCATCGCGTACCCCGTGCGCATCAGTAGGTACATCCCGAAGGCGCACAGCACCGCGAGCGCCGCCGAGGCGTACGTCCCCGGGTGCGCGGCCTGCACGATCCCCGACGCGAGGGTGACGCCGACGAGGGTGCCGCCGAAGCGGGCGACGGAGCGCGCGTACGTCTGCGTGAAGTCCGGGCGCATCACCATCACCGAGGCCATCGGCGCCCAGTAGCCGTGCCCGAGCGGGAGGGCGGTGCCGATCAGATAGCCGGTGGAGGCGACCGCCGTGACCCGGACCGCGTGCCGCAGGATCGGCGACTCGTGGCGCAGCTCGGCGCGCATCTTCGCGAGCGCCACCGGGGCGAGCCGGACCAGGGTCGGGCGGCTGCGGGCCTCGGCCGCCGTCTCCGTGCGGGGCTCGGCGGTCTCCACGACGTCGCCGAGCAGCGCGGCGAGCCGGGTCGCCGCCCGGCGGGGCGCGCCGGTCAGGATCGCGCCGGTGTCCGGCGTGCGCAGCGCGGCGGCGGCCGCGGGCGGCAGCTCGACCGGTTCGCCGTGCCGGATCGCGTGCGCGGCCGCGTCCAGCACCTCACCCGCCGCCGCCAGCAGCTCCCGCACCCGGTCCCGCTGCGGGCCCTCGGCGGGCGCGCCGACGGCCGGGTCCGCGAGGGAGGCGAGCACCGGCCGGATCCGCTCGGCCAGACCGCGCGCCCCGTGCAGTTCGGCGGGGCGGTGGCGGGCCTGGCGCGGGGTGACGGCGGCGGCGCTGCGGGCCGTCATCAGCGGTACGGGGTCGAAGGAGGCGATCGGGTCGTGGCGCAGCCGCCGGGCGTAGTCGGCCTCCGCCGCGAGGGCGTCGGCGAGCGCGTCGCGCTGGGCGCCCCAGCGGCGTACCGGCAGGACGACGATCAGCGCGGCCTGCACGAGACCACCGACGGCGATCATCGCGGCGTGCCCGGCGGCGGTGAGCGCCGAGGTGGGCAGGGTGACCGTGACCAGCATGATCGCCACGTTGGACCCGGCGATGATGCCGACGGTGGGCCCCACGGCCCAGGCCAGGCCCGCGAGGAAGGTCCACACCGCGAGCAGGACCAGGAAGAGGACCTCGTGGGAGGCGGTCAGATAGCCGAGGAAGGTCGAGACGGCGAGGCTCGCGCCGGAGGCCATCGCGAGGGTCGGGCGGGGCCGGTACGAGCGCTGGAAGGTCGCGATGGCCGCCTGGAACGCGCCGAACGCGGACGACGCCGCCACCACGGGCCCGAACAGCGCGAGCGAGAACCCGACGACGAGCGCGAGCCCCAGCGCGCCGCGCGCCGCCACGGCGGGTTCGAGCCGCCGCCGCTCGACGGAGAGCCCCGAGCGCGCGGTCTCCTTCAGCGCCCGGAGCCAGCTCATGGGGGGAGCCTAGCCGCGATCTGGGGCGAAGCGGGCATTCGGCCGCGCGGGGGGGGCGAGGGGAGGCCGACCGGGGGCCGACGGGAGCCCGACCGGTCAGGTCAGCGCGGCGCGGATCGCCGCTTCGACCCGGGCGGCGGTGTCGGCATGCCCGGCGGCGTTGGGGTGTACGACGGTGGCGCGGTGGCCGGCGGAGCATGTCAGGCGGAAGGTGCCGACGGCGACCCGGTCGGGCCAGTACGGGGCCGCTTCGCCACAGACGCCCTCCACCCACTTCACGGCAGGGGGCCGGCACACGTCGTGGCCCGTACTGGAGGCGGCGGTGTCGACGTACGTGCCGCCGTTCCACTCCGTCAGGGCCCGGATGATCGCGTCGAGCCGGGCGGCCACGCCGTGCAGCCAGGCGATGTCCCCGTGGGTGGCGGAGATCCGGCCGAGGCCCTCGACGTCCGCCGCCAGTTCGGTGGTGTCCCGGCGGTCGCAGCCGGTGGGGTCCGCGGGGAAGATCGTGGGGTAGCCGACCGTGACGACCTCGGCGTGCGGCGCCTTCCGGCGTACGTCGCGCAGCATGCGCGCGTACTCCCGGGCGACCCGCGCGTACTTGTCGCCGATCGGCTCGGGGTCGAGGGACGTGCCGCCGGTCTCGTAGGAGTCCCGGCAGGGGGTGGCGTCGTCCGGCTGCCCCACGCCGGCGAGCAGGCAGGACGTGAACAGCTTCCCGAAGGACAGGCTGTTGCCGCCGATGCCGATCGTGACCACGTCGATGCCCGCGTCCAGCCCGGCCCTCTCGGCCTGGGGGGCCACGTCCGGCCAGCCGCCCTCGGGGGGCTCCACCGGGCTGATCGGGGTCTGCCGGTCCGTGGCGATGTCGGCGAGGGTCGCGGCGCCGCAGCTGACGTCGGTCAGGACCACCTTCCGGCCCCCCGGCGGGGCCGCCGCGAGACCGGCCGCGACGAGGGCCGGGTACGCGCCCGTGGTGCGGTCGCAGCCGTCCCGGTCCGCGCTGCCGAGCGCCGGGACGGGGTCCCCGACGAACACGCCGGACGTGTACGAGTCGCCGAGCGCCGCCCACCGCACCGGCTCGGGCGCCACCGTCGCCGCCCTCGCCGCCGCGCCGCCGGGCGCGGCGGCGGCGAGGGTCAGCGCGACGGCCGCGCCGAGCGCGGTCCTGCGGGCGAGGGAGGGGACGAGAGGGGACACGTGGCTCTCCTGGGAGCGGGGAACGGACCCGACGAGGGGTGACGTCGCGCACTCAATCAGTGACGCTCCGGGGTCGTCCAGCGCGCTCGGCGCTCCTTCACCCCACCGCTCAGCGGATCTCGCCCCTCGGCGGCGCCCCCAGGCCCGCCCGGTCCGCCGCCGTCGTGCCGTGCGTCCAGCCCTCCTCGTCCCAGGCGGCCCGCACCCTGCTGGTGCGGGTCTCCGGGAAGAGCTCGTCCGTGCGGGCGGTGACCGCGACCTCGCGGGTGGCGAGGGCCGGGAGGAGGGTCGGGGCCTCGGCGGCGACCCGGCGGGAGGTGGCGGAGAGGCGGGCGCCGAGCCGGTTCGCGTAGGCGAGGAGGAAGGACTGGCGGAAGGACTTGGTGCGCTTGCGGCCGCCGGCCCGCTGCTCGGCCTCCGCCCGGGTCATCGCGGCCGTGCCCTGCACGAGGAGCGAGGTGTGGAGCAGCTCCACCGGGTCCAGGTCCGCCTCGAAGCCGACCACCGTCGAGAAGCCGAGGCCCTCGTTCCAGACGGCCCGGCAGTGGTTCGCCGTCGCCACGGCGTCCAGCAGGATCGCCTTCGCCTGCTCGTACGGCGCGTCGACGCCGATCCGGATCGCCCCCGGCGTCTCGGGCGAGGGCGCGCCCGCCGCGAGGGTCGCCTCGTCGAGGCTGTGGCGGGCCATCAGCTCCTGGGCCTTGGCGGTCAGCGCCTCGGCCTCCTCGGCGTACGTCGTCGCCTCGGCCTTCGCGAGCAGCGCCCGGATCCGGGACAGCGTCTTCGGCTCGCCCGCGACGGGCGGCGGCAGCGGTTCGCCCGGCACGGGCCCGACGGCGTCGAGGCGGGGCAGCCGGACGAGGAGCCGGTACAGCTCCAGGACGCCCGTCGCGTACGAGAAGCGGTCGGTGGTCCGGCCGACCGGTTCGAGCGCGTCAAGCTGGGCCCGCCAGCGGTGCGGGAGGCGCTCGTAGCGGGCGGTCTCCGCGAGGATCAGGCCGGTCAGGAGCCCGACGTGCTCCTCGGCCAGCTCGCGGCGGGCCATCCGGGCGAGGTCGGCGGGCTGCCAGCCGCGCGTCCACAGGGACCGGACGAACTCCTCGCCGCGCCGCGCCAGTTCGGCGTCGGCGCCGGGGGCGGCGGCGAGCAGGGAGGCGGCGGTGTCGAGCGCCCTGTCGTCGTTCCCGTACAGCGCCTTGAGTGCCTCCTCGACGGTACGGACCGCCTCGGCGGCGCGGTCGCCGGCGGGGGCGCCGTCCGCGCCCCTGCCCGTACCCGTACCCCTGCCCGTACCCCTGCTCATCCCGGGTGCCTCCTCGACCGCACTGCCGCCTCGCTCGTCCACACCCTGTGTGTACCGTCCCCGCCATCGTCCCAGGTCGCCCGCCCGGGGTAGGGCCTGCCCTACCCCGGGGACGCCCTCCAGTGGTCGTGATCGGGGGCGGCGCCGACGGTTGGCTTGGGGCATGACCTCCTACGCCGTCCGGCTTCGCGGCCTGCGCCGCCAGCATCGAGACGTCCGCGCCCTCGACGGCGTCGACCTCGACTTCCCCACCGGGAGCTTCACCGCCGTCATGGGGCCCTCCGGCTCCGGCAAGTCCACGCTGCTCCAGTGCGCGGCCGGTCTCGACCGGCCGACGGCCGGCACGGTCGAGGTCGGCGGGGTCGCTCTGGAGGGCCTGAGCGAGCGGCGGCGCACGCTGCTGCGGCGGGACCGGATCGGTTTCGTCTTCCAGTCGTTCAATCTGCTGCCCTCGCTGACCGCCGCCCAGAACGTGGCCCTGCCCCTGCTGCTGGCCGGGCGCCGGCCGTCCCGGGCCCGGGTGCGCGAGGCCCTCGCCCGGGTCGGCCTCGCGGGGCGGGAGCGGCACCGGCCGGGCGAGCTGTCCGGCGGGCAGCAGCAGCGGGTCGCGCTGGCCCGTGCGCTGATCACCGCCCCCGCGGTGCTCTTCGGCGACGAACCGACCGGCGCCCTCGACTCCACGACCGGCCGCGAGGTCCTGGACATGCTGCGCGCGCTCGTCGACCGCGACGGGCAGACGCTGGTCATGGTCACCCATGACCCGGTGGCCGCGGCCCGCGCGGACCGGGTGGTCTTCCTGGTCGACGGGCGCGTGCGGGGCGAACTGCGCGGCCCCACCGTGGAGTCGGTCGCCGCGCGGATGGCGGGCCTGGAGACGGCGACCGGCGCCGCCGGAACCGTCGAAGGCGGTCGCCCGTGCTGACCGTCCTCCTCGCCGGGCTGCGGGCCCGCTGGGCGTCCTTCCTCGGCGGGTTCACCGCCCTCGCGCTCGGGACCGGACTGCTCGTCGTCATGGGGCTCGGGCTCTCCGCCACCGCGCACGCCCCCGAGCGGGCCCCGCAGCGGTTCGCGTCCTCGCCCGTCGTGGTGCAGGGTCAGGACCGGCTCTCCGCCGAGGTGCGGCGCGGGCCGGGGACGGCCGTCGTCGGCGTGCCGCTCGACCGTCCACAGCCTGTGGACACCGAACTCCTGCGCGAGCTGCGGGCCCGCTGGACCGTCACCCCGGCCGGTGGCCCCGACGCCGTCGGGGTCGACGCCCCCGCCGAGGAGGTCCGGGCCCTGGCCGCCGGGCGGGCCCGGGTGCTCACCGGCGCCGACCGCCGGCTCGCCGACCCCGACGCGGGCCGCGACGCACAGGCCCTGGTCACCCTGAACGCCCTGCTCGGCACCGCCGGAGGCGTCACCGCCTTCGTCTCCGTCTTCGTCGTCGCCTCGACCTTCGCCTTCGCCGTCGCCCTGCGCGGACGCGAGTACGGGCTGCTGCGCACCGCCGGGGCCACCCCCGGGCAGGTGCGGCGGACGCTGCTCGCCGAGGCGGCCTGCGTCGGCCTCCTCGCCTCGGCCGCCGGGTGCCTGCTCGGGGCCCTGGGCGCGCCCTGGCTCGGCCGGGTCCTGGTGGACGGCGGGGTGGCGCCCGAGTGGTTCGCCATCGGGGGCGGCGGCGTCGGCTGGCCCTACCCCGCCGCCTTCGGGACGGGCGTCGCGGTCGCCCTCGCCGGTGCCTTCGCCGCCTCCCGCCGGGCCGGGCGGACCGGTCCCGCCGCCGCGCTCCGCGAGGCGGACGTCGACGCGGACGTCCTCCCGCTCGGCCGGGCGCTGCTCGGCGCGGGCCTGCTGCTCGGCGGGCTCGGGCTGCTGGTGTGGACCTGCGCGACGGATCCGGCCGCGCTCCTGAAGCGGAAGACGTACGTCACCCAGCCCATGCTCCTGATCACCGGCGCCGCCCTGCTCGCCCCGCTCCTCGTCCGCCCCGCCGCCCGCGCGGTGCGGCTGCCGGGGGCGGTCGGGACGCTCGTACGGGAGAACGGCGCGGCGGCCGTGCGCAGGACCGCCGCGGTCGCCGCCCCGGTCCTGGTGACGGTCGCCCTCGCCGGCACCCTGCTCGGCTCGGCGGCGACGGTGGCCGGGGCGAAGGCGGCGGAGGCGCGGGAGCAGACCGGCGCCGCGTACGTCACGACGGGGACCGGCCTGCCCCGGTCCGGGCCCGGGTCCGCCACCGGGGCGACCTCCGTCGTCGTACGGGACGGGGCGGAGGCCCTGGTCCGGTACGGGGCGCGGGCGGTGGCCGACCCCGCCGCCTGGGCCTCGTACGCCCGGCTGCCCGTCGTCGCGGGCGACCTCCGGAGGCTGGACGACCGGTCGATCGTGGTCAACGAGGAGTTCGAGCGGCACACGGTCGGCGAGCCGGTCGACGTGTGGACGGCGGACGGGCGCGGGCCGGTGCGGCTGCGGATCGCGGCGGTGCTCGCGCGCGGGACCGGCTCCAACGGGCCGTACGTGACCTGGGCGAACGCCCCGGGCGCGACCGTGGACCGGATCGAGTCCGACCGGCCCGTGCCCGTGCCCGGCGGCACCGTCCGCACCGCGGACGCCTGGGCGGCGGCCGCCTTCCCCGCCGCCGCGAGCACCCCGCAGACCCGCCTCGGCCTGCTCCTGGTCCTCGGCATCGCCCTCGTCTACACGGTGATCGCCCTCGCCAACACCCTGCTGATGGCCACCTCCGTACGCGGCCCCGAACTGGCCTCGCTGCGGCTCGCCGGTGCCACCCGGGCGCAGGTCCTGCGGGTGGTCGCGGGCGAGACGCTGCTGGCCGTCGGCATCGGCGCGGTCCTGGGCCTGGCCGTCGCCGCGGTCTGCCTGGCCGGTCTGGGGGCCGGGCTCGCGGCGCTCTCCGCGCCGGTCGCGCTCTCTGTGCCGTGGGGGCCGGCGGGGGCGGTGGCCGGGGTGTGCGCGGTGGTCGCGACGGCCGCCGCCGCGCTCCCCGCGTGGCGGCTCGCGCGCTGACGGGAGAGGGTGGGAAGTCGGGACGGGACAGGGACCGGGGTCGGAGCCGGGTCCCTGCCCCGTGCCGTCCGGCGGGGCCGCACCCCCGTGTCGCCCCCTCCGGTTCCTGACGGCCCCGTGGCGCCCCCCGGGATTCCTGGCCGCCCCCTGCCGACGGAGCCGGTTCCTGGGCCGGCTGTCCGTACGGGCCGGTAGGTTTCGCACGTCGGTCCGAATGTGCGGACCGTCGAACGGGGGAACCATGCACATGCATCTGCGGGCCGCGACCACGGCCGAGATCCTGGACGACCACGCCTGGCTCGAAGCCTTCATGGCCACGGCCTGGGAGCACCACGAGGTGGAGTACGCGGCGGGCGTCGCCGACTCGATCGAGAAGGACTTCGGCCTGGTCCACGCGTTGTACGAGGCGAGCGGCGACGCCGCCGGGTGGCTGCCGGTCTTCGGCGGGCGGCAGCCGGCCGGGGCCCCCGCCGACCACCTCCCGCACCCGCCGCTGCTCCTGCTCGAACCGGCCGAGGTCCGCACCGCCGCCGCCTTCCTGGCGGACGTCTCCTTCGACGCGCTGTGGGAGGCGGCGGGCGCCAAGATCCTCGCCTCCTTCGGCCCGGGCTGGGCCGAGGCCCTGGTCCTGGAGATACTCGGCGGGCATCACCGGGACCTGCGGGCGTTCTACGGGCGGGCGGCGGCGGCCGGGCACACGGTGGTGAAGGCGGGCTGGTTCTAGGCGCCGAAGGGCCTAGAGAAGGATGACCAGCTTGCCGCGCACGTGGCCCGACTCGCTGAGCTCCTGGGCGCGGGCGGCCTCCTTCAGGGGGAAGGTCTCCGCGAGGTCCAGGCGCAGCCGGTCCTCGGCCACCAGGGCCGCCAGGTCGGCGAGCAGTTCGCGCGCGGCGGACTGCTCGACGGTGACGCCGGAGAAGACGATGCCGTGCTCGTGGGCGTCCGGGGCGGCGATGGTCACGATGCGGGACTTCTCGCCGCCGAGGAGCTCGACCGAGACCGGCAGGGTGTCGTGGCCCGCCGCGTCGAAGACCGCGTCGACGCCCTGCGGGGCGGCCGCGCGGACCCGGTCGGCGAGGCCCTCGCCGTAGGTGACGGGGTGCGCGCCGAGCTCCCGCAGGAAGGCGTGGTTCCGCTCCGACGCCGTGCCGATCACCGTCGCGCCCGCCGCGACGGCCAGCTGGACGGCCACGGCGCCCACGGCACCGGCGGCGCCGTGCAGGAGCAGCGTCTCGCCCGGGCCGACGCCCAGCAGGTCCAGGACCCGCCGGGCGGTCTCGCCCGCCACGGGGATGCTCGCGGCCTGCTCCCAGGAGAGGGCGGCGGGCTTGGCGGCGAAGGTGTCGGCGAGGGCGTACTCGGCGTAGGCGCCGGTCTTCGTCCAGCCGAACACCTCGTCGCCGACGGCCACCCCGGTCACGCCCTCGCCGAGCGCGTCGACCGTGCCCGCGAACTCCAGGCCGGGGACGGCCGGGAAGGTCGTCGGGTAGAACTCCTCCACCCAGCCGTAACGGCGCTTCCAGTCCACCGGGTTGACGCCGACCGCCGCCACCTTGACCCGTACCTCGCCCGCGCCGGGCTCGGGCACGTCCACCGCCGACTCGTGGCGCAGGACCTCGTGGCCGCCGAACTCCTCGTACACGATCGCTTCCATGACTCCCCGTCTCCCCGCCGCGGATCCGTCTTCGGTGATCCGCTGCCGCAGTGCGTTGTGATCCGTCTCGATGGATCAAGCATCCGTCCCGGGCCACCCCCGCCCCGCCGTCCGAACGGACAGTCCCACCTGACCGAAAGGACGGCCGTAGGCTGGGCCCCATGGAACTCACCGCCACCAGCGCCCTGTTGGCCGCCCACGACGTCATCCGGCAGCCGCTGGGCGAGATCCTGCCCCGCCTCTCCGAGGTCCTTGAGCCGCTGATCCCGCACCACGCGGCGGTCGAACTCTCCACGCACTGCGCGCACTCGCCGTTCAAGCGGACCGGCGGCCCGGAGCTGCCGTTCACCGCGGCCGAGCTCACCCCGCTGCTTGCCGCCGGGGTGCCCGGCGAGCCCTGGCAGGGGCGCGCGTGGGTCGGCGGCGCCGAGCGGGAGATCGTCGCGGTACGGTCCGACGCCACACCCCGCGGCTCGGTCCTCGTCCTCGTACGCGAGGAGGACGCCGATCCGGCGGGCGCGCCCCAACTCGCCCTGGCGCAGGCCCTGTGGGACCTGGTGACCGGCCACTTCGAACGCTTCGCCAGCGAGGCCGTGCCGGACGCCCTGGCGCGGTCGCGGACAGCGGCCGACACCCGGGCGCGGGTGACCGCCGAGCTCACCACCGCGCACGCCGCCGCGCTCTCCGGGCTGCTCGGGGTGCTGCGCAGCCGCGCCCTGGACGACGCCGCCGCCCGGGCGACCGCCACCGACCTGGCCGTGTCCTCCCTGATCGAGCTGCGGGCCGAGTCGCAGCGGGACAGGTCGGTCGCCGAGGAACCGGCCCTGGAGGCCTTCGCCCGGCTCGCGGACGCGCTGCGCCCGATGCTGCGGCACAGCCCCGTCCGCCTCGAACTCGGCCCGCCGGACTCCGTCCGCACCCTGCCCGCCGACGTGGCGCACGGCGCCCGGGCGATCGTCCGGGCGCTGCTCCTGATCGTCCTGGAGCAGGAGGCGGTCTCCCGGGTGCACGTCGGCTGGACGCTCACCGAGCACGAGCTGCGGGCCACCGTGCGGGACGACGGGCCGGGCCTGCTCGACTCCTGCCCGCTCGGCGCGGGCAGCGTCACCGACCGGCTCGAAGTGCTCGGCGGGCGCCTGGAGCTGGACGCCGTGCCCGGCTGGGGCACCACGCTCACGGCCACCGTGCCGCTCGCCACGCCGGACGCGCCGGCCGCCGCGATGAGCCCGCTGACCGGGCTCGGCGAGCGCGAGGTGGAGGTCCTGACCCATCTGGCGCTCGGGCACCGCAACCGGCAGATCGCGCAGGAGCTGCACATCAGCGAGTCCACGGTGAAGTTCCATGTCGCCAACATCCTGAACAAGCTGGGCGTCGGCTCCCGTGGCGAGGCGGCGGCGCTCTTCCACAAGGCGGCCTGAGCGCGGGCTCCCGCCCGTTGTCAGTGGCGGGTGCCAGACTCGTACTCGTGACCGAAAGGTGGGCAGTCGCGCCCGAGCCGGAGGGGGACGGAGCACTGCTCGCGCCCCTCGGGCCCGACGGGCTGCCCGTCGGCGAGGTGCGGCGCGAGCCGGACCTCGTGGCGGCCGTCCGCGCCCGCCCGGACGTCGCCCGCTGGGTCTGGCGCGCCACCTCCGAGGTCTATCCACGGCTGCTCGCCGCCGGTGTCCGGGTCGAGCGGTGCTACGACGTCGAGGACGCCGAGCAGCTCCTGCTCGGCCACGAGGGGCGGCTCGGCGAGCCCCGCTCGGCCGCCGCCGCCTGGGCCCGGCTGCGGAACGCGCCGGTGCCGCCCGACCCGCCGCAGCGCGCCGCCGAACCGGGCTCGCAGGACTCCCTCTTCGAGCCGGTGGCCTCCGCCGGCGTCCCCTTCGAGGGGCTGCTCGCCGTGTACGCGGAGCAGCAGCGGCGCCATGAGAGGACCGCGCACCCGGGGCGGATGCGGCTGCTCACCGCCGCCGAGTCCGCGGGCATGCTGGTCGCCGCCGAGATGCACCGGGCCGGGCTGCCCTGGCGGGCCGACGTGCACCGGGAGGTGCTGCACGGCCTCCTCGGCGAGCGGTACGCGGGCGGCGGCGAGCCGCGCCGCCTCGCGGAGCTGGCCGACGAGGTGTCCGCCGCCTTCGGGCACCGGGTGCGGCCCGACCTTCCCGCCGACGTGGTGAAGGCCTTCGCGCGGGCCGGGATCCGGGTGCGGTCCACCCGGCGCTGGGAGCTGGAGGAGCTCGACCACCCGGCGGTCGCGCCGCTCGTCGCGTACAAGAAGCTCTACCGGATCTGGACGGCGCACGGCTGGTCCTGGCTGGCCGACTGGGTGCGCGACGGGCGCTTCCGCCCGGAGTATCTGCCGGGCGGCACGGTCAGCGGGCGCTGGACCACCAACGGCGGCGGGGCGCTCCAGATCCCCAAGGTGATCCGGCAGGCCGTGGTCGCCGACGAGGGCTGGCGGCTCGTGGTCGCCGACGCCGACCAGATGGAGCCGCGGGTGCTGGCCGCGATCTCCCGCGACCCCGGCCTGATGGAGGTCGCGGGCCACCCCGACGACCTGTACACCCGGCTCTCCGACCGGGCCTTCTCCGGCGACCGCGACCACGCCAAGCTGGCGCTGCTCGGCGCGGTCTACGGGCAGACCAGCGGCGACGGCCTGAAGAACCTGGCGGCCCTGCGCCGCCGCTTCCCGCGCGCCGTGGCGTACGTGGACGACGCGGCGAAGGCGGGCGAGGAGGGCCGCCTGGTGCGCACCTGGCTGGGCCGCACCAGCCCGAAGGCGGCGGGCGCCGACGAGGACGAGGAGGCGGGCCTGCCGCAGGCCGCCGCCGGGGAGGACGGCGGCTCCGAGCAGTACGTCCCGGGGTACGCGTCGACCGACGCCCGCGCCCGGGGCCGCTTCACGCGGAACTTCGTGGTCCAGGGCAGCGCCGCCGACTGGGCGCTGCTGATGCTGGCGGCCCTGCGCCGCGCCACCGCCGGAATGCGGGCCGAGCTGGTCTTCTTCCAGCACGACGAGGTGATCGTGCACTGCCCGGCCGAGGAGGCGGCGGCGGTCACGGAGGCGATCCGGGCGGCGGGCGACGAGGCGGGGCGGATCGCGTTCGGCGAGACGCCGGTGCGCTTCCCGTTCACGACGGCGACGGTGGAGCGGTACTCAGAGGCGAAGTGAGGCGACGTGAGACGGGCCGGTCCTCCGCCGAGGACCGGCCCGCCGTCCAGGGAGGGGGCTACTTCCCGGCCAGCGCCCGCCACTTGGGGCTCAGCGCGATGGCCTTCAGCTGCTCCGTCGTCAGCGCCGGCTTGGCGCGGGTCGCCCCGTCGTAGTGGGTGGCGGCGTTGTACGAGGAGACGATGACCCGGAAGTCGTCGAGGGCCAGGGTGTCGGCGCTCCACCAGAGGACGCCCTCGCCGCCCTTCTCGCCCGGCTTCTTCTCCAGCTTGACCCGGGTGCCGTCCGGCTCGGTGGTGACGTCGGAGCCGCCGAAGACGTCATTCCGGATGCCGGTCATGGCGGGCTGCACGTCGATCTCGACCAGGCTCTTGCCCTTGCCGTCGTCGACGACCACGTAGCTGAACCCGCCCTTGCCCTTGTCGACCACCCGCGCGTCCCGGGGCAGCAGGGAGATCAGGGTCGCCTGGATCTCGGCCCGCGAGGGCCCGTCGGCGGGCCGCCCCGGGGTGCCCGGGAAGGGCTTCCGCGGTCCCGGCAGCCGCTTGAGGAGCGGCTTCCAGCCCTTCGCCGTGACCAGGGCCTTCATCTGGGCCGGGCTGAACGGCGGGTTCTCGCGGCTGACCGGGGCGCCCTTCTCGGCCGCCGCGTTGTACTCGCTCGCGTCGACGAGGAAGCCGTCCTTGGTGAGCAGCACCGCCCGCCAGTTCTTGGTCTCCTCGCGCCGGTCGGCGTACTCGTACCCCTGGAGGACCATGAGCCGGGAGCCGTCGGCCAGCTTCTCCTCGGTGCAGTCGTCGAAGCGGCTGCCCACCTTGTCCGGGCAGGTCACCTGGCCCGTACCGGCCTCCCCGTCACCGCCCGCGCGGAAGAGGCCGACGGTGACGGCCGCCTGGCCCTTGCCGTCCTCGTACACGGCGGAGACGGCCTGGCCCCGGCCCTCGGGGTTCTGGATCTCCCACTGGCCCGCCGGGGTGTTGGCCTTGAGGACGGCGGCGAGGTCGGCGACGGGGATGTCCGGCTCGCCGCCCGGCTTCCCGGCCGCCTGCTCGGCCTGGCCGCTGCCGCCGGGCTTGGGGCCCGCGGCGACCGAGACCCCTGCCGGGCCTTCGGCGCCGGTGCCGAGCAGGGAGCCGCCGTACACCCCGCCGACGCCGATCGCGGCGAGGGCGAGGGCGCCGCCCGCGGTGGCGACGCGGCGGCGCAGGAGCCTGCGGCGGCCCCGGGCGAGGCCGCCGGTCGCCAGCTCGCGCCGGTCGTGGGCGGCGAAGCCGTCGCCGGTGGCGCGCAGGACCGCGCCGAGCTCCTCCTCGAAGCGTCCGTCCGTCACGTCGTGCGGGTCGTGCTCGTCGTGCTGGGGCATGGCGAAATCACCGTCTCCGGTTCGTGGGTTGGGGAAAGGCTGTGGGGCGGGGTCAGTGGGCGGCGAACTCCGTGATGCTGCCGCCGAGCCGCCGGCGCAGGGTGGCGAGGGCGCGGGTGCAGCGGGTGCGGACCGCCGCCGAGCTGACGTGCAGGGCGTCGGCGGTCTCCTCGACGCTGCGGTCCTCCCAGTAGCGCAGGACGACCACCGCCCGGTCCTTGGGCGCGAGCTGGGCCAGGGCGTCGAGCAGGGCGATCCGCAGGGCCGGGTCCTCGCCGTCGTCGGGGGCCCGGTCGGGCAGCTCGCCGAGCGGGCGCTCGGTGGCCGAGCGGCGCCGCCGGTGGCTGAGGAAGCCGCGTACGAGCACCGTCTGCGCGTATCCCGCCGGGTTGCCGACCCGGTTCATGCGCCCCCAGTGGACGTACATCCGGCCGAGGGTGTCCTGCACCAGGTCCTCGGCGAGATGGGTGTCCCCGCTGGTCAGCAGGCATGCCGAGCGGAACAGGTGGCCCGAACGGGCGGCGGCGAACTCCAGGAACTCGTCCGCGCGGGACTGTCTCATGTCCCCCCTTCCGTCGCTGTGACGTGTTCGCTGTGTGTGCGCTTACACCTCACCTACGCGATGGGCTCCGGGAAATGTTTCAGAACCGGATTCCGCTCGCAGGACCAAACGGTCCAAAACGGGGTAATCCTGGAGTATGAACACTTTCCTCGTGGACTCGGCCCCGGTCACCACGGTGGCCGGTGTCTGGCAGAACGGTCTCGCCCAGGTCCTCGGCGGACTGATCGTCGTCCTCGTCCTCATCGGCGCCGTCTGGCTCGGCTTCTACCTGAAGGACCGCGAATCGAAGCCACCCGCTCCCGACGAGCAGCCGCACCGGCCGGACACCGACGTCCTGCCCGGCGAGATGTCCGAGTACCGCAGGCCCGCGGAGATGCCGCGGACCGACGGTGAGCACCGGCTCATGCCGTACCAGCTCAAGGACGGCGGCGAGACCTCGCCCGACCCGCCGAGCGAGGAGAAGCGCAAGTGGGGCGGCATCTCCAGCGGCGGCTTCGGCAGCGGCGGGACGGGCCACGGCGACTGACCGTGGACGTCGAATCCGCGGGCCTCACCGGTACGCGGCCGTCCGCGGTCGCGTACCGCCTGCTCGGCTCACGGGCCGAGGCCGACGCGGCCCTTCGGGAGGCGGAGCGCGGCGCCGGGCCCGGCGCGCCCGCCTCCACCGCGCTCGTCCGGCTGGCCCGGGTCTGCCTGGCCCGGCTGCGCGAGCGTGAGGCCGCCCTGTCCGGTCCCGAGCCGGGTCCCCTGGGCGCGGGCCCGGGCGAGGAGGCCGTCCTGGACGCGCTTCCGCCGGCCGAGCGGGTCGCGTATGTGCTGCACGACGACTTCGGCGTCCCCTTCGACGAGATCGCCCCGGCCATGGATCTCACCCCGGCGGCCGTCCGGCAGCTGGCCGCCCGGGCCGGACGCCGGGTGGCGGAGACGGACGAGATGCCACGACCGGGCTGACGCGGGAAAGGGTCCGCCCCTGTGGGGGCGGACCCTTTCCCTGGTTCACGCGGCCGGTACGGCGCCGGTCACCCAGCGGGCGAGCACCTGCTGTCTGCCGCCGCCCGCGGTGGCCGCGGCCACTTCGGTCAGGAAGCGGCCGACCTCGCCGTCGCCCCGGACGACGGAGACGATGCGACAGGCCCGGGTGATCACGACGGTGCCGTTGGGGCGGTGTTCGTAGCCGAAGAGGCGGGAGGGGTGCATCAGACGGCTCCGATCTTTTCCTTGGCCGGGGGCGCGGCCAGCGGGGCGGGATCCGGGCCGGAGGACGGGCCGCCCACCCCGAGCCAGCGGAGGATCGGGCCCGCCATGGCCGTGGTGACCAGGGCCATCAGGACCATCATGGTGAACAGCTCGGGCCCGATCAGGCCCAGTTCGCGGCCGATGCCGAGGATGACGATCTCGGTGAGGCCGCGGGTGTTCATCAGCGTGCCGAAGGCCCCCGCGTCCCGCCAGCTCATCCCGGAGAACCGGGCCGGCAGCGCGGCGCCCGCGAACTTGCCGACGACGGCCGCGACCAGCACCAGCAGCAGGGCCGCCAGGCCGGACCAGCCGAGCCCTCCGATGTCGACGGAGAGGCCGGTGACCACGAAGAAGACCGGCAGGAGCAGCGAGGACGCCTTCTCCAGGGGAAGCTCGATCTGCCGGTGCAGGGCCTCCCGCTCGTCCCCCGTCCCCTGCCTCGGCATGATCAGGCCGAAGGCGAAGGCGCCGAAGATGGCGTGGATGCCGACCCACGAGGTGGCGTAGGCGGAGAGCAGCACCCCGGCGGCCACGACGGCGAGCCGGCCGCTGCCGGACCAGCGCAGCACCTTGTGCAGCAGCGGGCGGACGACGAAGAGCATCGCCGCGGCGTACGCCGCCGTCCAGGCCAGGACCTGGAAGAACCCGCCGGTGCCGCCGGAGCCGGCCATCGCGACCACCAGGACGAGCACGCACCAGGCGACCACGTCACCGGCGGCGGCGCAGGCCATGGCGGTGGTGCCGACCCGGGTGGTGCCGAGGCCCTGGTCCCGGATGATCCGGGCGAGCACCGGGAAGGCGGTGATGGAGAAGGCGGTGGCCAGGTAGAGCACGAACATGTCGTGGCCCACCCCGGCGGGCGCCAGCGAGTCGTACAGCAGCGCCGCCGCCCCGGCGCCCACAGCGAACGGCACCGCCATGGCGAGGACCGCCGTGGAGCCGACCGAGGCGGTGCGGCCGCGCAGCTTGCCCAGGTCGAGCTCCCAGCCGGCCAGGAACATGAAGAGCGCCAGGCCCACCTGCGAGACGGCCGACAGCATCGGCCGGGCCTCGGGCGGGAAGAGCAGCGCGGGCAGGTTCCCCGGTAGGAGCCCCAGCAGACTGGGCCCGAGCATCAGACCCGCGGCGATCTCCGCCACCACCGGCGGCTGGTGGATCCGCCGCGCGAGCCGGACCATGACGGCCCCGACCAGCAGGACGATCGCCACGTCGGCCAGGACGACCGCCTCGATCGGTACAGCGTGGGACGCTGCCATCGCGCCTCTCCCCCTTCTGCTCCTGAGTGATCAGATCAGGACGCGGCCGGACGCCGTGTCCCGGGTCTCCCGCGACTTGCGCAGGTCACGGGTGATGATCGCCTTCTGGAGCCAGCGGTCCGTACCGTCGTAGCGGGCCGTGAAGGCCTTGCGGCCGTGCACGGCGAGGTAGTTGTCGACGACGAGGAGCGTGCCGGCCTCGACGACCACGTCCCTGGTGGCCCGCTCCAGCTCGGCGACGAGCTCCTTCAGCGCCTGCTCGGCACCCGCGTCACCCTCGACGCACCGCATGAAGAAGGGGTCGATGCGCAGATACGGGGAGTCGGGGTCGCCGAAGAGGACCGCGACCGGCTCCGGGGTCTCGCGCATGGCCCGCATCCGCAGCAGCCCCGGGTGGTCCGGCTGCTGGACGGCAAGCTGACGCAGGTGCTCGTCATCCGGAAGGATGTAGAAGCGAGGCTCCGACAGCGTCTTCCGGGTCTCCGCGCCGAGCGTCACGTCACGGATGGAGGCGACGGTGGTCGGCACCCGGTCGTGGTTGCGGATGCCGAAGAGGGCCAGGTAGTCACAGCGGTACGGGTGGAATCCGTCCTCGGTGTGCCATTCCAGGAGCACATCACTGCCGTGACCGCTCTGTTCGTTCTCCTCGCCGGCGATCGGCAGCACATTCTGGATCATGCGGCCGGACTGGAGGGTGGGCCAGCTGAATATCTCTCCAAGGCATTTGCCGATGAGCGAGAGAAAGATTTCCTCGCGCCGGGTGTTCAACGAGGCCGCGGCATCGGCCCAGTTCCCGGGGGTGGGACCCACGCCCTTGTCGTCGACGTCGAATCCCCGGATCTTGAAAGCGGCGGCCGGGTCGTCGCGGCGGAACTCCGCGAGGAACTTCCGCAGCCCGACGGGCAGCCGGCCGGTCAGCTCCCAGGCCTCGTCGTGGAAGCGCGGCCGGCCCGGGTCGCAGTCCGCCTGCTTCAGTTCGGCGATCAGCGCGTCCAGCTGGGCGACTTCGTCGGTGGACAAGTCGTAGTGGAGTACGCCCTGGTCAATGGTCACGGGAATTCGCCCTCTCTGGCATGGTGGGTAGGGGCCGAGAGCGGCCGTGGGCTAGTCCCAGCCCCAGCTGTCGCCGCTGTCGGTCACGCTCGTCTTGCTCGTGTGCAGGGTGTCCGCGGCCTGCGCCGCGGAGGCGCCCATCACCGTCGCCGAGAGGGCCACGGCGCACGAGACCAGGTAGACAAAAGCCTTGCGTCGCATTTCTTTTACCGTCCGATTCCCTCGAAGTGGCTTGTGGCTTACTCGATTTACCCGGCAGTTGCTTTTGACCTGCTGCCGTTGAGTAATCTGCCAGGGGGCGAACGGGCGCTACAAGAAGTTCGGTTGGCACCAAGGTGCACTGGCTGCAAGTGGCCACATCCGCCGCCCTTGGCCGAGAAGCGGGTGTGGCCGGACCACCATCAGAACGCCTTACGGTGTTTCCCGCCGCGCTTGCGCTCGTACATCTCGCGCCCCGCGGCCTCGCGGCGGCGCCATTCACGGCCGAGTTCGGCGCGCAGCCGGGCGTCGGTGCGCGAGGCGATCCAGGCGCTCTCGCGCAGCAGCTTGCGGTAGCTCTCGAACCGGCGGTGCGAGAGGGTGCCGTCCTCGACGGCGGCGAGGACCGCGCAGCCGGGTTCGGCGTGGTGCTCGCAGTTGTGGAAGCGGCAGCGGGTGGCCAGCTCCTCGATCTCGGCGAAGACCTGGGTGAGCCCGTCGTTCGCCTCCCACAGGCCGACGCCGCGCAGCCCCGGGGTGTCGATCAGCAGCCCGCCGGTGGGCAGCGGCAGCAGATCGCGGGCGGTGGTGGTGTGCCGGCCCTTGCCGTCACTGCCGCGCACCTCGCCCGACTCCTGCTCCTCGCTCCCCAACAGGGCGTTGACCAGCGTGGACTTGCCGACGCCCGACTGGCCGAGCAGCGCGGAGGTCCGGCCGGCCAGGGCCCCGGCGAGGGCGTCGAGGCCGTACCCGTCGAAGGCGCTGACGGGGAAGACCTCCGCCCCCGGGCCGGCCTCGGCGACATCGTCCACGAGGTGGGTGATGTCGGGGACGAGGTCGGTCTTGGTCAGCACCACCAGCGGCTGGGCGCCGCTGGACCAGGCGAGCGAGAGGAAGCGTTCGAGGCGCCCGAGGTCCAGCTCGACGGCGAGCGAGACCGCGATGACGGCCAGGTCGATGTTGGCGGCGAGCACCTGGCCCTCGGAGCGGGCCGAGGAGGTCGAGCGGGTGAAGCGGGTACGCCGGGGCAGCAGCGCCCGGACGACCGGGCCGCCGCCGGCGGCGGGGGCGGTCTCGACGGCCGCCCAGTCCCCGGTGCAGGGCGCGGTGGTGGGGTCGGCGCCGAGCACGGGCCCGGTGTCGGCCCGTAACGTCGCCACGGGCGCGTCGGCGTCGGCGGTCCCGGCGGCGACCACCTCGCAGCGGCCGCGGTCGACCCGCACCACCCGGGCCGGGACGAGCCCGGCGGCGGTGTGCGGGGCGAACGCGTCCGCCCAGTCGGAGTCCCAGCCATAGGAGGCGAGTGTGGCGGTGAAGGATTCAAAGGCGCTGGTCACAGCGGTCCCCTCGATCGGTGGTGCGGATCGGGGCCATTGTCGGGCCGCCGTACGGTCGTGGCCGTGAGGACCAGACCGTCCTTGACGAGAAACCCTCCTTCGAACCCGGTCAGCGGTACGCCGTCCACCACCGGCCCCTCGACCAGCAGCCGGGCGGTGAAGGTCGAGGTGCGCGGCTGGAAGGCGACCGTGGCCTCCTTGAAGTCCAGCCACCGGCCGGTCAGCGGCGACCAGGCCTTGAAGACGCTCTCCTTCGCGCTGAACAGCGCCCGGTCCCAGTGGATCTCGGGCCGGGCCGCGGCCAGGTCGGCGAGGTGGGCCCGCTCCTCCTCGCCGGTGACCAGGTGGAGCACGCCCGTGTGGTCGAGCGCGGCGTGCGGTTCGGCGTCGAAGCCGAGCGCCGCCAGGTCGGTGGCGCGGGCCACGGCCGCCGCCCGGTAGCCGGTGCAGTGGGTGATGCTCCCGACGATCCCGGCGGGCCAGCGGGGCGCCCGGGAGGTCTCGTACGGGATGGCGACGGGGGCCATGCCGAGCCCGCCGAGGGCCCGCCGGGCGCAGGCCCGCGCGGTGGTGAACTCGCGGCGCCGCGCGGGGACGGCGCGGGCGAGGAGGTGCTCCTCGCCCGGGAAGGGGACCGGCGCCCCGGCCGGGTCGCCGAACGCTTCCGCGGTAGCGACCGGCCGGGGCAGCAGTTCCTCGATCATCGTGCCTAGCCGGCCTTCCGCAGCTCGACCTTCGGCCGCTCCGCCACCTGGGTCAGCGCCGTCACCTGGGTCAGCGCCGTCACGGTCGCCTGGTCCTCCCACCACCGGACCGGGCGGTCGATCGGGTCGATCGGCATGACGGACTTGAACATGTCGTTCTCCAGGTTCGCCAGCTCCGCGTCGTACGGCCGGCCGGTCGCCTTGAAGGCCCGCTGGATGCGGACCCGGCGGCGGTCGATCAGCTCGGCGTTCCGCTCGAAGGTGGAGGCCGGCTGGAGCAGGAAGTACGTCTGCGGGCTGCCGAAGTTGTACCGCGGCGAGTGCTCCGGGTAGCAGGGCGCGAAGGAGACGACGAAGAAGCGCTCGCCGCCGATCATCGCGTACCAGGTCTCGTCGGGCTCGGGGTCGTCCTGGATGTACACCGACGGGTAGATCTCGCACAGCGCCTCGAAGAAGCGCCGGGTGAGCCGGGTCAGCGCGGGCAGGGTGGCGCCGAGCTCCGGGTCCTCGAAGGTGAGCAGCATGCCGTCGAGCTCCCGCTCGCGCGCCGAGGCGAAGAACTCCTCGATGGTGTCGCGGTGTTCGCGCAGCCCGGCCTCGACGTCGGTGCCGGTGACGCTGATCGCGGTGCCCATGCGGGACGGCTTGGCGAAGGGACAGTGGGTCGTCTGGACGATCTGGTCGAAACTCATGCTGACCTCACGGCTTCACTTTCTGCGGTGCGGACGGGTGCGGACGCGCGGCAGCCGAGGACGTAGAACCACCAGCCGAGGACGACCAGGGCGATCAGCGCGGCGAACATCGCGGCCGGGGAGGCGTGCACGAGGAGGAAGCCACAGATGATCGGACCGATCGCGACCCCGATGTGGACGAGGTTCTGCGCGCCGAAGTAGCTGCCGCGGAGGTTCGCGGGAGCGATGTTGTCGATGAACATGTACTCGGCCGGGACCACGATGACCTCGCCGATCGTGAAGACCACGATCGCGGCGACGATGATCCAGACCTCGGTGGACAGCGCCATGCCGACCAGGCCGAGGACGAAGGCCCCGGTGCCCCAGGTGAGCCAGCGCAGCAGCGTCTTCTCCTTGAGCCGGCTGCCGATGACGTACTGGGTGGAGATCACGACGATCGCGTTGGCGGCCGAGATGTACGCGACGAGCCGGTAGGCGCTGTCACGGGACTCGACCAGGACCAGGTACTGGGACATGTAGGTCAGCAGCGGCCCGTAGACCACGATGCTGAGGATGCCGCCGAGGGTGAACAGACCGAGCCTGCGGTCGGCCTTCATGACCCGCAGGACCTCGCGGAAGTTCATCGACTCGTCGTCGGAGGAGCCCTCCACCGCCTCCGCCGGTCCTCCGGTGAACAGCCGCCGGAAGATCACCAGCGGCAGCAGCGCCGCGAAGATGACGCCGGCGGCCAGCCAGAACGGGCCGCCGGTGCCCGCCTTGACCGTCCACACGCCCAGGAAGGGGCCGACGGCCGCGCCGATGTTCTGCAGCGAGTAGCGCAGCGAGAACACCTTGGCGCGGTTCTCCGAGGGCAGCAGGTCGGCGAGGAGCGCGTTGGCCGTGACGCTCATCGAGGAGGAGGCGGTGTTCGCCACCAGGAGCAGGCAGATGACCAGGACCGGGGAGTCCAGGAAGGGCAGCGCCCCGTAGAGCAGGGTGAGCAGCACATCCAGGACGATCATGAAGTCGACCTTGACGAAGCGGTCGGCGAGGTAGCCGCCGTAGACGCTCACCATGGTGCCGACCAGCAGGCAGACGCCCAGGACGTAGCCGATGGTGGCGCCGTTCATGCCGAGCGAGTCGCTCAGGTAGATCGGCAGATAGGCGAGGATGCCGAAGAAGCTGATCGCGCGTGCCATCGCGCAGAGCAGCATGATCCTTACGGCGACGGGCAGTTCACGGATCAGCTGGACGAAGTTCTTCATGCCCGAGCCTCCCCCGCGATGGTCTCGATGATCTCGATGAGTGTTTCCTTGACGAAGTCGATCTTCTTCTCGTCGAAGAGATCGGGATGGTGGCCGAAGAGCAGTTCCAGGCGCTCCCCGGGGATCACGGTGATGCCGAGCGGGTAGTGCGAGACGCCCTTGGCGCCGTCGGTGCGCTCGCTCGCGCGCAGCCCGCCGAGCTCGGCGGCGTCCTCCTCCTGGTCGGGGTAGTTCTGGAAAACGTAGTACGAGTCGAACAGTTCGCCCGTACCGGCAAGGCGCTGGATCTCGGTGAGCCCGAGGTGGCGGTGGGGGAAGACGTCGAACTGGGCGGACTGCACCCGGGTCAGCGTGGTCCGCAGCGGCTCGCCGGCCTCGGCCCGCACCCGCAGCGGCACGGTGTTGATGAGCAGGCCGACGACGGACTCGATGCCGTCGATCTCGGCCGGCCGCTCGGAGACGGTGGTGCCGAAGACGACGTCCTCCGTGCCGGTGAGCCGCCCGAGCAGCAGGCCCCAGGCGGTCTGCACGGCCGTGTTGAGGGTGATCCCGAGGCGGGCGCAGGCCCGTTCCAGGTCCCGGGTCAGCTCGGCCGGCAGGACCGCGGTCGTCGTCCGGGGCAGCACGTGCGAGGCGAGCCCCGGCGTGCCGACCCTGGTCGGACCGGCGAGCCCGTCGAGGTAGCCCTGCCAGGCCGTGACGGCCTCCGTCCGGTCCTGCCCGGCCAGCCAGGCCAGGTAGGAGCGGTACGGGGTGACCGGCGGCAGCGCGTCGCCGCGGCCCGCGTACAGCTCGAACAGGTCGTGCCAGACGACCGGCATGGACCAGCCGTCGAGCAGGATGTGGTGGTCGGCGACGAGGAGTTCGTGCCGGGTGGCGGCGTAGCGGATCAGGCTGAAGCGGAGCATCGGGCCGCTCGCCAGGTCGAAGCGCAGCCGCGCGTCCTCGGCGACGATCCGCTCCCGCTCGGCCCGCTGGTCGGCGGGCGGCAGACCGGTCAGGTCGTGCAGCCGCCAGGGCACCTCGACGGTGGACCGGATCACCTGGACCGGGTTCTCCAGGCCGCGCACGGCGAAGGAGGCCCGCAGGTTGGCGTGGCGCATCAGCAGCCCGTGGGCGGCCTCGCGCAGCCGCTCGGCGTCGAGCGGGCCCTCCAGGTCGAAGACGGTCTGCCCCTGGTAGGGGTCGTCGTCGTGCTCGGGGTCGGCGGAGGCGGCGACATGGAGCAGCAGGCCCTGCTGGAGCGGGGCGAGCGGCAGCACGTCGTCGAGGCCGGGGTAGGAGCGCTCCAGCTCGGTGAGCGTGGACTGCTTGAGCGGGAGCAGGGTGATGTCGGAGGGGGTGAGCCCGCCGAGCCCGGGGTGGCCGGTGAGGCCCGCGAGGGCTTCGAGGAGCCGCTCGAAGCGGTCGGCGAGGGCGCCGGCCTCCTCCGCGCCGAACAGACCGGTGTCCCAGCGCCAGCGGACCGCCGCCGAAGCGCCGTCGCCGCCGGGCCGCAGCTCCACGAGGAGGGCGTACGGTTCCGCCGTGCCGCCCGGCTCGCCGGAGCCGTACCGGAAGGCGACCCGCGAGGGGCCGAACTCCGGGTTCGCCGCCGCGAGTTCCGCGTAGTTGCGGCCCTCGGCCGGGGTCTGGCGGACCTGCTCCTTGACCCGCTTGAGGGCGCGGGCCAGGCCCTTCGGGTCGGTCAGCGCCCGGTCGATGCCGGCCAGGCCCGGGGTCAGCTTGACCGGGTACGGGGCCGGGACCGGGTCCATCGCCAGGTCGACGCGGAGCGCGGACTGGGCGGCGGGCAGCCGCCGGGCACGCCACTCGATGAGCGCGGGGGCGAACGCGGCGAGCGCGATGTGCTCGGGCGCCGCGTGGAAGAGACCGGGCAGCGCGCCGAGCAGCGCGCCGGCCGCCTCGGCCGAGAGCTCCCGCGCCGACTCGGCGTACTCCAGGGCCGGTTCGCCGTAGGACGGGTCGGGGGTCTCCAGGGTCTTCAGCCAGTGCGGCAGCTCGGTCGCGGCGGCCGCGGCCGGGTCGACCGTGTCGGCGGCCTGCGCGGCGCACGCGATCAGCGCCTCCACCGTCTGGTGCTGGAAGACGTCGCGCGGGGTGATGACGAAGCCCTCCGCGCGGGCCCTGCTGACCAGCTGGATCGAGCGGATGGAGTCGCCGCCCAGGTCGAAGAACTGGTCGTCGACGCCGACCGTCTCCAGGCCGAGGACCTCCGCGAACAACCGGGCGAGGGTGATCTCCCGCTCGGTGCGCGGCGGCCGGACGGCCCGCGAGGTGAAGTCGGGCGCGGGCAGCTTCCGGGTGTCCAGCTTGCCGTTCGGGGTGAGCGGCAGCCGGTCCAGGAGGACGACGGCGGCGGGCACCATGTGCTCGGGCAGCTGCCTCGCCGCGTGCCGGCGCACCTCCAGGGCCAGCTTGCGGGTGTGCTCCTCGGCGCGCGGGTCGTTGCCGTGCGCGTACAGGCTCGTGCCCTCCTCGGCGGTGTGCCGGAAGACATCGGTGAGCCAGGGCGCGCCGGACCGCCCGGGCCCGAGCAGGACCGCGTCGAACAGGTCCCCTTCGGCGGCGTCGGTCCAGGTGAGCCGGGCCTCGTAGCCGAGCTCGGCGGCCAGCGCGTGCAGGGCCTCCGGGTCGGTGCCGGGGCGCTCGGCCGGAACCAGGGTCCGGACGGCGGCCGTGTTCCCGGTGCGGACGCGGCGGGCGGTGAGCACCTCGGCGGCGACCCGCCGGTTGGGGATGCCGGTGACGCGCAGCAGACCGGGCCGGGCGTCCGTCAGGTGCGCCCGCAGCGCCTCGGGGTTCTCCCAGGCCAGCTCGGCCGCGTCGGCGACGGAGACCAGCTCGGCGCCCCGCTTGTGCAGCACGACCTCGTAGCGGAAGTCGGTCAGCTCGTTGCTGTGGTGGCCGCGCTTGAGCTGGATGTCGACGCCCGCGACCTCCGGGACCTCCTCGCCGATCCGGCTGAAGAAGGCCGGGTCCAGGAGGAGTTCGCTCTCCAGGGCCATGGTGTGCTCGACCAGCTCGCGCACCACGCCGGCCTGCTCGTCGGCGTGCGCCCCGTCGTGCAGGGCGATGGCGGTGAGGAAGGGGTGGAGCAGTCCCAGGTGGCGGATGTCGCCGAGGAAGATCCGGCCGCCGGGCTCCAGGAGCGCCATGGCCTGCCGGATCACGTCGATCAGGTAGGGGACGCTCGGGAAGTACTGGGCGACGGAGTTGATGACGACGGTGTCGTACGTGTGGCCCGCCAGGTCGCCGATCTCGTGCCCGGCGAGGCTGCGCAGCATGATCCGGTCGCGCAGCTCGGACGCGGCGGCCCGGTTGCCGAGGGTCTGGATCAGCGAGGGCGAGAAGTCGACGCCGGTGTAGTGGTCGACGTGCGGGGCGACCTTCCACAGGATGAGGCCGGAGCCGACGCCCACCTCCAGGACCCGGCGCGGCTTCAGGTCGAGGATGCGGGTGATGGTGGCGTCCTGCCACTCGCGCATCTGGTCCAGCGGGATGGGCGCGTTGTCGTAGCTGCTGTTCCAGCCGGTGAAGTCCTGCTCGACGCCCAGGTCCTCCTGCTCGCTGTAGCCCTGCTCGTGGATCTCCTGCCACTTGTCGACGTGCTCGATGTCCTCGGCCAGGTCGTGCGCCCGCTCCTCGCCGCTCTTCGGCACGACGTAGCCGATGAGCTGCTTGTGGTCGGGGGTGTCCTCGCGGACCACGACCACGGACTGGGCGACGCCGTCGTGGGTGTCGAGGACGGCCTCGATCTCGCCGAGCTCGATCCGCATGCCGCGGATCTTGACCTGGTCGTCGGCGCGGCCGACGAAGTCCACCACGCCCTCGCCGGACGGCAGGGTGCGCCACTTGGCGAGGTCACCGGTGCGGTACATCCGGCCGCCGGGCTCCCCGTACGGGCAGGCCACGAAGCGCTCGGAGGTGAGGCCGGGGCGGTTGAGGTAGCCGCGGGCCAGGCCGTGGCCCGCGATGTACAGCTCGCCCACGACACCCGGCGGCACGGGCCGCAGCGCGGCGTCGAGCACGTACACCCGGGTGTTGTGCAGCGGGCGGCCGACCGGCACCGAGTCGGCCTCGAAGGCGCTCCCGGCGTCGCCGACCCGCCAGTACAGCGTGTCGACGGTCGCCTCGGTCGGGCCGTACGCGTTGATCATCGTCCGGCCGCGCGACCAGGTCGCGGCGAGCCCCGGCGGGCAGGCCTCGCCGGCCACCATGATGTTCCGGACCTCGGCCAGCGCGTCCTGGGCCATCGAGCCGAGGATCGTCGGCGAGAAGGTGATGTGCGTCGGCCGGTGGCGGGCGGTCAGCGCGCGCTGGCGGTCCGGCGACAGCAGCTCCTCCGGCGAGCTGAGGATGACGGCAGCGCCCGACAGCAGGGTGCAGCACATCTCGCAGAAGGTCGGGTCGAAGTTGATCGACGAGAACTGGAGGAAGCGCGAGTCCGCGTCGAGGCCGAAGCGTTCGATGTAGCTGCGGGCCAGGTTGGGGATGCCGAGGTGGGTGACGGCCACGCCCTTGGGGCGGCCCGTCGAGCCCGAGGTGTAGATGACGTACGCCAGGTCGCCGGCGCGCAGCGGGGCGCGCCGCTCGGCGTCGGTGGGCGCGTGCTCCGGGCGCGCGTCGAGCTCCGCCCGTACGGCCGCGTCGTCGAGTTCGAGCCGGAGCACCTCGCGGGCCTCGGCGGGCAGCTTGGCGAGGACGTCGCCGGTGGTGATCAGGACCCGGGGGCGGGTGTCCTCGACCATGAACGCCAGGCGCTCCGGCGGGTAGTCGGGGTCGAGCGGCAGATAGACGCCGCCCGCCTTGAGGATGCCGAGCAGGCTCGCGAGCAGGTCCGGCGAGCGGCGCAGCGACAGGCCCACGACGTCGTCGCGGCCGACGCCCCGCTCGATCAGCCAGTGCGCGACCTGGTTGGCGCGCCGGTCGAGCTCGGCGTAGGACAGCTCGGTGTCCTCGTGGACGAGGGCGAGGGCGTCGGGGGTCTGCGCGACCCGCGCCTCGAAGAGCGCGGGGAAGGTGTCGCCGGGCAGGTCGAGCGCGGTGGCGTTCCAGCCGTCGAGGACGGTGGCCCGCTCCTCGCCGTCGAGCAGGTCGATGGAGTCCAGGCTGCGGCCCGGGTCGGCGACGACCAGGTCGAGGACGCGCAGGAGGTAGCGGGAGAAGCGCTCGACGGTGGCCCGGTCGAACAGGTCGGTGGCGTACTCGATCTCGCCGCGCAGCCCGTCCGGGCGGCCCTCCCGGTCGAAGCGCTCGGTGAGCTCGACCGTCAGGTCGAACTTGGCGGTCCGGGTCGGCACCGTCTCGTGGACGGCGTCCAGTCCGGGCAGCCGCCAGTCGGGCTCCACGTTGTTCTGGAGCACCAGCATCACCTGGAACAGCGGGTGGTGGCTGGTGGTGCGGGCCGGGTTGAGGACCTCCACCAGGTACTCGAAGGGCAGGTCCTGGTGGTCGTAGGCGGCCAGGTTCGACTCGTTCACGCGGGCCAGGAGCTCGGTGAAGGCCGGGTTGCCGGAGGTGTCGGTGCGCAGCACCAGCGTGTTGACGAAGAAGCCGACCAGCTCGTCGAGGGCGCTGTCGGCGCGGCCCGCGAGCGGCGAGCCGAGCGGGATGTCGGTGCCCGCGCCCAGCTTGCTCAGCAGGGTCGCGGCGGCGGCCTGGAGCACCATGAAGAGGCTGGCCCGCTCGCGCTGGGCGAGCGCCTGGAGCCGCTCGGTCAGCTCGGCGCCGACCTCGAAGGGCACGACGTCGCCGCGGAAGGTGGCGAGCGCCGGGCGCGGCCGGTCGGTGGGCAGGTCGAGCAGCTCGGGCGCGCCGGCGAGCCGCTCGCGCCAGTAGCCGAGCTGCCGGGACATGGCCGAGGCCGGGTCGTCGGTGGAGCCGAGCAGCTCGCGCTGCCAGAGCGTGTAGTCGCCGTACTGGACGCCGAGCGGGGCGGCCGCGGGGTCGGCGCCGCCGAGGGCCGCCTCGTACGCCGCGCACAGGTCCTGGACCAGCGGGGCGAGCGACCAGCCGTCGGAGGCGATGTGGTGGATGCAGAGCAGCAGGACGTGCGCGTCGGGGCCGGTGCGGAACAGGTCGACGCGGGTCGGGATCTCCGCCGACAGGTCGAAGAGGTATCCGGCGGCCTTGTCGACGGCGGCCTGGACGTCGGCCGCGTCGATGTCGTGGCGGGCGATCTCCACCCGGGCCTCGGCGGCCGGGACCACGATCTGCTCGGCGCCCTCGGGGCCCTCGCCGAAGTAGGTGCGCAGGCTCTCGTGCCGGGCGACCAGGTGGTCCACGGCCTTCTGGAGCGCGGCCGGGTCGAGCGCGCCGGTGAGGCGGACCGCGATCGGCAGGTTGTAGGTGGTGCTGGGGCCCTCCAGGCGGTGCAGGAACCACAGGCGTCCCTGCGCGTACGAGACGGGCAGACGCACACCGCGCTCCCGCACGGTGGGCGCGGGCCGGGCCGGGGCGCCCGCGTCGAGGCGGAGCGCGAGGGCGGCCGGGGTGCGCTCCTCGAAGACGGTACGGATGGGGAGTTCGACGGCGAGCTCGGCGCGGACCCGGGCCACCAGGCGGGTGGCGAGCAGCGAGTTGCCGCCCAGGTCGAAGAAGCTGTCGTCGGCGCCGACCCGGTCGACGCGCAGCACCTCGACGAAGAGCGCGGCCAGCGCCCGCTCGCCGTCGGTGGCGGGCGCGCGGTACGGGGTGTCGGTGCCGAACTCCAGCGGCGGCAGGGCCTTGCGGTCGACCTTGCCGGCCGGGGTGAGCGGGAAGCGGTCGAGGACGGCGACTCCGGCCGGGACCATGTGCTCGGGCAGCCAGGCGGCGAGCGCGGCGCGCAGGGCGCCCGGCTCGGGGGTGTGCCCGGCGGCGGGCACCACGTAGCCGGCCAGGTGGGTGGCGCCGGGGCCGCCGTCCTCGCGGACCACGACCCGGGCCTGCGCGACCTCGGGCAGGCGGCGCAGCGCCTCCTCGATCTCGCCGAGCTCGATGCGGTAGCCGCGGATCTTGACCTGCTCGTCGACGCGGCCGAGGAAGTCCAGGGCGCCGTCCGGGCGGCGGCGCACGACGTCGCCGGTGCGGTACATGCGGGCGCCGGGGGTGCCGGGGGCGCCGGGGGTGTCGCCGAACGGGCAGGCGACGAAGCGCTCGGCGGTGAGGCCGGGGCGCCCGTGGTAGCCGCGGGCCAGGCCGTCGCCGGACAGGTACAGCTCGCCGGGCTCGCCGTCCGCGACCGGCCGGAGCCGCTCGTCGAGGACATGGACGCCGGTGTTCCACATCGGTGTGCCGATGGTGACGGGCGCGCCCTCGCGGACGGGGGCGACCAGCGACCAGATGGTGGTCTCGGTCGGGCCGTACAGGTTCCACACCTCGGCGTGCCCGTCGGCCGCGAGGAAGTCGGCGAGGTCCTGCGGCAGCGCCTCGCCGCCGCACAGCAGGCGGATGCCCGCCGGGAGTTCGGACGGGGACCAGCCCGCCTCGCGCAGCAGCTGCCACAGCGCCGGGGTGCCCTGGACCAGGGTCGGCCGGGCCTCCGCGAGCCGGCGGCGCAGCGCGGCGCCGTCCACGGCGGTCTCGCGGGGCACCAGGTGCAGGGTGGCGCCGTTGACCAGCGGCAGGTAGAGCTCAAGTCCCGCGATGTCGAAGGAGATCGGGGTGGTCGACAGGATCGTGTCGGCCTCGCCCACCGCGTACCGGTCGGTCATGAAGGCGAGGAAGTTGGCCAGCGAGCGGTGGGTGACCACCACGCCCTTGGGGCGGCCGGTCGAGCCCGAGGTGTAGATCGTGTACGCGCCCCGGCCGGGCCCGGTCGAGCGGCCCACCGGGTCGGTGCCGGGCTCGGCGGCCTCGTCGCCCGGGTAAAGGCGGGCGGTGCCGTCGGCCACCGGGCCGAGGCCGGGCTCGACGTCCCGCGTGGTGATCAGGGCCCGGGGGCGGGCGTCGGCCGTCATGTAGGCCAGGCGCTCGCTCGGGTAACCCGGGTCCAGCGGCAGGTACATGGCGCCGGACTTGAGCGTGCCGAGCAGGGCGGCGACCAGCTCGGGCGAGGACGGCAGCGCGACCGCGACCGTGTCGCCGGGGCCGATGCCGAGGGCGGCGAGCCGGTGCGCGATCCGGTTGGCGCGGGCGTTGAGCCGCTCGTACGTGAGCTCGGTGGTGCTGTCGGTGAGGGCGACGGCACCCGGGACGCGGGCGGCCGTCGCCTCGAAGCGGCCGACGAGACCGTCGGCCCACGGGGCGGCCGCGGCCGCGGCGTGCTCCAGTTGTGCGGTCATGAGTGCAGGTCCCGTCCCGTGGTCGCGGCCGGCGCGAGCGCCGTCCAGTGCTCCTCGACGTACTCCAGGCAGGCCGTGCGCGTCCCGGGGCCGAAGGCGGCCTCCCAGCCGGCCGGCACCTCGGCGAAGTCCGGCCACAGCGAGTGCTCGCCGGCGGCGTTGGTCAGGACGCGGTAGACGCCCGACTCGTTCTCGAACGGGTTGGTGGCCTCGTCCGTCTGCTGTCCCTTGCCCATGTCCTCAGCCCTCGCCCACGTAGTCGTCGATGCGCGCGGCGACGTCGACCGCGTCGGTCATGCAGAGGCCCACGCCGTACGAGTCGGAGTCCATGACCTCGGTGGTCAGCTCCCCGGTGATCGCCGAACGCCACTGCCCGACGGTCTCGTTGTCCTTGGCGAGCAGCATCAGCGCGTCCACGTCGAGCGGCTCCGGGCGGTACGTCTCCAGGGCCCGCGCGTTGGTGCGGAAGGCCCGGTAGACGCGCTCGGCGAAGCGGGTGGCGCCCGGGGCCGCCGCGGCCTCGGCGCCGAACAGCACCGCGGCCACCTCCTCGTACACCTTCTCGTGCTCGGCGTCGGCCGGGTCGAGCGAGGCGTGCTCGGTGTGCGGGGCGATCAGCCGCAGCATGTCGTAGCGGTACTCGACCAGCCTGGCCTGCTCGGTGCCGGGCTCCTCGTCGCCGGTGCGGGAGCCGTCCAGGTAGCCGTCGACGATGACCAGCTTCTGGAGGCCCAGGCCGCGCTCCTCCGCGAGGCGGGCGATCTCGTAGCCGATCACCCCGCCCGCGCAGGCGCCGACCAGGTGGAAGTCGTCCTCGCCGAACTCGTCCTCGATGAGGTCCGCGTACTGCCGGGCCAGCTCCCGCAGGTCGTCGGAGACGGCCACGTCGCTGATGTGCGGGGACTGGATGCCGTAGCAGGCGCGGTCGGAGCCGAGCAGCCGCACCACGTGCCCGTAGCCGTCGACCAGGCCCATGCCGGGGTGGATGAAGACCAGCGGGGTGCGCGCGCCCTGGTTGCTCATGCGGATCACGGACCGCTCGGTGGGCGCGGTCTGGAGCAGCGCCTTGGCGGCGCACAGCTTGCGGATGGTGCGGTGGCGCAGCAGGTCGCCCATGTTGAGGGACCAGCCGAGCCGCTGGTTGATCTGCTCGATGGTGACCAGGGCCAGCAGGGAGTCGCCGCCGGTCGCGAAGAAGTCGTCGTCGAGCGTGACCGTCTCCCGGTCGAGCGTGGTCTTCCAGATCTCGACGAGGCTCTGTTCCACCAGGCTCTGACCCGGCGTGACCTCGGACTCCTCGATGGTTGTCTGCCGAGCACTCACAGCGGAACTCTCACTTTCGTCGACAAGTACGGCTGGGTGGGGGGTGGGCGGTGCTACGCCCAGCCGCCCGTGAAGGGGATGACGTCGCCGGTCAGGAAGTCGGCGGAGCCGCTGGTCAGGAAGACCACCAGGTCGCCGATCTCGCGGGCGGTGCCGAGGCGGCCGGCCGGCAGCAGGCCGCGCAGCTTCTCCCGGCCCTCGTCCGTCGCCCACGCCTCCGGCGGGTAATAGGTCTCGCTCTCCAGGAAGTTGGGGGCGATCGCGTGCACGACGACCCCGTGCGGGGCGAGCTCGCGGGCGGCGGCCTGCGCGTACACGGAGGCGGCGGCCCGCAGCGAGCTGTAGACCGCGAAGCCGTGCTCGGGCCGCTGCGGGGCGGCCGAGGTCAGCACCACGATGTGGCCGCGCCCCGCCCGCTTCATGTGCGCGGCGGCCTTGCCGAGGACGGCCGCCGGGGTGACGATCAGCGCCTCGGCGGCCCGCCGCAGCTCGGCCGCGTCGGGCTGGTCGACGGGCTGGAAGCGGGCCGGGTAGACGTCGTTGCTGACCAGCACGTCGAGCCGCTCGAAGCGCTTGACGGCCTGGCCGACCGCGCCGGCCGGGGTCCTGGCGTCACTGGCGACGGCGCCGTCCCGGCCCTCCTCGAAGGCGGCGCGGGCCGCCTCGTCGAGGAAGTCGTCGTCCTGGCAGAACACCGTGTACCCGGCCTTGCGCAGCGCCTCGACCGCGCCGGGCCCGGCGTAGCGCGTCGCCTGCGTGACCAGGGCGACGCGCTCCGCCGGGGCGGCCGTGCGGGAGCCGGGTGAACCGGCGGCGGAAGGGGTGTCCGCGCTCACGCGGCACCGCCGATGAACTCCCGCAGCATCGTGTAGACCTCGGGGTCCGGGATCAGGATGTCGTGGTGGGTGCCCGACTCCCGCTCCTCGACCCGGGCCTCGCCCAACACCAGGTCGCCGAAGTGGCGCGCGGTGTCGGGGTGGGTCATCCGGTCCGTGCTGCTCGTGGCGATGAGCACCCGCTGGGTGATCGCCCGGGCCGCCTCGTTCGCGTCGTACGCCATGAGCGCGTAGTTCTGCTTCGCGTACCGGTGGAACAGCTCCACGTCCCCGTACGGGTAGAGGATGAACGGCGCGAGCCGCGGCTCCACACCGAACAGCATGTTGGGGTCGAGGAAGAGGGTCAGCGTGCCCCGGGCCTTCTCGACCCCGGCCGCGGCCGTGGCGAGCACGCTCATGAACTGCTTCTGGAACGGGGTGCGCATGACCCCCGCGCCGAAGTTCAGGTCGGGGTGGAGCACCGTGAGGGTCTCCACCCGGTCGCCGAACTCGGCGGCCGCCGCGACGCCGACCGGCGCCCCGCCGCAGATCCCGACCAGATGGGCGCGGGTGATCCCGTACTCCGTGAGCAGCGCGCCCATCAGGGCGGTCTCCTCCGCGAAGTCGCCCACCGGGGTGTCCAGTTCACGCCAGCCGCCGAACAGATACGGATTCTCGTACGTGACGACGAGCCGGCCGTCCGGGCCCGAGGACAGCTCCTCCAGCCAGGGCCGGAACAGCGAGGCCGGCACACCGGAGGGCAGGATCAGGACGATCGCCTCCTCACCGGCCGGACCCGCGGAGAAGGCCTCGAAGGCGGGCACGCCCGGGGCCTCGATCCGGCGCCGGCCCGGGAGGGCGGCGAGCCCGGACGGGCCCGCCGCGAGGTCCTCCGGCTGCCCCGAGCTCTCGGCGACGGGACGCCAGCTGCCCAGCTCCAGGTCGACATAGGTGCTGAGGGCGACCTCCAGGGCGGACGGCTGCTGGGGGGCGGTCGCCTCGAACCAGGGGACGACCAGGCCGTACGCGTCGCCGACGGCGGCCAGGACCTCGTTGCAGCGGGCCGCCTCGGCCGCGGAGTACTCCTCCGCGGCCCGCTCGCCGGCCGGGAAGACCCGCAGGGTCTTCGACGACGCGGCGAGCAGCGGCTGGCACAGTTCGAGGACCTCGACCACGCTCAGGGTCTTGGTGGTCATGTCAGAACTTCTTCCCCCGGGTGGTCTCCGTGACCATGCGGTTGGCGGCGTTGTTGTTCTCGCCGCTGACCAGGACGGAGCCGTAGCGGTCCAGGCTGATCCGGCCGCCGTACTCCTCGATGTGCTCGCTGTCCGGGTAGACCGTGACCGTGGACGGCACGTAGCGGGAGGCGAAGCCCATCCGCATCTCGTTGGTCTTGCCCTCGTGCGGGTGCGAGGCGTGCATCAGCGTCGACCAGAAGATGATGAACTGGCCCGGCCGCATGACCTGCGAGACGGCCGCGTCCTCGTCCGGCGTCCAGTTCGGGTCCTTCTGGAGCTGGCGGTAGTCGTAGCCGAAGAAGCCGCGGCGGACGCCGTCCTTGTCGACCGAGTTGATCGAGTTGGGGTCGTAGTGCATCCGCTTGGTCTCGTCGTAGTTCATCGACTCGTGCGTGCCGGGGATGAACTGCAGGCAGCCGTTCTCCACGGCGGCCTCGGTGAACGCCGACCAGACGGTGATGGTGCCGCCGAAGTCGGAGTTGTCCGGCCACAGGATCTGCGGGGTGCCCGAGGCGTTGGCGAAGGTGTCCGCCTGGTGCCAGTCGGTGCCCTCGTCGCCCGGGTGCTTCGGGAAGAACTCGGTGCGCCAGCAGATGACGTCCGGGCCCAGGATGGAGTTCACCCGGTCGACGATCTCGGCGCGCCCGATGTGGGAGGCGAGGAAGTCGTTGTCGAGGTGACGGTCGTAGTTGGAGATGTTGGTGGCGCCGGCCAGCGCGTCGTCCGGGTAGACGGCGTCGCTGCGGTCGAGCAGCTGGAGGCGCGTCTTGCGCCACTGCGCCTTCATCTCCTCCGGCGTGTAGAGCGTGAACGGGCCGATGAAGCCCTGCCGGTGGAACTGCTCGATCTCCTCCGGGGAGAGCGCGAAGGTCTTCTTGGCTTCGGTGGTCATGTCCGTGTCTCCTAGCGGGAGGTGAGGGCGAGCTGGTTCTGGACGGCGGCGGCGAGAGCGGCGATGTTCGCGCCCTCGGCGAGCGTCCCGACGTTGAGGCTCAGCCGGTACCGGTCGTTGACGACGCTGAGCATGTGGATCAGGGAGAACGAGGTGCCGCCGAGGTCGAAGAACTCGTCGGTGTCCGCGATGGCGGCGGCGTCGCCGGTGCCGAGGACCTCGGCCCAGATGCCGCGCAGGGCGTCCTCGACGGAGCCGCCGGCCGCGCTCTGCTCGCGGGCGCTGTCGGCGGCCTCGGCGAGCTGGAGCTCCAGCCGCTTGCGCAGGACGCTCTCGTCCAGCTTGCCGTTGACGGTGACCGGGAGTTCGTCGATGGCGAGGTACGTGGAGGGCGCCATGTACGCGGGCAGCGCGGCGGCCACGGCCTCCTTCAGCGCGGCGGTGAGCGCCTCGGCGTCGGTGCCGGCCTCGACGACCGGGTAGGCCACCAGGCGCGGGTCGCCGGAGCCGAAGTCGGCGACGAGGACGACGGCGTCGCGGACGGCGGGGTGCTGCTGGAGCACGGCCTCGATCTCGCCCGGCTCGACGCGGTAGCCGCGGATCTTGACCTGGCGGTCGGCGCGGCCGGCGTAGGCGAAGTGGCCCTTGGCGATCTGCACACCGCGGTCGCCGGAGTCGTACCAGCGCTCGGTGGTGCCGTCGGCGAGGGTGCGCTCGACGAAGCGGGCGGCGGTCAGCTCCGGGTGGCCCAGGTAGCCGCGGGCGACACCGGCGCCGGCCACGTGCAGCCCGCCCTCGGTGCCGAGCGGCAGCTCCGCGCCCTGCTCGTCGAGGACGGCGAGCCGCAGGTCGGCGATGGGGCGGCCGATCAGGCTGTCGCCCTCGCCGGACAGGTCGGCCTCGGAGATGACCTTCCACGTGACGTGGACCGTGGTCTCGGTGATGCCGTACATGTTGACCAGCGCGGGCGTCTCGATGCCGTGGCGCTCCACCCAGGGCTTCAGCGAGCGGTAGTCCAGCTTCTCGCCGCCGAAGATCACGTACCGCAGGTCGAGCGGCTGACCCTCGGCGGCGCTCTCGACGGACATCAGGTTCCGGAAGGCCGACGGCGTCTGGTTGAGCACCGTGACGCGCTCGCGGCGCAGCAGCGTGAGGAAGGCCTGCGGGTCGCGGGCGGTGTCGCGGTCGACGATCACCAGGCGGCCGCCGAAGAACAGCGCGCCCCAGATCTCCCACACGGAGAAGTCGAAGGCGGTGGAGTGGAAGTTGGTCCACACGTCGGTCTCGTCGAAGGCGAAGACCGGCGCGGTGGCGGTGAACAGCCGGACCGCGTTGCGGTGTTCGATCTCGACGCCCTTCGGCTCGCCCGTCGAGCCGGAGGTGAAGATGACGTACGCGAGGCTCTCGGCGTCCGCGCCCTGGTGCCCGGCGGGCGCCTCGGCGATCGTCTCCGGCAGCGCGTCCACCCGGACGACCTGACGGCCCTCGACGAGGGAGGCGGTCGCGGCGTGGGCGACGACCAGACCGGAGTCGCAGTGGCCGAGAACGAACTCACGGCGCTCGGCCGGGTAGGCGGGGTCGACCGGCACGTAACCGGCCCCGGCCTTCAGGATGCCGAGCAGGCCGACGACGAGCTCCGCACCCCGCTCGACGCAGAGCCCGACCCGCTGGTCCCGCCCCGCACCGGCGGCCCGCAGCGCCCCGGCGAGCCGCTCGGCCCGCTCGTCCAGCTCGCGGTAGGTGAGCCGGGTGCGCCCGTCCGTGACGGCGACGGATTCCGGGAATCGGGAGGCGGTCCGCTCGAAATTCTCGTGGAGGGTGACACCGGATTTCATTGGACGGAATACCTTTCCCAGAAATGAACGAGACAGGAGGGGAGGAGAACGGAATACGCAGGTGGAATACGCACCTGGGCTGCGCGGGTGGAATTCGGCGGGACTCGCTGGCCTTCTCGAATGTGTCAGGAGCCGCAGGGCCCTACAAGGGATGCGCGGTGGCACCAAGGTGCAGTGGCTGCAAGTGGCCAGGAGGCGCCGGGGGGCGCCGGGGCGGGCGCCAGGGGGTGCCGGGGTGGGCGCCCGGGCGGGCCCGCGTGCTCAGAGCGGCCGCCCGGCGTCCTCGACGACGGAGACGACGGAGACGACGCCATGGCAGAGCCCGAGATCCCGCCCCTCGCGGGGAACCCGCAGCTCGACCCGTACCCGGTCGCCGGGCGGCGGGCGCAGGAGCAGGTGCTGTACCGCGGCGAGAACCCCGGTACCGGCCTCGGGGGCGGAGCCGGCGGAGACGTAGAAGACCGTCCGGTAGACGTGCTCCACGTGGCATCTGGAGACCTGGGGGACCACCCGGGCGAGATCGTCGAGATCGATCCGCGCCTGCCCGAATTCACCGGGCGGGAGGTCGAGATGGATGGCGTACATGGCAGAGAGAATCCCAGTCGCATACCGGACTTCGGCCCGATGTACGGGGCAGCTTGATGCCATGGCAGCAAAGGGCCCACCGATATCCGGTGAGCCCTTTGTAATGTTCGGACCGTATACGAGAACGAGCGCGCGGCCGACCGTATTCGGCCAGGAGTCAGAGCCAGCCGGCCCGTTCGGCCAGCACGCCGGTCTCGAACCGGCTGCGGGCGCCGAGGCGTTGGGAGATCGTGGACATCATCCGGCGGGTGGTGCGCAGCGAGAGGCCCAGCTTGCGGGCGGCCACCTCGTCGGTGTGCCCCTTCTGGAGCAGCCGGAGCAACTCGATCTCCTGCTGGGTGGGTTCGTCGGCCGCGGGCTGCTGCTTGCCGTGCAGCGGGACCGCGCTCTCCCAGACCATCTCGAAGAGCGCGAGCAGGGCCGTGACGACCCCGGGGGCGCGCAGGATGACCGCCCCGGCCCGGGTGTCCTCCGGGCTGACCGGGAGGAGCGCCACGGACCGGTCGGCGATCAGCATGCGCAGCGGCAGCGAGGGCGTGGTCCTGATCTCGCCGCCCAGTTCGGAGAGCCAGCGGGCGTACTCGGTGGTGGCCCGGTCGTTGCGGACGCTGTCGAGGTAGATGGTGCGCAGCTTCACCCCGGCGGCCAGGCTCTGCTCGTCGAGCGGCCGGCTGGCCTCCAGCGCCTCGGGGCTCTGGGCGCCGCCGGGCATGAAGGCGAGGATCTCGGTGTCGGCGTGCCTGGCGAGTTCGGACAGCCGGGCGCGCACCTCGTTGACGCCCTCCAGCTGTTCGAGACCGGCGTTCCCGTGCCGGGCGCGCTGCGAGGCGTAGATCGCGGTGAGCTCGGCGGTGGCGGCCCGTACGGCGGCCAACTCCAGTTGCTGTGAGTGGATTTCGGTTTCGCGCCGGTGAATATAGGCGGCGAGGCCGACCTCCGGACTTATCGGGGCGACGTCCGTGGCGTCCTTGGCGGGATAGAGCATGGACAATTCCGCCAGTTTGTCCAGACAGCCGCGGACGGTCGTTTCGTCCGCCCCCAGCTCCGCGGCGATCTCCGTGATCCCCCACCGCGGCTGGGTGATCACGAGCCGGTAGACGTCGACACAGGTCTCGTCCTGCCCGATCAGCGACGCGAGCGACGAGAGCCCGGCGCCCTGGCGCGTCCCTCCGCACGGGTCGGTGAAGCCCCCCATTTTCTCACCTTCAGTCATCGGGTCGATCATTCGAACCATTCGATCGCCCCGAATCAATCGGCCCCGGAGTGGTCATTTCCGGCGAGGAGATCAGGGCACCCTTTTGGGTGAGTGACATTACAGGATGGGGCCTGTACTGGATACTGCGTAAAAACGAGGTTTAGAAACCGGGACCATGGGAACCGATCGGCGAATGATGAAAAATAAATGAACGTCAGACGGAACGGGATCCGTCCGTCTCTCTACGCCTCGCCGAGGACCTGTCCCGCGCGGTCGGCGAGGTGGGCGGGTGGCTCGATCCCGGCGGGCAGGGCGGGATCGGCGACGAGCGCGCCGAAGCGCGTGACGACGGGCAGCACGCCCGCCCAGAGCCCCAGCTCGGCGTCGGGCGAGTCCCCGTCGTCCGGCGGCCCGCTCGCGATCTTGACGGAGGCCTCGGTGAGGTCGAGGGCGACGAGCGAGGTCGCGGCGAGCTCCTTGCGGCTGGGCTGCCGGGCGTACTCCCACTGCCCCGGCGTCGACCGCTCGGTGAGCACCCGCAGCCCGCGCAGCTTCTCGTCGGGGTCGGTGACGATCCGCGGGACGCCGTAGATCATCGCGCAGCGGTAGTTGACCCCGTGCTCGAAGACGGAGCGCGCGAGCACGAGCCCGTCCACATGGGTCACGGTCAGACAGACGACCCCGTCGGGCGCCTGCGCGAGACTGCGGCTGGCGACGGACCCGTGCACGTAGATCACGTCGCCGTCGACCCCGTACACGGTGGGCACGACCATGGGACTGCCGTCGACGACGACCCCGAGATGACAGAGGAACCCGGCCCCGAGCACGGCGTCCAGATCCTCCCGCCGATGGCTCCCGTTCTCCCGCATCCGCCGCAGCCGAGTCCGCTCGGTGATCTCCACGCCGTTCCCCTCCCCTGGCCGGCCCAGGGGCCGGCTCCCGTTCGCGATCATGTCCGCGAGTGCGATCAAACCCCGCCGGGACGAGAATGAAAAGTGCGGACATCACACGTCCCGGCGGCCTCCGACGCCGTCGGCGAGGAGGACGCCATGGACTACCCCCTCCTGAACACGTTCTGGACGATCATGTGGGTGTTCCTCTGGGTCCTCTGGTTCATGCTGCTCTTCCGCATCATCGGCGACATCTTCCGCGACGACGGGATGAGCGGCTGGGGCAAGGCCGGCTGGACCGCCTTCGTGGTCCTCCTCCCGTTCCTGGGCTGCTTCGTGTACCTCATCGCCCGCGGCAAGGAGATGGGGATGCGCGAGACGCAGCGGGCCCGCAGCAACGAGCGGGAGTTCCAGGAGTACATCCGCGCGGCGGCCACGGCGAACGAACAGCCGCCCACCGGCCACGCCGACCAACTGGCGAAGCTGGCCGACCTGAAGGACCGCGGCGCGATCACGCCCGAGGAGTACGCGCGGGCGAAGGAGAAGGTGCTGTCCGGCTGAGCAGGCCCCGGCACATGCACGGCGACGGAGAGGATACGCGGCCATGGACGTAGGACCGGTCGAATACGTCGTCATCGCCTTCCCCGGCAACCGCTTCCGCGGCGAGATCGCCCCGGAACTGAGAAACCTCGTGGCGAGCGGCACGGTACGGATCCTCGACCTGACCTTCATCAAGAAGGAGGCCGACGGATCGGTGGCGTACATGGAACTCGACGCACTGGACCCAACGGAGTCCTCGGTCTTCGACGACATAGACGGTGAAATATCCGGCCTGTTCAGCGACCAGGACCTGTCCCTGATCGCCGAAGAACTCCCCCCGGACTCCTCGGCCGCGGTGCTGCTGTGGGAGGACACCTGGGCGGCCGGGATCACGGGCGCGATACGCAGGGCGGGCGGGGAGCTCCTCGCCCACGAGCGCATCCCCGCCGAGGCGGTGGAGCACGCGTTCGAGGACGCCGCCTGACAAGAGGAAGGTGAGCACCATGCTGGGTCGTGGCGTCAGGCGCGCGGGCCGCCCCGGTCTGATCGGGGTCGCGGCCAGAACCGCGGTAGCGGCCGGCACGGCGACCGCGGTCTCCAACCGGGTGGCCCGCCGCCAGGCCGAACGCGCGGCACCCGAACAGCCGCCGGTGGCCCCGGAACCGGCCATGGCGGACCTGACCGACGAAGCGATCAGCAGCCTCGAACGCCTGGGAAAGCTCCACGACCAGGGCGTGCTGTCGGACGAGGAATTCGCCCTGGGAAAGGACCGGATCCTCCGGCGCTAGAAGGAGCAGGCCATGACCGAACAACCGAAGGCGACGAGGACGACCGCCGAGAAATGGGCCTCGGGGGGCACCCTCTTCGGCGGCGTGGTCCTGAGCGTCGTGGGCGTCCTGGACATCTTCCAGGGAATCGCGGCGATAGCGAAGGACGACGTCTACACCCGAGTCGGCGACTACGTCTTCAAGTTCGACCTGACCGCGTGGGGCTGGATCCACCTGATCCTCGGCATCCTCGCCGTCCTGGTAGGCCTGGGCCTCCTGAAAGGCATGAGCTGGGCCCGAGCCGCCGGCATCTTCATCGCCGCCCTCACCATCATCACCAACTTCATGTGGCTGCCCTACACCCCCTGGTGGGCCCTGATCCTGATAGGCGTCTCCACTTTCGTCATCTGGTCCTTGTGCAAGGACTGGGGGCATGAACACGGGTGACGCGGAGAGCTCCGCTGAAACAGGAAGCCCCAGGTCGGAGTGGATCCGACCTGGGGTTTGATCTGAACCGCCTTCGGGATTCGAACCCGAGACGTACGCATGGCATGCATCCACGAGTTCGCTCTGCGGAGGGAGCATCCGCCTGCAGCTCGGAATCCCGTCTCCTCAGACCAGAGACTCACGTCATCGACTTGCGCACACCACACGCTCCAAGCTGACCACCCTCGTGACTCGCACAAGGCTCACGCCCTCGACTGCCGAGTTCGACATGCCTTGGCTGGAACTGATGCTGGGGCGCTGCGGTCCTGCGAAACTGGCGGACCAGCCGATGCGAAGCGTGGAACAATCACCTCCCGCGGGCCGCACCCGAGCGAGATCACCCCATACGCCCTTGGAGACATCCTTGACGACGACCAGCCCCGGGGGGCTCGACGCGCAGCCCACCGCCACGACTTACGAGCTGGGAGACTTGATCCCGCTGGCCTGGGGCGGACGGATCCGCGTCCCTCATTTCCAGCGCGATTTCCGCTGGCAGAGCCAGGATGTGCTGCGTCTGTTCGACAGCATCGTCAAGGGCTACCCCATTGGCAACCTGCTGTTGTGGGTACGTAAGCAACAGGCAGAGGAATTCATGCTGGGCCGACTCCGGCTGACGGCGCCCGCGCACGACGAGTCACTTTGGGTCGTAGACGGTCAACAACGCCTGACGAGTCTAGCCAACGCGTTGAGCACCGACGGGCACCCCTACAAGCCTTTCAACGTCTACTACGACCTGGCTGTGAAGGAGTTCGTGGAGAGCCCACAGTCTCTGGAGCCTCACCACATCGCCCTTCCCGTCCTTTTCGATTTGAAGAAGCTGCTCAGCTGGTTCCGGACCGACGGTTTGACCGCTTCTGAGTACTTCGATGAAGCCGAGCGGGTGGCCACCACACTTCGGCAGTACAAGGTCCCCGCCTACCTTGTGCGCCAGGACGACAGGGCTGTACTCACCGACATCTTCGACCGGATGAACAACTTCGGTCGGAAGCTAAACCGCGGCGAGATCTTCTCCGCACTGTACTCAGGTGAGGAGGAGGGCTCCGACGAGCGTTTGACGCTGGCCAAGATTTCGGACAACGTCGCGGCCCGAACCGGCTTCGGCAGCATCGACATCGGCACCGTCCTCGCGTCGGTCCTGGCGCGCCGCGGCCCGGACCCCATGCGGGACATCCGTGTCGAGTTCTCCGTGACAGGACGCCGCACGCAGTCGGAGTTCCCCGACGAAGACGAGCCCACTGCGTTCTCACAGGGTGAGGAGGCGATGGTTCGGGCGGTCGACTTCCTGATCAAGGAAGCTGGCGTTCCTCATATCTCGCTGCTGCCCTATCGGGCCCTGCTCGTGACCCTTACTCGCTTCTACGCGCACTTCCCGCATCCCCAGCCCAATAACCTCCGGTTGCTTCGGAGGCTGTACTGGCGACTCTCGCTCGTCGGACCCATGGTCTTCAGAGGCAGTTTTACCCAGTTCAGCCGCACGCTGGGCGGGAAAATTCGGCCCGGCGACGAAGAAGGCTCTCTCCGCGCCATGCTGGACACCATCTCGGACGCGAAACCGGTGCTGCCCAGTGCCGATCGCTTCCGCACGAACGAGGCGACGACAAAGATCATCCTGAGCGCCTGGTGGTCCCTGAGCCCACGCTCGCTCACGACGGGAGAAATCCTGGACGCTCAGAGCCTCAATGCTCTGCTGGAGCAGGACAGGACCGCAGCCAACGCCGCCCCGATGATCTACCCTCGGATCAAGGATGCGCGGTCGAGACTGTCCCCTGCCAACCGCCTGTTCCTGCCCACAGGCGTTGATCCGGTGTCCGAGCTCCCAGCAGCCATCGCGAGGCAGCCACTGGACGTCGATGATCAGACCTGGGATGCCGTACTCACCTCGCACCAGCTCGATCGCGACGTCGCCGGGTTGGCCGATCGGGATCGCGACGCCTTCCTGGCAACGCGCCAGGAACGCATCCGCGAGCAGTTGAACGACTTCATCCACCGCATGGCGGAGTGGGCCTATGAGGACACTCCGTCGCTGGACACATTGGACTTGGACGACGAATTCGACGATCTTGAAGAGACCGAAGTCCCTACCGTTCCCGAAGGTTACTGACCCACCGCGTCGAAAGCCGTCACCAGCGAGAAGGACCACTCACCCGATGGGAACCCCATCCGAGATCTACTATGCGGTCATCCTCCACGGACAGCGCATCGGAACGCTGTGCCAGAAGGGCGACTACACGCGCTTCGTGATGAACAACCTCTACCTGGAGGACCCACAGCGACCCGTTCTGGGACTACGGTTCGAGGAGAACCTCAGAGCGCCGTACGCGTCTGCCCTACGGCTCCCCAAGTGGTTCTCCAATCTGCTCCCCGAGGGGCCGCTTCGCGAATGGATCGCCGACGCCCGGGGAGTGTCCCTGGATCGGGAGATGGAGCTTCTGGCGCAGGTCGGGCACGACCTGCCGGGGGCCGTCCAGGTTCTGCGCGCCGAAGGGCCAGAGGACGGCTGGGAGTGGCAGGATCCCTCAGCCCACGGAAAGCGACCTCCAGAGAGAGCTGGAAGCGACTCCCCCTGGCGTTTTTCCCTGGCAGGGGTAGCTCTGAAGTTCTCCATGCTTGCACACGGCGACCGGCTGACCGTTCCGGCTGTCGGGGAGCTTGGCGACTGGCTGGTCAAGTTCCCCGACTACAGACATACGGACGTGCCGCGCAACGAATTCGCGATGATGTCCCTAGCCAGGTCGGTCGGTATCGATGTTCCCGATGTTCGCCTGCTCCATCGCGACCAGCTCGAAGGGCTGCCCACTCGCATGTGGCCGAACTCCGAGGAGTGGGCGTATGCCGTACGGCGCTTCGATCGCGCCGAGGACGGCAGCCGGTCACGGATCCATATTGAGGACTTTGCGCAGGTACGGGACAAATATCCACAGGACAAATACCTGTCGACCTTCGAGACTGTCGCAGCGCTTGCGTATCGAGGTCAGGACATGAGCTCTCTCCGCGAGGCAGCACGCCGGATCGCGTTCTCAGTTGCCATCGGAAACGGCGACGCACACCTGAAGAACTGGTCCCTGATCTACCGCGATGGCCGCACACCCACATTGTCCCCGGTGTACGACTTGGTCTCGACAGTCCCTTATAGCCCTGACGACAAGCCTGAGGATCTAGGGCTGAAGTTCGGCGGCAGCAAGCGATTCAACGGTGTGACGTTCGCTGCCTTCACGCGACTGGAACGCGCATTGGACCAAAAGTTCGGCGCCTTTGGCGCTCATCTTGCGGCTACAGCGGAAGACACGATCCGGGCTGTCCGCGAGCGCTGGCCCGACCACGAAGAGGCTCTCGCAGGCAATCCGTCGCTCCGCAACGACGTGAGCACCTGGATCTCCCGAACAACCGGCCGCCTGCTCGGGGAGCGCTGATCAACGTGGGGTCGCCGAACTAGTCACGGACAGCTCGGGACCGACACCACAGGACCCGCAGGTCCCTATGTGTTGATGAGCCTGGCCGTAGACCCAGCAACACATAGGGATGCCATGTTGAGGCTGTACTCCAGTCCCACTTCCCGCAGTAAAGCAAAAGCCCCAGGTCACGGTGAGTGAGTCCTGGGGCTGATCCGAGCCGCCTTCGGGATTCGAACCCGAGACCTACGCATTACGAGTGCGTTGCTCTGGCCAACTGAGCTAAGGCGGCATGCCGTGCGGTCCCATGGTGGGTGCAGCAGCGTCGCCAAGTCTACACAGTTTCCGGGGGTGCCCTGACCACGGGCGGCGGTGGGGGCTGCGGGGGCTATGAGCAGCGCTTTCCGTTCTTCGGGGGGGTGCCCTCCAGGAGGTAGGTGTTGATCGCCGTGTCGATGCAGTCGCTGCCTCGGCCGTACGCCGTGTGGCCGTCGCCCTCGTAGGTGAGGAGGGTGCCCGAGGAGAGCTGGGCGGCCAGGGAGCGGGCCCACTTGTAGGGGGTGGCCGGGTCGCGGGTGGTGCCGACGACGACGATCGGGGGCGCGCCCGCCGCGGTGATGCGGTGGGGGCGGCCGGTGGCGGGGGTGGGCCAGTAGGCGCAGTTCAGGGCGGCCCAGGCGAGGCCGCGGCCGAAGACCGGCGAGGCCTGCTCGAAGGACGGCACCGCCTTCTCCGCCTCCGCCGGGCCCGCGAAGGCCGGCGGGAGGTCCAGGCAGTTCACCGCGGCGTTCGCCGACATCAGGTTCGCGTACGAGCCGTCCGCCTCCCGCTCGTAGTAGCTGTCCGCCAGCGCGAGCAGCCCCGAGCCCTCGCCGCCCATCGCCCGCGTCAGCGCCTCCCGCAGCTGCGGCCACGCCACCTCGTCGTACATCGCGGCGATCACGCCCGTCGTCGCCAGCGACTCGCCGAGCCGGCGGCTCTCCCCCGTCGGCACCGGCTTCGCGTCCGTCTCGCGGAAGAAGCGCTGGAGCGCGGCGGTGGCCGCCGGCACGGACTCCGTGCCCAGCGGGCAGTCCGGCTTACGGACGCAGTCCGCCGCGAAGGCCTTGAACGCCGTCTCGAAGCCGCCCGTCTGGTCCCGGTTCAGCTCCGCCGCCGACAGCGACGGATCCATCGCCCCGTCCAGGACGAGCCGCCCCGCCTTGCCCGGGAAGAGCTCCGCGTACGTCGCGCCCAGGAACGTCCCGTACGACGCCCCCACGTAGTTCAGCCTCCGGTCGCCGAGCACCTCCCGTACGACGTCCATGTCACGCGCCGCCGCCACCGTCGAGACATGCGGCAGCACCCGGCCCGAGCGCTTCTCGCAGGCCGTCGCGAACTCCTCGTACGCGGCCGTGAGCGCCCGCGTCTCCGCCGCGTCGTCGGGGGTCTGGTCCACCTGCGTGTACGCGTCCATCCGCGGGCCCGTCAGGCACTCCACCGGCTCGCTCCGGGCCACGCCCCTCGGGTCCACGCCCACCAGGTCGTACCTGGCCCGGACCTGCGCCGGGTAGCCGATGCCCGCGAACCCCTGGAGATAGCCCACCGCCGAGCCGCCCGGGCCGCCCGGGTTGACCAGCAGCGAGCCCAGCCGCTTCCCCGGGCCCGTGGCCCTGACCCGCGAGACCGCCAGCTTCACGTCACCCGCCTCGGGCTTCGCGTAGTCCAGCGGCACCAGCACGGTGCCGCACTGGAAGTTCGCCACACCGCAGTCGCGCCAGGCCACCTTCTGCCCGTAGTACTTCCCCAGCGCCGCCGCGCCCGCCGCCCTCGGCGCCGTACCCCCGGAGGCGGACGGCGCGGCGGCGTCGCTGCCGCCCGTACAGCCGGAGAGGATCAGCCCGGCGGCCGCTAGGGCCGTGGCGGAGATGCGGAACAGGCGCCTGGAGTCCATGACCGGAGCGTATCCGGACGAGTACGGACCGTGTCCAATCCCCGGATGTATCCGAAGGTGCCCGGACCCCCGTCAGTCCCGCAGCGCCATCGTCATCGCCTCCACCGCCAGCAGCGGCGCCACGTTCCGGTCCAGGGCCTCGCGGCAGGCGAGCACCGCCTCGATCCGGCGCAGGGTGCGCTCCGGCGTCGTGTCGCGGGCGATCGTCTCCAGCGCGTCCCGTACGTCCTCGTTGGCGAGCGGGCTCGCCGCGCGCAGCTGCACGGCCAGCACATCGCGGTAGAAGCCGGTCAGGTCCGTGAGCGCCAGGTCCAGGCTGTCGCGCTGCGTCCTCGTCCGCCGCCGCTTCTGCCGGTCCTCCAGCTCCTTCATCGCCCCCGCCGTGCCCCGCGGCATCCGGCCGCCCTGCACCGCGCCGAGGGCCGCCTTCAGCTCCTCGGTCTCCTTGACGTCGACCTCCTCCGCGACCTGCTTCGCGTCCTCCGCCGCCGCGTCGACCAGCTCCTGGGCCGCGCGCAGACCACCGCCCACGTCACCCACCCGCAGCGGCAGCCTCAGCACCACCGCGCGGCGGGCGCGGGCCCGCTCGTCGGTGGCGAGCCGCCGGGCCCGGTCGATGTGCCCCTGGGTGGCCCGCGCCGCGGCCTGCGCCACCTCCGGCTCGATGCCGTCCCTGCGGATCAGCAGATCGGCGACCGCCCGCACCGAAGGCGTGCTCAGCGTCAGGTGCCGGCAACGGGAACGGATCGTCGGCAGCACGTCCTCCAGGGACGGCGCGCACAGCATCCAGACCGTACGCGGCGCGGGCTCCTCGACCGCCTTCAGGAGCACGTTGGCCGCGCCCTCGGTCAGCCGGTCCGCGTCCTCGAGCACGATGACCTGCCAGCGCCGGCCCGCCGGCGACAGCTGGGCGCGCCGGACCAGGTCACGCGTCTCCTTCACACCGATGGAGAGCAGATCCGTACGGACCACCTCCACATCGGCGTGGGTGCCGATCAGGGCCGTGTGGCAGCCGTCGCAGAAGCCGCAGCCCGGCGCCCCGCCCAGCGCCCGGTCCGGGCTCACGCACTGCAGCGCCGCCGCGAACGCCCGGGCCGCCGTGTCCCTGCCGGATCCCGGCGGGCCCGTGAACAGCCAGGCGTGCGTCATCTTCGACGCGTCGGGAGCGGGCTCGCCGGCGGCCTGGGCGGTCACGAGCGCGTCGGCGTCCCGCGCGGCGGCCGCGAGCTGCTCCTCCACGCGCGCCTGTCCCACCAGGTCGTCCCATACGGCCATGTCTGCAGCCCCTCCTCAGCCCCTCCTCGCGTACGCCTCCCATTGTGGGGCACGGCACCGACAGTCCCGTCTGCCGTCACACCCGGCCCGCGGCCCGCCCACGGGTCAGCCACAGGCCGGCGCCCGCCCCGAGGGTGACGACGCCCGTGCCGACACTGGCGAGGATCCGGGTGCCCCCGGTGTAGCCGGAGAAGGTGGAGAGGAAGACGTTGGCGACGACGGCGACGGCGAGCAGGAGCCAGAGCAGGGGCCTCATGGGGAACCTCCGAGGGAAGGACGATGGGGAGGGCGGGGAGCCCCCACCCGTACGTCTTCGATGCTCCCCCTCCCCCACCCGCCCCCACAGCGGTACCCGCACCCGGACCCATGGTGGAGCCCGCTCCACCGGCCCGACCCGCCCCCGCCCGTCGCCTAGCCTGATCCCATGCGCGACGAGATCAAGGAAGCGGCGAGGGCGACGCTCCACCTCCTCCTCGGGGCGGCCGTCTCCCTCCTCTGCTACCTGATGATCGGCGTCGTCCTCTTCACCGGCTTCCTCACCCTCACCGCCATCGGCGCCGGCGTGCTCCCGGAGAGCGTCCTGCTGCTGCGCCGCCTCGCCGGCTGGGAGCGCCGCCGCACCGCCGCACGCTCCGGGGCGCCGGTCCCGGAGGCGTACCTGCCGCTCGAAGGCGCCCTCCCCGAGCGGGTGCGCACGGCCGTCGCCGACCCGTCCACCCTCGGGGACCTGCGCTGGATGGTGGCGCAGCTCCTGTACGGCATGGTCCTGATGTACGGCGCGCTCGTGCTGTGGGCCCCGGCCCTGCTCGTCGACGGCGTCTGGGCCGGGGTCGCGGGCCGCCGCCCGGTCCTGCTGCCGCTGATCGGCCGGCTCGCCGACCTGGAGGCCGACTGGTCGCGGAGCCTGCTCACCCCCGGGCCCTCCACCGCCCGGGACGCCGCGCTGGCCGCCCGTATCGAGCAACTGACCGCGACCCGGGCGGGCGCGGTCGCCGCGCACGGCGCGGAACTGCGCCGCATCGAACGCGACCTGCACGACGGCGCCCAGGCCCGGCTCGTGGCGCTCTCCATGCGCATCGGGCTCGCCCGCCGGGCGTACGACTCCGACCCGGCCACCGCCCGCAAGCTGCTCGACGACGCCCAGGACCAGGCCGAGGAGGCGCTGGCCGAACTGCGGCACGTGGTACGGGGCATCCACCCGCCGATCCTCACCGACCGCGGCCTGACCGGCGCCGTCCGCGCCCTCGCGGCGAGCAGCGGCCTGAAGGTCGAGGTGACGGTGACCGGAACGGCCGACTCTCCGGAGCCACCGAACGGCGGCGCGCCCGACACGTCCCGCGCCCGCGACACGTCCCGCGCCCCCGACACCTCCCGCGCCCCCGACACCCCCCGCGCCCCCGCCGCCGTCGAGGCCGCCGCCTACTTCGCCGTCGCCGAGGCCCTCACCAACGCCGCGAAGCACAGCGGCGCCACCCACGCCTCCGTCCTGCTCGCCCGCACCCCCACGGGTCTGCGTGCCGCCGTACGGGACGAGGGGCGCGGCGGCGCCGAGGCCCGCGAGAGCGCGGGTTCCGGGCTGCTCGGGCTGCGGCGCCGGGTCGCCGCGCTCGACGGGACCGTCCGTCTGACCAGCCCCGTCGGGGGCCCGACCCTGATCGAAGTGGAGCTTCCGTGCGTGTGGTGATAGCCGAGGACAACGCCCTCCTCCGGGAGGGGCTCGTCCTCCTGCTGACCTCGGCGGGACACGAGGTGGCGGGGGTGGCGGCGACCGGCCCCGAGATCCTTCCGCTGCTGCTTGAGCAGCGGCCCGACGTCGCCGTCCTCGACGTCCGTCTCCCGCCCGGCTTCCGCGACGAGGGCCTGCGCGCGGCGCTCGCCGCCCGCGCCGAACTCCCGGACCTGCCCGTCCTCGTCCTGTCGCAGTACGTGGAGGAGACCTACGCCGCCGAGCTGCTCGGCGCCGGTGCGCGGGGCGTCGGCTATCTGCTGAAGGACCGGGTCGGCCGGGTGGACGAGTTCCTCGACGCGCTGGACCGGGTGGCCGCGGGCGGGACGGCCCTCGACCCCGAGGTCGTCACCGAACTGATGGCCCGGCGCCGCGACGACCCGCTGGACTCGCTGACCCCGCGCGAACGCGAGTGCCTCGCGCTGATGGCCCAGGGCCACGACAACGCGACGATCGCCCGCTCGATGGTGGTGACCGAGCGGTCCGTCCACAAGCACGTCGGCAACGTCTTCGCGAAACTGGACCTGCCCCCGAGCGACAGCGGCCACCGCCGGGTCCTCGCCGTCCTGGCGTACCTCGACGCGTGACCGGAGGGGGCTGAGGAGCACCCTCCCCGTGTACGTCGTGGGGATCACCGTCCCCGCGATCAGCGCGGCCCGCACCGGCGGCAGGTAGGCCCGCCGGTCAGCGCCCGGCCGAACGCGGCCGGCGGGAGCGCGGCGACGACGCCGCCGCCCGCGCCGAGCAGCTCAGCGGCGCCCTCGGCGCCCCTTGCCCTCGCCGTCCTCGCCGTCGTGCGGGCCGAACAGCTCGTCCGCGAGGGTCGGGAGGTCGTCGAGCGGGGTCTCCTCGGCCCAGTCGGAGCGCCGCTTGGGCTGCCCGTTCTCGTCGAGCTGGGGCAGTTCGCGGGTGCGCTCGTTCGCGCCCTCCGGGGCGGTCCCGGCGCCGTCCCGGAAGAAGTCCTGCGGGACCCGGTCGGCGGGGGCAGCGTCGCTCACGGTCGGCAGCACTGCCGTCCGCTCGGCCTCGCTGTCGCCACCGGCGTCCCGCGTGTCCCGCGTGTCCCGGATCCGGGGCAGCACCGTGGTCTCGTCGTCGAGCCGCACGATGGGCGTGGGGACGGTGACCTCGTTGGGCGAGACGGGCGGCACGGTCGATCCTGCCGCCCCGGCCAGCCGCTCGTCCGGCTTCACGATCGGCGTGGCGACGGTGATCTCGTTCGCCGACTCCTCCACGGACTTCGAGGACTTCGTGGATGTCGCGGACTTCCCGGACTGAGCAGCCTGCCTGGCCTTCGCCGCCTCCGCGGCAGCCGTCGCCTCCGCCTGCTCGGCGGCACGCTTCTCCGCCGCCGCGCGGTCCGCAGCCGCCTTCCGCTGGGCCTCGGCCGCCAGCGCAGCCGCTGCGGCCTCCTCGGCGGCCTTGCGGGCGGAGTCCTCCGCCGCCCTGCGGGCAGCCTCCTCCGCCGCCCTCCGGGCAGTGTCCTCCGCCGCCTTCGCGGCAGCGGCCTCCGCCAAGAGGCGGGCCTCCTCCGCGCGGAGCAGGGCCTGCTCGGCCTTGCGCTGCTTCTCCAGGCGGCGCTCCTCGGCCTCGGCGCGCAGCCGGGCCTCCTCCTCGGCCTGCTTGCGGCGCCGCTCCTCCTCTTCGAGGCGGGCCTTCTCCTCGGCCTCGCGTCGCCTGCGCTCCTCCTCGGCCGCGATCCGGGCCTCCTCGGCACGCTGCCGGGCCTCCTCCGCCTGGCGCTCGGCCTCCAGGCGGCGGGCCTCTTCCTCCTCGGCCTTGCGGCGGGCCTCCTCCTCGGCGCGCAGCTTCGCGAGCTGCTCCTGGCGCTCGCGCTCCAGGCGCTCCTCCTCGGCCTTGCGGGCGGCCTCCTCCTCGGCGCGGCGCCTGGCGTCCTCCTCGGCCTTGCGGCGCGCCTCCTCCTGGGCCTTCACCTCGGCTTCGGAGAGCGGCAGCACGCGGTCGAGCCGGTGGCGTACGACGGTGGTGACGGCCTCCGGCTCCTGGCCGGCGTCGACGACGAGGTAGCGGCCGGGGTCACCGGCGGCGAGGGCCAGGAACCCGGCCCGTACGCGCGCGTGGAACTCCGGCGGCTCGGACTCCAGCCGGTCCGGCGCCTCGGTGAAGCGCTCGCGGGCGGTCTCCGGGGAGACGTCGAGGAGCACGGTGAGGTGCGGGACGAGCCCGCCGGTGGCCCAGCGGTTGATGTGGGCGATCTCGGTCGGCGACAGGTCGCGGCCCGCGCCCTGGTAGGCCACCGAGGAGTCGATGTAGCGGTCGGTGATGACGACGGCGCCGCGTTCCAGGGCGGGCCGGACCAGCGAGTCGACGTGCTCGGCGCGATCGGCTGCGTACAGCAGCGCCTCGGCGCGGTTGGAAAGGCCGGCGCTGGAGACGTCGAGCAGGATCGAGCGGAGCCGCTTGCCGATCGGGGTGGCGCCGGGCTCGCGGGTGACGACGACCTCGTGGCCCTTGGCCCTGATCCACTCGGCGAGCGCCTCGACCTGGGTGGACTTGCCGGCGCCGTCGCCGCCCTCCAGGGCGATGAAGAAGCCGGTCGGCGAGGGCGCCTGGGCCGGGTCGGCGCCGCGCAGCGCGTCGCCGAGGTCGCGGCGGAGCGGGACGCCCGCCCGGTCGTCGGTCTTGGCGAGGACGACGGCGGCGACGGGCAGCAGCAGCGCGCCGGCCAGCATCAGGGTGAAGGCGGCGCCCCCGTGGGCGAAGACGAAGCCGCCGGAGGCGAGCCGGTGCGGTCCGATCGCGGCGGCGACCAGCGGGGCGACGAGCGCGCCCGCGCCGATGGCGACCCGGGCGACGGCCTGGAGGTGCTCGGTGACACGCGGCCTGCGGGCCTCCTCGGTCTCCTGGTCGACGAGGCTGTGCCCGGTGCGGGCGGCGACACCGGCGGCGTACCCGGCGAGGGCGGCCAGCGCCAGCACGGTCGCCGTGTCCGGCACCAGGCCCATCGCGAGCAGCGCGACACCGGTGACGGCGACGGCGAGGGCGAGCAGGCGGCGCCGGGAGAGCACGGTGAGGACCGAGCCGGCCGTACGGATGCCGACGGCGGTGGCGCCGCTGAGCGCGAGGACCAGCAGGGCGTACGTGACGGGCCCGCCGCCCAGGTCGTAGGCGTGCAGCACGGCGACGGCCGCCGCGGCGGCGATGGCGCCCGCGACGGTGCCGCAGGCGAGCACGAAGAGCGGGAGCGCGCCGGTGCGACCCTTGTCGGCGGGGAGCCGCAGGCCCTCCAGGGGCGAGCGGGGCCGCGGGGTCTGGCCGCCGGGCAGCGTGAGCGGGGCCAGGACGGAGAGGGAGGCGGCGAAGAGCCCGGCGGCGACGTACGAGCCGAGGGCCGCCTGGTGCAGCGAGAACCAGTCGATGCCGCTGCCGAGCAGGTTGCCGACGAGGGTCGCGAGAAGCAGGACGCCGGCCGCGGCGGGCACCGTGAGGAACGAGGTGCGCAGGCTGAGCGTGCGCAGCGCGCCCAGGTGGTCCGGGAGCGGCCGGACGGCGGCGCCTTCGATCGGCGGGGCGGGCAGCAGCGCGGGGGCCGCGCCCTCCTTGGCGATCGTCCACAGGCGTTCGGCCGCTCCGGTGACGAAGACGGTGCCGAGCAGGAACCAGAGCGCCTTGTCGGGGGTCCAGTCGATCCACAGCGGGGCGACGACGAGCAGCGCGAGCCGCAGTCCGTCGGCGCCGATCATGGTCCAGCGGCGGTCGAGCGGGCCGTCGGGCGAGGTCAGCGCGGTGAGCGGGCCGAGCAGGACGGCGCCGAAGAGGATCGCGGCGAGGATCCGCGTACCGATGACGGCGGCCACGGCGAACGCCGCGCCCCGGTAGCCCCCGCCGAGGGCCCCGTCGGCCACGGCCGCCTGGAGCCCGAGCACGATGAGGACGAGGAGGGCGAGCGCGTCGCCCGTGCCACCGATCGCCTGGGCGCTCCACAGGCGCCGCAGCGGCTGATGGCGCAGCAGGGCCCGTACGGCACGCTCTCGGGAATCGGCGACGAGTGCGGCGTCGGTGTCTGGCTGCTCTGCTCGCGTCATCCGTCCACCCTATCCGGACGCTCTTGCTCCCCGCGGCCTTCGCCCGAACAAACGGACGGGGAGGGCGGGGGCCACGGCCCCTGCCCTCCCCGTCATGTCAGGAGAGTCACTCCGAGCAGAGTCACTCCGACCGGAATCACTCCGACTCCGCGGCCGCCGTCTTCTTCGCCGCCGCGGTCTTCGCCGCCGTCGCCGTCTTGGCCGTCGTCGTCTTCTTGGCCGTCGTCGTCTTCTTGGCCGCCGTCTTCTTCGCCGCGGCCGTCTTGGTCGCGGTGGTCTTCTTCGCGGCCGTCTTCTTCGCCGTGGCCTTCTTCGCGGGCGCCTTCTTGGCCGCCTTCTTCGCCGGGCCCTTGGCCCGCTTCTCGGCCAGCAGCTCGTAGCCGCGCTCGGGCGTGATCTCCTCGACGCTGTCGCCGGTGCGCAGGGTCGCGTTGGTCTCGCCGTCCGTCACGTACGGGCCGAAGCGCCCGTCCTTGACGACCACGGGCTTCTCGCTGACGGGGTCGGTGCCGAGCTCCTTCAGCGGGGGCTTGGCGGCGGCCCGGCCACGCTGCTTGGGCTGGGCGTAGATCGCCAGCGCCTCCTCCAGCGTGATCGTGAACAGCTGCTCCTCGTCGGTGAGCGACCGCGAGTCCGTGCCCTTCTTCAGGTACGGGCCGTAGCGGCCGTTCTGCGCCGTGATCTCGACGCCCTCGGCGTCGGCGCCGACGACGCGCGGCAGCGACATCAGCTTGAGCGCCTCGTCCAGCGTCACCGTGTCGACGGACATCGTCTTGAAGAGCGAGGCGGTACGCGGCTTGACCGCGTTCTTGCCGGTCTTCGGGGTGTTCTCGGGCAGGATCTCGGTGACGTACGGGCCGTAGCGGCCGTCCCGGGCGACGATCTGGTTGCCGCTGACGGGGTCCGCGCCCAGCTCGAAGTCGCCGCTCGGCTTGGCGAGCAGCTCCTCCGCGTAGGCGACGGTGAGCTCGTCGGGCGCGAGGTCCTCGGGGACGTCGGCGCGCTGGTGGCCCTCCGCGTCCTTCTCGCCGCGCTCGACGTAGGGGCCGTAGCGGCCGACGCGCAGCACGATGCCGTCGCCGACGGGGAAGGAGGAGATCTCCCGGGCGTCGATGGCGCCGAGGTCGGTGACCAGCTCCTTCAGTCCGCCGAGGTGGTCGCCGTCGCCGTTGCCGGCGTCGGCGGCTCCGGAGCCCTCGCCGCCGCCCTCGCCGAAGTAGAAACGCTTCAGCCACGGCACGGCCTGGGCCTCGCCGCGCGCGATGCGGTCGAGGTCGTCCTCCATGCGGGCGGTGAAGTCGTAGTCGACGAGCCGCCCGAAGTGCTTCTCCAGGAGGTTGACGACGGCGAAGGAGAGGAACGACGGCACGAGCGCCGTCCCCTTCTTGAAGACGTAGCCGCGGTCGAGGATGGTGCCGATGATCGAGGCGTACGTCGACGGGCGGCCGATCTCGCGCTCTTCCAGCTCCTTGACCAGGCTGGCCTCGGTGTAGCGGGCCGGCGGCTTGGTCGCGTGGCCGTCCGCGGTGATCTCCTCGGCGGCCAGCGCGTCGCCCTCGGCGACCTGCGGCAGGCGCCGCTCGCGGTCGTCGAGCTCGGCGTTCGGGTCGTCGGCCCCCTCCACGTACGCCTTCATGAAGCCGTGGAAGGTGATCGTCTTGCCGGAGGCGGAGAACTCGGCGTCCCGGCCGTCGGCGGCGGTGCCGCCGATCTTCACGGTGACGGAGTTGCCGGTCGCGTCCTTCATCTGGGAGGCGACGGTCCGCTTCCAGATGAGCTCGTAGAGCCGGAACTGGTCGCCGGTCAGGCCGGTCTCCGCCGGGGTGCGGAAACGATCACCCGAAGGACGAATCGCCTCGTGCGCCTCCTGCGCGTTCTTGACCTTGCCGGCGTAGACGCGCGGCTTCTCCGGCAGGTAGTCGGCGCCGTAGAGCTGCGTGACCTGGGCGCGGGCGGCGCCGACGGCCGTGTCGGACAGGATCGTGGAGTCCGTACGCATGTAGGTGATGAAGCCGTTCTCGTACAGCTTCTGCGCCACCTGCATGGTCGCCTTCGCGCCGAAGCCCAGCTTCCGGCTCGCCTCCTGCTGGAGGGTCGTGGTGCGGAAGGGGGCGTACGGGGAGCGGCGGTACGGCTTCGACTCGACCGAGCGGACCGCGAAGCGGGTGTCGGCGAGGGCGGCGGCGAGCGCGCGGGCGTTCGCCTCGTCGAGGTGGAGCACGGTGTCGCTCTTCAGCCGCCCGTCGGCGCCGAAGTCACGGCCCTGCGCGACCCGCCGTCCGTCGACCGACGCGAGGCGCGCGACCAGCGAGGACGGGTCGGAGGGGTCACCGGCGCGACCGGTGGAGAAGGTGCCGGTGAGGTCCCAGTACTCGGCCGAGCGGAAGGCGATCCGCTCGCGCTCGCGCTCGACGACGAGCCGGGTCGCGACGGACTGGACACGGCCGGCGGACAGGCCCCGCATGACCTTCTTCCACAGGACCGGCGAGACCTCGTAGCCGTACAGGCGGTCGAGGATGCGGCGGGTCTCCTGGGCGTCGACCATGCGCTTGTTCAGCTCGCGCGGGTTGGCGACGGCGGCCTGGATCGCGTCCTTGGTGATCTCGTGGAAGACCATCCGGTGGACCGGGACCTTGGGCTTCAGGACTTCCTGGAGGTGCCACGCGATGGCCTCGCCCTCGCGGTCCTCATCGGTGGCGAGGAAGAGCTCGTCGGACTCGGCGAGCAGCTCCTTGAGCTTCCTGACCTGGGCCTTCTTGTCGGCGTTGACGACATAGATGGGCTGGAAGTCATGGTCGACGTCGACGCCGAGGCGGCGCACCTCGCCGGTGTACTTCTCGGGCACCTCGGCGGCGCCGCTCGGGAGGTCGCGGATGTGCCCGACGCTCGCCTCGACGACGTAGCCGGGGCCGAGGTAGCCCTTGATCGTCTTCGCCTTGGCAGGCGACTCGACGATGACGAGTCGGCGGCCGCCCTGTGCGGTCTCGCTGGTCGGGGACAACTTCGCTCTTCTCTCCGGTCGACGCTCTCCGGCACGCACTGCGTACGTACGGTGCTGGCACGCACGGCAGCGGCACATACGGTGCACTGCCGTCGCTGCGGAGTGTGACGGTACAACCCGCCCCCGTGTCAAACGGCGAAAGCCCGCAACGGCCACTCGAACGGTAACCCGACTCCTGCCCTTCCTGCCGCCCGGACTGCCGGACCGGCGGGGCGGGGCTCCGCCCGGCCGGTCCTCAGGGACGCCCGAAGCACCAGATCCCGAGAAGGAGGAAGGCCGCGCCGGAGAGGCCCGCGAGGACGGCGGCGGGCCGCGGCGCGACGCCGAGCGCGACGGGCTCGCCCTGCGCCACCCGGACCCCCGTCCACACCAGCAGTGCGGCCCCGAACAGCGTGAACGCCCCTCCCGCGAAGATCGCCGGCCCGCTCTCCATGCCCGTACCCCGTTCCGTCACCGTGCCGTCTCCGGCTGCCGGAGCCGAGGCTGGCACCTCCCGGCGTCAGCGGAGCGAATTCGCGGTGAACGACGCGGAGGGCGATGAACGGTTTCACGAGGATGGCCGGTACTCCCCTGTCGTTCCGGCCTTCTTCGTCACCTCATCAGGCGGCGGCCCCTCACTCCTGTCCGGTCACCGGCAGCAGGAAGCCCTCCTCCACGAGCAGCCGGATCGCCTGCGGGGTGCGGTCCCGCAGCACGACCGGGTCCTCGCCGGTGAGCTGGCCGATGGCGTCGAGGATCCGTCCGGCGCTGAGCGTGCCGTCGCAGACGCCCGCGAAGCCGGCCGCCACGTGGTCCACCCGGGTGGCCCGGCGCATCCCCCGGTTCTGCCGCAGCAGTACGTGCTCGGGGTCCTCGGCGCCGGGCAGGCCGACCTGCTCCTGGACGACCTCGGGCGCGAGGGTGAAGCGGTCGGCGAGCAGGGCCGCGTCGTCCCGTCCGCGCAGGTAGTCCTGGCGTTCGAAGTGGGCCCGGACGGTGTCGCCGAGGGGCTGCTCGACGGGGTGCGGCCACTCCTCGATGACGAGCGACGGCTCGACCGCGCCGGAGGCGACGGCCGCGCTCTTGCGCAGGGTGATCCAGCCGAAGCCGATCGCCTTGGTCTTGCGCGCCTCGAACTCGTCCAGCCACCGCCCGTACGCCAGCCGGTACTCGGCCTGGTCGCCCCGGTGGTCGCCGCTGTCGCGCAGCCACAGCTCGGTGTACTGGGTGACGTCCTGGACCTCGCGCTGCACGATCCAGGCGTCGCAGCCGCGCGGCACCCAGGAGCGCAGCCGGTCCTGCCACTCCTCGCCCTCGACGTGCTGCCAGTTGGCGAGGAACTGGGCGTATCCGCCGTCGTTGAGCCGCTCCCCGGCCTCCTGCACGAGCGTGCGGCACAGGTCGTCGCCGCCCATGCCGCCGTCCCGGTAGGTGAGCCCGGCGCCCGGGGAGATCACGAACGGCGGGTTGGAGACGATCAGGTCGTACGTGTCGCCGTCGACCGGCTCGAAGAGCGAACCGGGCAGCAGCTCCGCGCCCCGGGCCCCGGAGAGGGCGAGGGTGAGCCGGGTGAAGTCGAGGGCCCGCGGGTTGAGATCGGTCGCGGTGACCAGGGTGGCGTGCTGCGCGGCGTGCAGCGCCTGGATGCCGGAGCCCGTGCCGAGGTCGAGGGCGGCGGCGACGGGGGTGCGGACGGTGATCCCGGCGAGGGTGGTGGAGGCCCCGCCGACACCGAGGACGACCCCTTCGTCCTTCGTGCCGATGCCACCGGCCCCGCCGACCGCGCAGCCGAGGTCGGAGACGATGAACCAGTCCTCGCCGTCCGGCCCGCCGTACGGCCGTACGTCCACGGTGGCGAGCACGGTGTCGTCCTCCCGGACGACCCAGCCGTCGGCGAGCGCCTCCTCCAGGGGCAGCGCGGCCGCGGCCCGCTCGTGCTCCACGGCCCGCTGGAGCAGGAAGAGCCGGACGAGGGTCTCCAGCGGGGAGTCCCCGCGGGTCGCCCGGAGGGCGGGCACGGTCTCGCTGCGGGCGAGCGCGGCGTAGGCCTGGGCGCCGAGCAGGTCGAGCAGACCGTCGGCGGTGAAGTCGGCGGCGAGCAGTGCCTCACGCAGTCGGACGGCGTGCGTGGGCACCGGGAGGCTGGGGGTCGTGCTGGTCGTACTCACGTGCCCCATTGTGACGGGCGCCACCGACAACGGCCGCCACCGACAGAGCGCGGGCCGGTCGGGCGTCTGCGCCCGACCGGCCCTTCGATGCCCCGGAGACCTACGGCTTGGCCGAGGCGGTCGACTTGGTGACCGGGGTGGAGCCCGCCTTCGGGGCGCCCGCCTTGGGGGAGGCCGAGGGGGTCTGGCAGCCGGGCTGCTTGGCCATGGCCGCGCCGAGTTCGCCGGCCTGCAGCTTGGCGACGGCGTCCTGGTCCATGTTCTGGATCTTGCCCAGGCCCTCGGAGACGGCCTTGAGGCCGTCCGCGAACTTCTGCTGGTTCGTCGTGTCCAGCGCGTCGACCTGCTTCTTCAGGCCCTCGTACGCCACGGCCGTGGCGTTGAACTGCTTGATCGCGTCCTGCTGGATCTTCTCGCCGTTGTCGACGGGCGGCGCTCCCGCGCTCTCGACGGCCTTGGCGAGGGCGCGGTCGGCGGCGGCGATGTCGGCGAAGGCCTTCGAGTCGGCGGCCTTGATCGTCTCGGGCTTGCTGTCCGCCGCCGTCGAGATGATCAGCTGGTTCGCGGCGGCCCGCTTCTGGATCTGGGGCTGCGCCTGGTCGCAGAACGTCTTCGCCCAGTCGTTCACCTTGGCGCCCTTGTCGTCACTGCTGCACCCCGACAGCGCGAGCACCAGTACCGCGCAGCCGGACAGCGCGGCCGCAAGATTCTTGTTCACCGGATCGGTCCCTTCCAAGGCTCTCGGCCCCGGAACATACACGCCGTACGGATGACATCCACCGATCGTGGGACCGATTCATCCGACATTGCAGCCGTTTGCACCAAGGAGGCAGGGGCGGACGTCACGTCAGAAGGTGTCATCCGCGCCTGCTTTGACGATGTGTTACGCGTCTCACGGCGGGGGCGCCGGAAAGAGCGGGCGCGTCGGGCACGCCGGGCGCGTCGCGCGGCACACCTGCCGGCTCACGGGCTCACGGGATCACCGTGGCGTCCCGCGAGGAACCGTTCCGCTCCGCCGAGCCGTCGTCCACCACCACCGAACGCCGCTTGGAGACCCGGACCGCGCCCACCACGACCGCCAGCGCGAGGACGGCGACCAGCGCCCGCAGCCCGCCGTTGGCGTCGTCCCCGTAGCTGAACTGCACCACCGCGGGCGCGATCAGCAGCGCGACCAGGTTCATCACCTTCAGCAGCGGGTTGATCGCCGGACCCGCGGTGTCCTTGAACGGGTCGCCGACCGTGTCCCCGATGACCGTCGCCGCGTGGGCCGCGCTGCCCTTGCCGCCGTGGTGGCCGTCCTCGACCAGCTTCTTCGCGTTGTCCCAGGCGCCACCGGAGTTGGCGAGGAAGACGGCCATCAGCGAGCCGGTCGCGATGGCCCCGGCGAGGTACGAGCCGAGCGCCCCGACCCCGAGCGAGAAGCCGACCGCGATCGGCGCGAGGACGGCGAGCAGTCCGGGCGTGGCGAGTTCGCGCAGCGCGTCCTTGGTGCAGATGTCGACGACCCGTCCGTACTCGGGCTGCTCCGTGTAGTTCATGATCCCGGGGTGTTCGCGGAACTGCCGCCGCACCTCGAAGACCACCGCGCCGGCCGACCGGGACACGGCGTTGATGGCGAGCCCGGAGAACAGGAAGACGACGGCGGCGCCGAGCACCATCCCGAACAGGTTGTTGGGCTGGGAGATGTCCATCGACAGGTTCGTCTCGGAGGCCTTCGCGCCCACTTCGGCGACCGAGGTGGCGATGGCGTCGCGGTAGGAGCCGAAGAGCGCCGCCGCGGCCAGGACGGCGGTGGCGATGGCGATGCCCTTGGTGATCGCCTTGGTGGTGTTGCCGACGGCGTCGAGCTCGGTGAGCACCTGCGCCCCGGCGCCCTGGACGTCGCCGGACATCTCGGCGATGCCCTGGGCGTTGTCGGAGACCGGCCCGAAGGTGTCCATAGCCACGATCACGCCGACCGTGGTGAGCAGCCCGGTGCCCGCGAGGGCGATGGCGAACAGCGCCAGCGTGATCGAGGCGCCGCCGAGCAGGAACGCCCCGTAGACGGCCAGGCCGATCAGCAGCGCCGTGTAGACGGCGGACTCCAGGCCGAGGGAGACACCGGCCAGGACGACGGTGGCGGGGCCGGTCAGCGAGGACTTCCCGACGTCCCTGACCGGGCGCCGGCGGGTCTCGGTGAAGTAGCCGGTGAGCTGCTGGATCAGCGCCGCCAGCACGATCCCGATGGCGACCGCGACGAGGGCGAGGACCCGCGGGTCGCCGCCGTGGGTGGGGATGCCGGGGTCGGTGACGCCCTGGAGGTCGGCGTAGGAGGACGGCAGGTAGACGAAGGCGGTGACGGCGACCAGGGCGAGCGAGATCAGCGCGGAGAGGAAGAAGCCGCGGTTGATCGCGGTCATGCCGCTGCGGTCGCTGCGCCGCGGGGCGACGGCGAAGATGCCGATCATCGCCGTCACGACGCCGATCGCGGGCACCATCAGCGGGAAGGTGAGGCCCAGGTCACCGAAGGCGGCCTTGCCGAGGATCAGGGCGGCGACGAGCGTCACGGCGTACGACTCGAAGAGGTCGGCCGCCATGCCCGCGCAGTCGCCGACGTTGTCGCCCACGTTGTCGGCGATGGTGGCGGCGTTGCGCGGGTCGTCCTCGGGGATGCCCTGCTCGACCTTGCCGACGAGGTCGGCGCCGACGTCGGCGGCCTTGGTGAAGATGCCGCCGCCCACCCTCATGAACATCGCGATGAGCGCGGCCCCGAGGCCGAAGCCCTCCAGCACCTTGGGCGCGTCGGCGGCGTAGACGAGCACGACACAGGAGGCACCGAGCAGACCGAGGCCGACGGTGCACATGCCGACCACGCCACCCGTACGAAACGCGATCTTCATCGCCCGGTGGGCGACATCCGTCAGGTCCTTCTCCGGTTCGCCCGGGGCGGGCGTGGCCTCCCTGGCCGCCGCCGCGACCCGCACGTTCGCGCGCACGGCGAGCCGCATGCCGAGATATCCGGTGAGCGCCGAGAAAAGCGCGCCCACCAGGAAGAACAGAGAGCGTCCGGCCCGCTGCGACCAGGTGTCGGCGGGCAGCAGAAAGAGCAGGAAGAACACGACGACGGCGAAGATTCCGATGGTGCGCAGCTGCCGGGCGAGATAGGCGTTGGCGCCCTCCTGCACGGCGGCCGCGATCTTCCGCATGGATTCCGTGCCCTCGCCGGCCGCCAGCACCTGACGGACGAGGAGCCGGGCCACGACCAGCGCCGCGACCGCGACCGCCGCGACGACGCCCACGATGACGCGGTTCTCCTGGGTGAGCACCGCGGCTGCAAGACCCGCCATTCGTCCTCCTTGACGTTGCGAGGTCGAGGTCAAGACAGGCGGATTCTAAGGAGCGAAACCCGAAGAAAAGGGACAGCCGCAACGATAATTCCCGAATACCACACAAGTACCGCCGAATGCGGCAATGCGACCGCAGTACGTGTGGGAGCTCTCCGTTCCGGAAAACGCGAAGAGGCCCTGCGGGGCAGGGCCTCTCGGCTCGGTCTCGGTCTCGGAGTCGGCCGGGGTCGTCCGGTCCTGGCGCTCCGGCCGGATCAGGTGAACGCGGCGTCCGGGTTGGCCGGCCAGCTCATGCGGATGGTGCCGCCGTCCTCGCCGGCGCTCACCTCCACGTCGTCGACGAGCCCGCGGATCACCGCGAGACCCATCTCGTCCTCGCCGTCGGCGTCGTCGAAGTCCTCGGCTGGGGCCGCGTCCCTCGCCCCGGGCACGCCGGCGGCGTCGGCCGCCGCCACGCCCGCGCCGGGCACCTCGTCGCCGACCTCGATGGAGAAGGTCTTCTCCTCCTCGGTCAGCACGACCCGGACGGGAGTGGTGACACCGTTGCTCCGGTGCAGCCCGACCGCGCGGGAACACGCCTCGCCGACGGCGAGTCTGACCTCGTCGAGGACCGCCTCGTCGACCCCGGCCCGGCGGGCGACCGCGGCGGCCACGAGACGGGCCGTGCGGACGTGCTCGGGCTGAGCGCTGAAGAGGAGTTCAACGGTGGCCATGCGATCCCCCTGGGGTCCTGGACGGCTACACGGGAACGACGCGTCGTCGCGCCGGCCTCAGTCGGCCGCGTTGACGGCCTCTTCGACCGACGTGTGGATCGGGAACACCTTGGTGAGTCCGGTGATCCGGAAGATCTTCAGAATGCGCTCCTGGTTGCAGACGAGACGCAGCGACCCCTCATGCGCGCGCACGCGCTTCAGACCGCCCACCAGCACGCCGAGGCCGGTCGAGTCGAGGAAGTCCACGCCTTCCATGTCGACAACCAGGTGGTAGCTGCCGTCGTTCACCAACTCGACCAACTGCTCGCGCAGCTTGGGCGCGGTATACACATCAATCTCGCCACCGACCTCGACGACCGTGCGGTCGCCGGCCGGGCCGGGCACAGTGCGAGTCGACAGAGACAGGTCCACGGGTCCTCCAGCACCTAGCTATCGAGCGGCCGTCCCTCGAGACCCCCGTGCGGAGTCACAGGACGGAACGCCGGCCGCGATGGCATTCAATCACTTACCGACTGCCATGCACGACGCCTTGGAAGCATTGTCCGTCACGCCGGTGACACACTCGATGCCGATGGCCAAGAATCACCGCCCCCGCCGACCCGCCGGGGAGACGGGCAACCGCCCCTCTCCAGGTCAGGTCCTCGACCGGCTCTCCACAGGCGAGAGCCGGGCCGCGCGCATCACCCATACGGAGCATCTGCCCGCCCGGGAGGGCCGTCATGCCGTCTGGCCGCACCGCATCCGCGCGGAGGTGATCGGCGCCATCCAGAGCGCCGGGATCGAGCACCCCTGGGCCCACCAGGCCGAGGCCGCCGAGCACGCCCTGGACGGCACTTCTGTGGTGATCGCCACGGGAACAGCCTCGGGCAAGTCGCTCGCCTACCTCACTCCCGTCCTGTCCACCCTCCTGGACGGCGCCGAGGCCGCCAACGGACGCGGCACCACCGCCCTGTACCTGGCTCCCACCAAGGCTCTCGCCGCCGACCAGCGCCGCGCCGTACGCGAGCTCGCCGCGCCGCTCGGCAACCGGATCCGGCCCGCCGTCTACGACGGCGACACGCCGGTCGAGGAGCGCGAGTGGGTCCGCCAGTACGCGAACTACGTGCTCACCAACCCCGACATGCTGCACCGGGGCATACTCCCCTCCCACCCCAGGTGGTCCTCCTTCCTGCGCTCCCTGCGCTATGTCGTCATCGACGAGTGCCACACCTACCGGGGCGTCTTCGGCTCCCACGTCGCCCAGGTGCTGCGCCGGCTGCGCCGCGTCTGCGCCCGGTACGGCGCCGACCCCGTCTTCCTCCTCGCCTCGGCCACCTCCGCCGACCCGGCCCGCGCCGCCGCCCGCCTCACCGGCCTGCCGGTCACCGAGGTCTCCGACGACGCCTCCCCGCGCGGCGAGATGGTCTTCGCCCTGTGGGAGCCGCCGCTGACCGAGCTCCAGGGCGAGCACGGCGCCCCCGTCCGCCGCACCGCCACCGCCGAGACCGCCGACCTGCTGACCGACCTCACGGTCCAGGGCGTGCGCTCGGTCGCCTTCGTCCGCTCCCGGCGCGGCGCCGAGCTGATCTCGGTGATCGCCCAGGAACGCCTCGCCGAGGTCGACCGCTCCCTGGCCCGCCGGGTCGCCGCCTACCGGGGCGGCTATCTGCCCGAGGAGCGCCGCGCCCTGGAACGCGCCCTGCACTCGGGCGAACTCCTCGGCCTCGCCGCCACCACCGCCCTGGAACTCGGCGTGGACGTGTCCGGCCTGGACGCCGTCCTGATCTCCGGCTACCCCGGCACCCGTGCCTCCCTGTGGCAGCAGGCGGGCCGCGCCGGCCGCTCGGGTGAGGGCTCACTCGCCATCCTGGTCGCCCGCGACGACCCACTGGACACCTTCCTGGTCCACCACCCGGAGGCGATCTTCCAGCGCCCGGTGGAGTCGACGGTCCTGGACCCTGACAACCCCTACGTCCTCGCCCCCCATCTGTGCGCCGCCGCCGCGGAACTCCCCCTGACCGACTCCGACCTCTCCCTCTTCGGCCCCGCCGTACCCGAACTGCTCCCCCAACTGGAGTCGGCCGGCCTGCTGCGCCGCCGCTCCACCGGCTGGTACTGGACCCGCCGGGAACGGGCCGCCGACCTCACCGACATCCGGGGCGGCGGCGGCAGCCCCGTACGGATCGTCGAGGCCGGCACCGGCCGACTGCTCGGCACCGTCGACGAGGCCGCCTCCCACGCCTCCGTCCACGAGGGCGCCGTCCATCTCCACCAGGGCCGCACCTACCTGGTCCGCGAGCTCGACCTGAAGGACTCCGTGGCCCTCGTCGAAGAGGCGAACCCGCCCTACTCGACCACCGCCCGCGACACCACCTCCGTCTCCGTCCTGTCCACCGACACCGAGATCCCCTGGGGAGCCGGCCGCCTCTGCTACGGCTCCGTCGAGGTCACCAACCAGGTCGTCTCCTTCCTGCGCCGCCGCCTGATCACCGGCGAGGTCCTCGGCGAGACCAAGCTGGACCTGCCGCCCCGCACCCTGCGTACCCGGGCCGTGTGGTGGACGGTCACCGAGGACCAGCTCGACGCGGCCCGGATCAACCCGGAGATCCTCGGCGGCGCCCTGCACGCCGCCGAACACGCCTCCATCGGCATGCTGCCGCTCTTCGCCACCTGCGACCGCTGGGACATCGGCGGCGTCTCCGTCCCGCTCCACCCCGACACCCTGCTGCCGACCGTCTTCGTCTACGACGGCCACCCCGGCGGCGCCGGCTTCGCCGAACGCGCCTTCCACACCGCCCACACCTGGCTCACCGCGACCCGCGAAGCCATCGCCTCCTGCGAATGCGACTCCGGCTGCCCGTCCTGCATCCAGTCCCCCAAATGCGGCAACGGCAACGACCCCCTCCACAAACGAGGCGCGGTCCGGCTGCTTACGGAGCTTTTGAGGGGGGCGGAGGGGGTGGAGGACGCGCTGGGGGAGGCCCGGGAGGCCCAGGACCCGGAGGCGCCCGGGGCGCTGGGGGCGGCGGAGGCCCGGGACCCGGAGGCGCCGGTGGAGCGGGGCCCGGGGGCCTCTCAGGCCCGGTAGGGCCGGGAGGCGTCCCAGGGAGGCCCGGGAGGCCTGCGGGGAGGTCCTGAGGCTTCCCCGTGAAGCCTGGAGGACCCGCCGGGAGGCCGGGAGGCTCCCCCGTGAGGCCCGGAGGCGTCCCCCTGAGGCCCGGGAGGCCTGCCGGCCCCGGTGGGCCGGCTCTGGAGGTGACCTCGGGGGACCAGGGGCCGAGCGACACGCGGGCGGTGACGTCCGCGATGTCTTCGCGCACCCGGCACCGGACCACGGCGGCGCCCTGCGCGGCCGCCACCCGCGCCGCGGCCGCGCAGGCGTCCGCTTCCCCCCACAGTGCCCGGTCGGCCGCCGCGAGGGCCGCCAGGTCGGCCGCTCCGCCCGCGCGGTGCCGCGCGGCCACCGCCTGGCCCAGTGCGAGCACGGCGCCGAACACCACGCACAGGGCGCAGGCGGCGAACGCCGTCCATACGGTCGCCGCGCCCCGGTCGCCGCCCCTCACGGCGCCACCACCCCCACCGTGTCCTCGGCGAGCGCCGCCGCACCGGCCCGCAGCGTCAGCCCCAGGCCGCCGGGACCGGGCGCCGGCGCCTCCACCGTCACCCGCCACAGCTCGCCCGACCGCGCCACGGTGACCCTGGCGCCGTCCGGGGCCGCTGCCCGCGCCGCCGCCTCCGCCGCCGCCACCGGCTCCGAACGGGCCACCGCCCGCGCTCCGGCCCGTGCCGCGTCCACGCATCGGATCTGCGCCCCGGCCGCCCCCAGGGCCCACAGCAGGGCTGCCGTGAACAACACCAGGGCGGGCAGTGCCACCGCGGTCTCGGCGGTGACCGAACCCCGGTCGGAACGACGCTCAGAACGGCACATCGAGGGCCTTCCCGATCACCGATTCCAACGCCTTCGTGACCGCCCCACTGGTGAGCACCTTGTAGAGCACCGCCGCGAACGCCGCCGCGGCGATCGTGCCCATCGCGTACTCCGTGGTGCTCATGCCCGCGTCCCTGCGCGCCGCCACCCGCCTGACCCGCCACCAGCCGTGCAGCACCGTCCTGAACGTGCCGACCTTCACCAGGTCCACCGCCCGCCTCGTCGCCATCCCCGTCATCGTCTTCGTCTCCGTCCACATCACGTGCGCCTCCTTCTCCTTCATCGCGTTCATCGCGTTCATCGCGTTCATCGCGTTCATCGCGTTCATCGCGTTCCGTCCCCTCGTCCGCTCACCCGCCGCCCAGAAGCCCGGTCGCCAGGCCGATGACCACCGGGGCCACCCCCACCGCCAGGAAGGCGGGCAGGAAGCAGAGGCCCACCGGCGCGGTGATCAGCACCTGCGCCCGCTGCGCCCGGGTCGCCGCCGCGCGGGCGCGGGCCGCCCTCAGGGCGTCGGCGTGCCGGGCCACCGCCTCCGCCGCGGGAGCCCCGGAGGAGGCGGCCCGCTCCATGCATCTGGCCAGCCCCTCCGCGCCCGGTATCGCGCCGAACCTCCGCCACACCTCCGCCGGTTCGCCGCCGAGCCGCAGCTCGGCCGCCGTACGGATCAGGCGTTCGCCGACCGGCCCGCCCAACGACCGCCCCACCGCCTCCGCCGACTCCCCGGGCCCCGCCCCGGCCGAGGCGCAGGCCGCCAACAGGTCTGCGGCCAGCGGGAGCTGACGGACGGCCTCCGCGTCCTCCGGCGTCGCGGCCGCCGGACGCCTCGCCCGCAGCCACCGCACCACCCAGGCCGCGCCGATCCCGGTCGCCAGGCCGGCAACCCCGCCGACCAGCACGTACCCGCCTACACCTGCCGCGCAGGGCACGGCCCAGACCCGCAGCCAGGGCGTAAGGGAGGCCCGGGGTGGCCGCGACGGAGCCGGCTCCGTCGCGAGCAGGCCCTCGATCCGGCGGCGCAGCCGCCCCTCGCGGCGCCGGTCGGCCACCGCACCCGCCGCCCACAACATGGCGCAGAGCGCCACCAGCACCGTCGTCACGGGCGCTCCCCTCGCCGCACGATCCGGGCCGCCCACCACAGCCCCACGGCTTCGAGAGCGCCACCGACGGCCAGACAGCCGAGGCCGGCCGGTGTGTGCAGCAGCACCCGCAGCGGGTGCGCGCCGAGCGCGGCCCCGAGGCCCAGTCCGGCGACCGGCAGCACCGCGAGGACCGCGACCGTCGCCCACGCCCCGGCCAACTGGGCGCGCAGCCGCTCCCGCTGGTCCCGATGGGCCCGGAGCGCCGCCTCCAGGCGGTCGAGTCCGGCGGCCAGGCCCACGCCGCCGTCCACCGCCACCTGCCAGCAGGCCGCCGTCCCGGCGAGCCCTTCGGCGCCGTCCTGCCGCGCCGCCCGCCGCAGCGCCTCGGGCACGTCCCCGCCGAACCGGGCCGCCGCCAGGACCGCCGCCTCCTGCCCGCCGAGCGCCCCCGTCGTCCGGGCGGCGAACGCGAGCGCCTGCGCGGGCTGCCACCCGGCTCTCAGCTCACCCGCGACCGCCCCGCACAGCGCCACCACTCCGTCGCCGCGCGCCTCCCGCTCCCGCCTGCTCCGGGCCGCCCGCAGCCGGCACCCCACCAGCGGCACCGCAGCAGCCCCCGCGAGCAGCGGCAGGAACGAGGCCCCGATCAGGGCGAGAACCGCCGCCACGGGCAGACTCAGCCACTCCGGCCGCCCCCGGGCGGCGTCCAGCCACCGCCGGAAGGCCACCGGCCAGGACACCGTGCCGCCGCCCGGCACCGCGAGGACCACCCGTGCCCTGCGGAGCGCCCGCTCCCGCTCGGCCGTCCACCACAGCGCACCTCCCGCGCAGAGCACCGCGGCCCCCTGCGCCGCCCCTCCGCCGCCGATCCCAGCGATCCCCACCGCGACCCCCGTCATCCCCGTCATCCCCGCACCTCCTCGCCCGTCATCGCTCCCCCGATCAGCGACCGCAGCCGCTCCCAGCCCCGCTCCCGCTGGAACCCGTCCGCCGCCCACCGCAGCGCGGGCACGGTCACCACCAGCCCCTCCCGGTCCCGGGCGAGGACGTGGACCTCGGCGATGCGCCGCTGCCCCGCCCGGTCCCGCACCACGTGCAGCACCGCCGAGAGGCCGGCGCCCAACTGGCTGTGCAGTGCGGCCCGGTCGAGCCCCGCCGCCGTGCCCAGGGCCTCCAGCCGGGCGGGGACGTCGGCCGCCGTGTTGGCGTGGACGGTCCCGCAGCCGCCCTCGTGGCCCGTGTTGAGGGCGGCCAGCAGGTCGACCGCTTCCGGGCCTCTGACCTCACCGACCACCAGCCGGTCCGGCCGCATCCGCAGCGCCTGCCGCACCAGGTCCCGCAGGGTCACGGACCCGGCGCCCTCCTGGTTGGGCGGGCGGGCCTCCAGGCGCACCACGTGCGGGTGATCGGGGCGCAGTTCGGCCGAGTCCTCGGCGATGACGATCCGCTCCCGGTCGCCCACCAGGCCGAGGAGCGTGGACAGCAGGGTGGTCTTGCCCGATCCGGTGCCTCCGCTGACCAGGAAGGAGACCCGGGCCTCGACCAGCGCCCGCAGCAGCGGCGCGCCGCCCGGCGGGACCGTGCCGGCCTCCGCGAGCTCCACCACGGAGAAGGCCCTCGGCCGCACCACCCGCAGCGACAGACAGGTGGAACCGACCGCGACCGGCGGCAGGACGGCGTGCATCCGGGTGCCGTCCGGCAGCCGGGCGTCCACCCAGGGCCTGGCGTCGTCGAGGCGGCGCCCGGCCACCGCCGCGAGCCGCTGCGCGAGGCGCCGTACGGCCGCCGCGTCCGGGAAGGTCACCCCCGTCGCCTCCAGGCCCGCGCCCCGGTCCACCCAGACCCGGTCGGGCGCCGAGACCAGCACGTCGGTGACGCGCGGGTCGGCGAGCAGCGGCTCCAGCGGCCCCGTGCCGACCAGCTCGCTCCGCAACTCCTCCGCCGCGCCGAGCACTTCGGCGTCACCGAGCAGCCGCCCCTGGGCCCGCAGCGCCGCCGCGACCCGCGCCGGGGTCGGCTCGGCGCCGCTCTCGGCGAGCCGCTGCCGCACGGCGTCGAGCAGCCCCGCCCCGCTCATGCCGCCCGCTCCGGCACGAGGACCCGCTCCCAGAACGCGGTGCAGAAGCGAGCGAGCCCGCCCCGGGCGTCGGCACCGGGCGGCGGGTCGCCGTCCCGGGCCGCCGAAAGCCCAGGGTCGTACGGGAGTTCACCGGCGAGGGGCAGCCGCAGGGCGTCGGCGATCCACCGCTCGTCGAGCCCGGGCGCGTACGGCCCGCGGACCACCGCGCGCAGGTCGCGCAGCACCATCCCCACCGTCGTGGCCACCCGGTGCGCGGCGGCGACCGCCCGCAACTCGCCGGGCACCAGCAGCAGTCCGAGGTCGAGCTGAGCGAGGGCCTCGGCGACCGCCCCGTCGATCCGGCGGGGCAGGTCGACCACGACCACTCCCCCGCGCCGGCGGGCCGCGGCGAGCACCGCGCGCATGGCCGCGGGCGGTACGGCCACCGAGTCGCCCCGGTCCCAGCTCAGTACCCGGAGCCCCCGCACCGAGGGCAGCGACTCCTCCAGGGCCCCGCCGGCCACCCGCCCCTTCGAGGCGGCGAAGTCGGGCCAGCGCCGCCCCTCGGCCCGCTCCCCGCCGAGCAGCACGTCGAGTCCGCCGCCGAGCGGGTCGCCGTCGACGAGCAGGGTGCGCCGGCCGGCCCTCGCGGCGGCGAGCGCGAGGGCGCAGGCGAGGGTCGAGGCGCCCGCGCCGCCGCGTCCGCCGATGACGCCGACGGTCAGCGCCTGCCTGCCGACGCCCTCGGCCGCGTCGGCGATCCGGTCCACGAGCCGGGTCTCGTCGCCGGGCAGGGTCAGCACGTCGTCCGCGCCCAGCTCGACGGCGCGCCGCCACACGCCCTGGTCGTCGCGGTCCCGGCCGACGAGCAGCACACCCGGCCGGCGGGTGGCCCCACGGCACCGGGCCGCGGCGTCGTCGCCGACGAGGACGAGCGGCGGATCGGTCCAGCCGCCGCCTCGCTCGGGCACGGTGTGGTGCACCTCCGCCTCGGCCCCCGCCGCGGCGCACAGCCGCAGCAGGTCGTCGAGGAGTGCGAGGTCCTCGGTCACGATCAGCGGCCTGGGCGGCCGGACCGCGCCGCCACCCGCACTTCCCCTCTCACTCCTGCTCGCCGGCGTTCCGGAAGCCTTCGATCCCTCCACGGCACACACCCCTCACGTGATTCCTGCGGTCCGCGAACTTCGCGACCGGAATCACCGTGACGCGGACTCGGAAATCGTGGGGATCTTGCTCGAGAACTGTGGATAACCCGGCTCTTGTGAATAACTTCGCCACCCGAACCGGGACTGCCCGGAGCGCAGCGCGGCGACTACGCTGAGTAGCGAAATGAGGGTGCGCATGCCCGCCCGGCCCTCGCCGGGACACAGGCCGAGGGGAGGTGCGGAAGTAGTGGAACATCGGACGAAAACGTGTCCGGACATGCGACGACCCCCGCCGGGGGGGAGAGCGGGGGTCGTCTCTCCGGCCGACTCGGGGGGGGAGGAGCCGGTCCGGGTTAGCACGGTCGCGAACGATCCGTGACTTCCATGGTGTACCCGAGAGCCTTCTCAGGCAAACCCACGCGCCCCAGCGTACGCCGAATGGCGGGCACCTATGCTCGGGCTCGTGGAAAACCACTCGATGCCGCGCGCGGCCGCCTTCTTTGACCTGGACAAGACGGTCATTGCGAAGTCCTCGACGCTGACCTTCAGCAAGTCCTTCTACCGGGGCGGACTGATCAGTCGCCGGGCCGCGCTGCGGACGGCGTACATCCAGTTCGTGTTCCTGGTGGGCGGAGCCGACCACGACCAGATGGAGCGGATGCGCGAATACCTTTCCGCGCTCTGCAAAGGCTGGAACGTCGCACAGGTGAAGGAGCTCGTCGCCGAGACCCTGCACGATCTGATCGACCCGATCATCTACGACGAGGCGGCCTCGCTCATCGAGGGCCACCACGCCGCCGGGCGCGATGTCGTGATCGTCTCGACCTCGGGCGCCGAGGTGGTCGAGCCGATCGGCGAGATGCTGGGCGCCGACCGGGTGGTCGCCACCCGGATGGTCGTCGGCGAGGACGGCTGCTTCACCGGCGAGGTGGAGTACTACGCCTACGGCCCGACCAAGGCCGACGCGGTCCGGGAGCTCGCGGAGTCCGAGGGCTACGACCTCGCGCGCTGCTACGCCTACAGCGACTCGGCGACCGACCTGCCGATGCTGGAGTCGGTCGGCCACCCGTACGCCGTGAATCCCGACCGGACCCTGCGGCGCGAGGCGACCGCCCGGGACTGGCCGGTGCTCGTCTTCGACAAGCCGGTCCGGCTCAAGCAGCGGCTGCCCGAGTTCCGCCTGCCGCCCCGCCCGGCCCTGGTCGCCGCGGCGGCCGTGGGAGCGGCCGCCGCCACCGCCGGCCTCGTCTGGTACGCCAGCCGCCGCAGACAGGCCGCACTCGCTCAGGCGGCCGGTGCCGCCAAGGCCGCCAAGGCAGCCGCACTTGCCGATCGCTTTGCCCGGATTTGAGACGAAAGCAAAGAAGCGGAGCCAGGACTTTCGCTTCCTCCCGGACAGGAGTAGAAAGGAATCAGGCCCGCGAGACCTAGGACATCCGAGAGGATCACCTGTTGAGCATCACGGCCCCACGGACCTGAGTACGGAAACCTGGCACCCACGCGACGTCGACCCTTCGATTAAGGGCCAGCCGCACCAGGCGACGGGCAAAGTTCCCCGCCTGATGGGCACATATCGAGGACGCTTGGTAACTGGGTAGACGTGCCAGCGGCGGTACCGCTCCTTGGTACCGCCGCAACCCATGTCCCGGGCCGGAGCGGACCGTTCAGGCCGCGCCGCGCTGCAGCGCCTCGCAGACGGCCGTCGACTCCCGGACCCCCAGCTCCACCGCGCGCCCGCAGTGCGCGATCCAGGCGCCCACACCCTCCGGGGTGCCGGACAGATACCCCTCGAAGGCGGCGACGTAGGCCGCTCGTCCCAGCTCCGCGTGGCCGACCTCGGCCGGGCAGATCGACTTCGGGTCGAGCCCACTGCCGATCAGCACGATCCGCTCGGCGGCCCGCGCGATCAGGCCGTTGCGCGAGGTGAAGGGACGCAGGGCCAGCAGCTCGCCGTGCACCACGGCCGCCGTGACCAGGGCCGGGGCTTCGCCGCCCGCGATGATCAGGTCCGCGAGGCCGTCCAGCCGGCCCGAGACCTCGGCCGGGTCCGGCAGCGGCGCCTCGATCAGCGGTTCGTCGACCACCTCTCCCGCCTGGCGCGGCCGGCCCGTCGTGTCGCGCGGGTCGCCCTCGGCGACGAGGTGCAGCCGGGCGAGCACCCGCAGCGGGGACTGGCGCCAGATGGACAGGAGCTGTCCGCTCTCGGCGCCGAGCCGCAGGGCGGCGCCGACCGTGCGGGCCTCCTCGTCGCCGCGGAAGTCGGTCCTGCGGCGGACCTCCTCCAGGGCCCAGTCGGCACCCGCGAGGGCGGCCGAGCCGCGCGCGCCGCGCAGGGCCGCCTCGGAGGTGATCTCGTTGCTGCGGCGGCGCATCACACGGTGGCCGTAGACCCGGTCGACGGCCTTGCGTACGGAGTCCACCGAGTCGGCGACGCCCGGCAGGGAGCCGAGGGCGGCCAGGGGGTCAGAGGCGTGCGTACTCATAAGTAGGGAGGCTACGCGCCCCGGGGCGCCGCCCCACCTTGGAGTGGTCTTCTTCACGCACTTCGACCACGGGGCGCAAGCGAGCCACTACCCTAGGTGAACATGAAGATCGCTTTCGTGGGGAAGGGCGGCAGCGGCAAGACCACGCTGTCCTCGCTCTTCATCCGACACCTCGCCGCCGCCGGGGCCCCGGTCGTCGCGGTGGACGCCGACATCAACCAGCATCTCGGAGCGGCGCTCGGCCTCTCCGACGAGGAGGCCGCCGCGCTGCCCGCGATGGGCGCGCACCTGCCGCTGATCAAGGAGTATCTGCGGGGCTCCAACCCGCGGATCACCTCCTCCGACACCATGATCAAGACCACCCCTCCCGGGGAGGGCTCGCGGCTGCTGCGGGTCCGCGAGGAGAACCCCGTCTACGAGGCCTGCGCCCGCTCCGTGACGCTCGACGACGGCGGGATCCGGCTGATGGCCACGGGTCCGTTCACGGAGTCGGACCTCGGTGTGGCCTGCTACCACTCGAAGGTCGGCGCCGTGGAGCTGTGCCTGAACCACCTGGTGGACGGGGCCGACGAGTACGTGGTCGTCGACATGACCGCGGGCTCGGACTCGTTCGCCTCGGGGATGTTCACCCGCTTCGACATGACCTTCCTGGTCGCCGAGCCGACCCGCAAGGGCGTCTCCGTCTACCGCCAGTACAAGGAGTACGCACGGGACTTCGGCGTCGCGCTCCGGGTGATCGGCAACAAGGTGCAGGGCGCGGACGACGTGGAGTTCCTGCGCGCCGAGGTCGGCGACGACCTGCTGGTGACGGTCGGCCACTCCGACTGGGTCCGCTCCATGGAGAAGGGCCGCCCGCCCCGCTTCGAGCTCCTGGAGGCCAACAACCGCATGGCCCTGCAGGCTCTCCAGAACGCGGCGGACGACTCGTACGCCCACCGCGACTGGGAGCGCTACACGCGCCAGATGGTGCACTTCCACCTGAAGAACGCGGAGAGCTGGGGCAACGCCAAGACAGGGGCCGACCTGGCGGCGCAGGTCGACCCCGGGTTCGTACTCGCGGAAGGGCTCAGTGCCGTGCAGCCGGCTTGACCGGCGCCGGGGCGCCCGCGGGGGCGGCCGGCTGGGGGGCCAGGAAGGCCTGCCAGCCGGCCGGCGGGGCCTCGCCCACCTTCAGGGTGCGCATCTTGGCGACGACGTCCGGGTCCTGGGCGTCGAGCCAGTCGGCGAGCTGGCGGAAGGAGACGCACTTGACGTCCTTCTGCACACAGACCGTGGAGATCGTGTCCTCGATGGCGCGCATGTACGTGCCGCCGTTCCAGGACTCGAAGTGGTTGCCGATGATCAGCGGCGCGCGGTTGCCCCGGTACGAGCGCTCGAAGGCCTGCACGAGGCCGTCCCGCATCTGGTTGCCCCAGAACTCGTGCTGGGACGGGTCGCCCTGGGTCGTGCCGGACTGGTTCACGAGGAAGTTGTAGTCCATCGAGAGCGTCTGGAAGGCGCGGCCCGGGACCGGCACGAGCTGCATCGACAGATCCCACAGGCCCGTGTCCTTCTTGGGCCAGATCTGGTCGTTGACGCCGCTGGTGTCATAGCGGAAGCCCATCTGCGCCGCCGCCTGCACGAAGTTCTTGCGCCCCTCCAGGCAGGGGGTGCGGGCGCCGACGAGCTCCTTGTCGTAGTCGAACGGGAGCGGCTTCTCGCCCTTCAGTCCGGCGTTCGTCTTCCAGTTCTTGACGAAGGACTTGGCCTGGTTGATCTCGCTCTTCCACTCCTCGACCGACCAGGTGCCCACGCCCCCGTCCGCGCCGCAGAAGTGCCCGTTGAAGTGGGTGCCGACCTCGTTGCCCTCCTCCCACGCCCCGCGCAGCTCGCGCACGGTGTCGCGGATGCCCTGGACGTCGTTGAAGCCGATGTCGGAGCGGCCCGGGGAGTGCTGCGGCGGGTCGTACAGCTCGCGCTTGGACTCCGGCAGGAGGTACACGCCGCTGAGGAAGTACGTCATCGCCGCGCCGTACCGCTTGCCCACCTTGCGGAAGTGGGAGAAGAGCTTCTGGCTGTCCTCGCCGGCGCCGTCCCAGGAGAACACCACGAACTGCGGCGGCGCCTGACCCGGCTTCAGCCGCTGCCACACCGGCTGGTTCGGCTGGTTGCCGGTGAAGGCGGTGGAGCCGTCGCCGATCAGCCGCGTCGCACTCTGCGGGGCCGCGGCCGGCACCTTCTTGGCGCCCGGACCGGCCGGCCCGCCCTGATGGGCCGCGTCGCCGGAGCCCGAACAGCCGGCGAGACCGGCGGTCAGGGCGACGGCGAGGGCGCCGACGGCGAGCGTCCTCCTGGGCGTACGGACAGGGTCTCTTCTCCCGGCGGCTGTCATCCGCCCACCTCTCCTCGGATCCTCGGATTTCCGTACAAGCGGCGTCAACGTCGCACCAGAGCGGCCGAGGAGCGTCAACGACAAGCGGCGTTACTACGTTCTGTCACTAGATCCAGTGATTCATTGCCCTGTTTGCCCTGAAAATAATGCCGGAGTCTTTACTCTCCATTACCATTCATTTACTGAGTGTGATCCGATGCCCCACGGTGCCCCTATGCGCCCCTCGGTTCCACTCGGTGTCCCCGCCGCTGCACCCCGCACGAGCCGCGACCGCGCTGCCCCCGGAGGAGACGGGAACATGACCCTCTGCCCCCCTGCCCGTACGACCACCACCTCGACCACCGCCTCGACCGCCAGGCCCCGCGTCCGGGGGCCGCACGGCCCGCCGGACGGACCGCCGGACGGACCGCCCCGTCGTTTCCGCGTCGCGGGCGCGGACGTGTCCGCCTCGATCGCCGTCTTCCTCATCGCCCTGCCGCTCTCCCTCGGCATCGCCCTCGCCACCGGGGCGCCGCTCCAGGCAGGCCTGGTGGCCGCCGCCGTCGGCGGCATCGTCGCCGGCCGCCTCGGCGGCTCCCCGCTCCAGGTCAGCGGACCCGCCGCCGGTCTGACCGTGGTCACCGCCGAGCTGATCCAGCGCTACGGCTGGCGCACCACCTGCGCCATCACCGTCCTCGCCGGACTCGCCCAACTCGGCCTCGCCGCCCTGCGGGTGGCCCGGTCCGCGCTCGCCGTCTCCCCCGCCATCGTGCACGGGATGCTCGCGGGCATCGGCGTCACCATCGCCCTCGCGCAACTGCACATCGTGCTCGGCGGCACCCCCCAGAGCTCCACCGTGGACAACGCCCTGGGCCTGCCCTCCCAGCTGGCGGACGCGTCCGCCGCCGCGCTCGTCGTCAGCGGTCTCACCGTCACGCTGCTGCTGGTCTGGCCCCGTCTGCCCGGCCGTACGGGACGGATCCTGCGCACGGTGCCCGCCGCGCTCGCCGCGGTGGCCGCCGCCACGGCGGTCGCCTCGCTCACCGGACTCGGCGTGCCCCGGGTCGACCTGCCGTCCTGGAGCAGCCACGCGCTGCCCGGTCTGCCGGAGGGCCCGGTGCTCGGGATCGCGGCCGGAGTGCTCACCGTCACGCTGGTCACCAGCGTGCAGTCGCTGCTGTCCGCGGTCGCCGTCGACAAGCTGGCGGCGAAGCGCGCCACCGGCACCGGCACCACCGCCCCGCGCTCCCGCCTCGACCGCGAACTCGCGGGCCAGGGCGCGGCGAACATGGTCTCGGGCGCGCTCGGCGGCCTGCCGGTCGCCGGGGTCGCGGTCCGCAGCGTGGCGAACGTGTCGGCGGGCGCGGTCAGCCGCAACTCCTCGATACTGCACGGCCTGTGGATCGTGTTCGCCGCCCTGCTGCTCGCCCCCGTCCTCGACCTCATCCCGCTGCCCGCGCTCGCGGCGCTGGTGATGGTCGTCGGCGTCCAGATGGTCAGCATCACGCACATCCGCACGGTCACCCGTCACCGTGAAGTCCTGGTGTACGTGGTGACGGTGGCCGGAGTCGTCTTCGTCGGCATCCTCGAAGGCGTGGCGCTCGGCATCGCGGTGGCGGTCGCCGTCGCCATGCACCGTCTCGCCCGGACCAGGATCACCCGGGAGGAGCGGGACGGGCGCCAGGTGGTCCGTATCCGGGGCCAGTTGACCTTCCTCGCCGTGCCGCGGCTGAGCCGGGCCCTGCACCAGATCCCGCCGGGCGCCGACGCGGTGGTGGAGCTGGACGGCTCGTTCATGGACCACGCGGCGTTCGAGACGCTGCACGACTGGCAGTCGGCCCATCTCGCCCACGGCGGCACGGTGGAGACGACCGGCCCCGGTGGCGGCCGGATCGCCGAGCCGGCGCCGCCCGGCCGGTCCGCCACGGGCCCCGGTGCCGAGGCGGCCGACGCGCCCCACACCAAGGGCTCCGGCTCGCACGCGGTGACCGGCCACTCCTGCTGCCACCCCTGGACGCCCTGGCGCAACCACCAGTGCGGGGAGCAGCCGCCGGACGACGAGACCGGCGGCACCACGGGGCGGCGACTGGCCAGCGGCATCGGCGCGTTCCAGCGGAACACGGCCCCGCTGGTCCGGGACGAGCTGGCCCGGCTGGCCCGGGAGGGCCAGCGCCCCTCGCAGCTCTTCCTGACCTGCGCCGACTCCCGCCTGGTCACCAGCATGATCACCTCCAGCGGCCCGGGCGACCTGTTCACCGTGCGCAATGTGGGCAACCTGGTGCCGCTGCCGGGCGAGGAGAGCGGGGACGACTCCGTGGCGGCGGCGATCGAGTACGCGGTGGAGGTGCTGCGGGTCGAGTCGATCACGGTCTGCGGCCACTCCGGCTGCGGCGCGATGCAGGCGCTGCTGAACAGCCGCGCCGACGATCCGCCGAGCCCGCTGCGCCGTTGGCTGCGGCACGGCCGGCCGAGCCTGGAGCGGATGGCGAGCCGCCGGCACGCCTGGGCGCGGATCTCCGGGCGGCTGCCGGCCGACGCGGTCGAGCAGCTGTGCCTGACCAACGTGGTCCAGCAGTTGGAGCATCTGCGGGCGTACGAGCCGGTGGCGCGGCGGCTCGCCGACGGGACGCTGACCCTGCACGGGATGTACTTCCACGTGGGCGAGGCCCAGGCGTATCTGCTGGCCGGCACGGACGAGGTGCACAGCTACGACGACGTGTTCAACCAGGTGCCGCCGGGGGCCGCTTCGGAGGCGGGTCCGCTGGAGGCCGCCCGCGCGTCCTGAACCATTCGTTCCGTTCCTGCGTGAAAGTGGGTGGCCCCCGCTCTCCTCCGCTCGGGGGAGCGGGGGCCATCTCCGCGTATCGCCTCACAGGTCTAAACCAATTGCCCGGATGCTCTTGTCACCCGGGCATCCGCCTGATGAGCTATGACTCGGGACACACAGGCACATAGGGACGCCCTGGGAAAGGGAGATGTCGTGAGCAACGAATCCTTGGCCAATCTGCTCAAGGAAGAGCGCCGCTTCGCGCCGCCGGCCGCACTGGCCGCGGACGCCAACGTGACGGCGGAGGCCTACGAGCAGGCCAAGGCGGACAGGCTGGGCTTCTGGGCCGAGCAGGCCAAGCGGCTCTCCTGGGCCACCGAGCCGACCGAGACCCTCGACTGGTCGAATCCGCCGTTCGCCAAGTGGTTCGCCGACGGCGAGCTCAACGTCGCGTACAACTGCGTCGACCGCCATGTCGAGGCCGGCAACGGCGACCGTGTCGCCATCCACTTCGAGGGCGAGCCCGGCGACAGCCGGTCCATCACCTACGCCGAGCTGAAGGACGAGGTCTCCAGGGCCGCCAACGCCCTGACCGAGCTGGGCGTCCGCAAGGGCGACCGGGTCGCCGTCTACCTGCCGATGATCCCCGAGGCGGCCGTCACCATGCTGGCCTGCGCCCGCATCGGCGCCGCCCACTCGGTCGTCTTCGGCGGCTTCTCGGCCGACGCCGTCGCCTCCCGCATCCAGGACGCCGACGCCAAGCTGGTCGTCACCGCCGACGGCGGCTACCGCCGCGGCAAGCCCTCCGCGCTCAAGCCGGCCATCGACGAGGCCGTCGCCCGCTGCCCGCAGGTCGAGCACGTCCTCGTGGTCCGCCGCACCGGCCAGGAGACCGCCTTCACCGAGGGCCGGGACGTCTGGTGGGACGACATCGTCGCCCGCCAGTCCGCCGAGCACACCCCGGAGGCCTTCGAGGCGGAGCACCCGCTCTTCATCCTCTACACCTCCGGCACGACCGGTAAGCCGAAGGGCATCCTGCACACCTCCGGCGGCTACCTCACCCAGGCCGCGTACACCCACCACGCCGTCTTCGACCTCAAGCCGGAGACCGACGTCTACTGGTGCACGGCCGACATCGGCTGGGTCACCGGCCACTCGTACATCGTGTACGGCCCGCTGGCCAACGGAGCCACCCAGGTCATGTACGAGGGCACCCCGGACACCCCGCACCAGGGGCGCTTCTGGGAGATCATCCAGAAGTACAAGGTCAGCATCTTCTACACGGCGCCGACCGCGATCCGGATGTTCATGAAGTGGGGAGACGACATCCCCGCCAAGTACGACCTGTCGTCGCTGCGCGTCCTCGGCTCCGTCGGCGAGCCGATCAACCCCGAGGCGTGGATGTGGTACCGCAAGCAGATCGGTGCCGACAACTGCCCGATCGTGGACACCTGGTGGCAGACCGAGACCGGCGCGATGATGATCGCGCCGCTGCCCGGCGTCACGGAGACCAAGCCCGGCTCCGCCCAGCGCGCGCTCCCCGGCATCTCCGCCACCGTCGTCGACGACGAGGCCAACGAGGTCCCGAACGGGGGCGGCGGCTACCTGGTCCTCACCGAGCCGTGGCCGTCGATGCTCCGCACCATCTGGGGCGACGACCAGCGGTTCATCGACACCTACTGGTCCCGCTTCGAGGGCAAGTACTTCGCGGGCGACGGCGCGAAGAAGGACGAGGACGGCGACATCTGGCTGCTCGGCCGGGTCGACGACGTCATGCTCGTCTCGGGCCACAACATCTCGACCACCGAGGTCGAGTCCGCGCTGGTCTCCCACCCGGCCGTCGCCGAGGCCGCCGTGGTCGGCGCCGCCGACGAGACGACCGGCCAGGCCATCGTCGCCTTCGTGATCCTGCGCGGTACGGCGAGCGAGGACGACGCCCTCGTCGCCGACCTGCGCAACCACGTCGGCAAGACCCTCGGCCCGATCGCCAAGCCGAAGCGGGTGCTGCCGGTGGCCGAGCTGCCGAAGACCCGCTCCGGCAAGATCATGCGCCGTCTGCTGCGGGACGTCGCCGAGAACCGCGAGCTGGGCGACGTCACCACCCTGACGGACTCCTCGGTCATGGACCTCATCCAGACCAAGCTGCCGGCCGCCTCCAGCGAGGACTGAGCCCCGGCAACGCCCCAAGGCGCCCGCCCCGTATCACACGGGGCGGGCGCCTTCGCGTTGTCCACAGGCCGGAAGGGGCCTGGAGAGCGGGACGAAGCGGTTGTCCACAGATCCGGATGCTCACATGCCCGCGTCCGGTTATGCACCTAAAGTGAAGATCGCCGGACACCACCGCGCGTCGTTAGGTAAAGTAAGGATCGCGTCAGTGACGCGACAAGAAAACCTAGGTGCGCCGGGAAGTCTGGTCGGCATGTGCTTCGTCCTGCCCACCGACCGGAGGTTCTCATCGTGCCCGCGCCCGAGCCCACCACCACCGACCGCAAATTGCTCGGCCGGCTGTCGCTCCCCGAGCGCACCTACATCGCCGACGCGCTGCGCACCGAGACCGTCGGTGGCGTGCTGCTGCTGCTCGCCGCCATCGCCGCGCTCATCTGGGCCAACACACCGCTGAAGGCCAGCTACGAGACCATCAGCGACTTCCACATAGGCCCGGCCGCCCTCGGGCTCAACCTGTCGATCCAGCACTGGGCCGCCGACGGTCTGCTCGCGATCTTCTTCTTCGTCGCCGGCATCGAGCTCAAGCGCGAGCTCGTCGCGGGCGAGCTGCGCGACCCCAAGGCCGCCGCGCTCCCCGTGATCGCCGCCATCTGCGGTATGGCCGTGCCCGCGCTGGTCTACACGCTGGTCAACGTGGTCGGCAACGGCAGCTTCGACGGCTGGGCGGTGCCCACCGCCACGGACATCGCCTTCGCGCTCGCCGTCCTCGCCGTGATCGGCACCTCGCTGCCCTCGGCGCTGCGCGCCTTCCTGCTCACCCTCGCCGTCGTCGACGACCTGTTCGCCATCCTGATCATCGCGGTCTTCTTCACCGACGAGCTGAACTTCGCCGCCCTCGGCGGCGCCTTCGCCGGGCTCGTCGTCTTCTGGCTGCTGCTGCGCAAGGGCGTCCGCGGCTGGTACGTCTACGTCCCGCTCGCCCTGGTCATCTGGGGCCTGATGTACAACAGCGGCGTCCACGCCACCATCGCCGGTGTCGCCATGGGCCTCATGCTGCGCTGCACCACAAAGGAAGGCGAGGAGCACTCCCCCGGAGAGCACATCGAGCACCTTGTCCGGCCGATCTCCGCAGGCCTCGCCGTGCCGCTGTTCGCCCTGTTCTCGGCCGGCGTCACGATCTCCGGCGGCGCCCTGCGCGACGTCTTCACCCAGCCCGTCACCCTCGGCGTGCTCCTCGGTCTCGTCGTCGGCAAGGCCCTCGGCATCTTCGGCGGCACCTGGCTCGCCGCCCGCTTCACCAAAGCGGAGCTCAACCCCGAGCTGGCCTGGCCGGACGTCTTCGCCGTCGCCTCCCTCGCCGGCATCGGCTTCACCGTCTCGCTGCTCATCGGCGAGCTGGCCTTCGAGGACGACCCCGCGCTGATGAAGGAGGTGAAGGCCGCCGTCCTGGTCGGCTCCTTGATAGCCGCCGTGATCGCCTCCGTGCTGCTGAAGCTGCGGGTCCGCAAGTACCAGACGCTGATCGCGGACGAGGAGCGCGACGAGGACCACGACGGCATCCCGGACATGTACGAGGAGCACAACCCCGAGTTCCATCTGCGGATGGCGGAGATCTACGAGAAGAAGGCCGCCGAACACCGGCAGCGCGCCCAACTGGCGGGGGCATCGCGCGACGAGGCCGACCGTCCGGCATGATCTGAGGTCGGACCGTTACAGGAGAAGAGGGAGCCGCGATGAGCGACCCGTTCGACGGAGCCGAGCGCAGCCTCGGTCAACTGGTCGCCTCGGCGACCGCCGAGATGTCCGCCCTGGTGCACGACGAGATCGCCCTGGCCAAGGCGGAGATCAAGCAGGACGTCAAGCGCGGCGCCATGGGCAGCGTGGCCGGCCTGGTGGCCGTCGTCGTGCTGCTCTTCTCGCTGCCGCTGCTGAGCTTCGCGCTCGCGTACGGGATCCAGGCCTGGAGCCACTGGCACATCTCGGTCTGCTTCCTGCTCTCCTTCGCGGCGAACGTGCTGCTCGCCACGCTGCTCGGGCTCGTGGCGTACGCGAAGTTCCGCAAGATGAAGCCGCCGGAGAAGTCCATCGCCTCCGCCAAGCAGACCGCGGCGGTCATCCAGAACGTCAAGCCGCACCCCCGCGCCGTCGACGCCGCGGCGCGGGACAAGGCCGCGGTTGTGGCACGCTCGTCTGCATGACCGTCCCTGAGAGCAGCAACGGCAGCGGCACCGGAAACGGGCCCGGCACCGGAGGTCCGGTGCGGATCGAGGGACCGTGGACCCACCGCGACGTGGCGGCCAACGGCGCCCGTTTCCACATCGCCGAGATGGGTGACGGCCCGCTGGTGCTGTTGCTGCACGGATTCCCGCAGTTCTGGTGGACCTGGCGCCACCAGCTGCCCGTGCTCGCCGAGGCCGGTTTCCGGGCCGTGGCGATGGACCTGCGGGGCGTCGGCGGCAGCGACCGTACGCCGCGGGGTTACGACCCGGCCAACCTGGCCCTCGACATCACCGGCGTGATCCGCTCGCTCGGCGAGCCCGACGCGGCGCTCGTCGGCCACGACCTGGGCGGCTATCTCGCCTGGACGGCGGCCGTGATGCGGCCGAAGCTGGTGCGCCGGCTCGTGGTGTCCTCGATGCCGCACCCGCGCCGCTGGCGCTCGGCGATGCTCTCCGACTTCGGGCAGACACGTGCCGGGTCCCATGTGTGGGGCTTCCAGCGCCCGTGGCTGCCGGAGCGTCAGCTCGTCGCGGACGACGCCGCTCTGGTGGGGCGTCTGATCGAGGACTGGTCCGGGCCGCACCCCCGCTCGGCGGCGGACGACGAGGCGATCGAGGTCTACCGGCGGGCGATGCGCATCCCGTCGACGGCGCACTGCTCGATCGAGCCGTACCGCTGGATGGTGCGCTCCCTGGCCCGCCCTGACGGGGTGCAGTTCAACCGGCGCATGAAGCGGCCCGTGCGGGTGCCCACGCTGCATCTGCACGGCTCGCTCGACCCGGTGATGCGGACGCGTAGCGCGGCCGGTTCCGGGCAGTATGTGGAGGCGCCGTACCGCTGGCGGCTCTTCGACGGCCTCGGGCACTTCCCCCACGAGGAGGACCCGGCGGCGTTCTCCACGGAGCTCGTCAACTGGCTGAAGGACCCCGAGCCGGACCGCTGACGCCCGGGTGTTCCTCGAACTGCCATGTGCCCCGCGCATACGCCAATTGGCGGGCCCCCGGGCGGTTACCGACCTTGGGCCCCGGGCAGACGTCCCGGTATGGGCTGGACGCACGACTACGGTGACACCGCACGCGACCGCCGCTCGATCGGCGGCCCCCAGGCCCCGGAGGGGGGCGGCACGCGAGAGCACGGCCACGCGCACCCCGCGCGGGACGTGGGCATCTCGCGCATCCTCAGGCGCAGGGCCCGCTGGGTCTCGGCCCGGCTCCGCCACCCCCGTACCTAGGGCGCCTAGAGGGCGCATCCCTGGGTGTCGACCTGCTGGTTGGCGGCGCGGCCCCGGGCGATGTCGTCCTTGATCTCGTCGACGGTCAGCGCGTAGCCGGTGTCGGCGTCGTCGAGGGAGCGGGCGAAGATCACGCCGTACACCTCGCCCTCCGGGGTGAGCAGCGGGCCGCCGGAGTTGCCCTGACGGACCGTCGCGTACAGCGAGTACACGTCCCTGCGCACCTCGCCGCGGTGGTAGATGTCGGGGCCCTTGGCGCTGATCCGGCCGCGGACGCGGGCCGAACGCACGTCGTAGGAGCCGTTCTCCGGGAAGCCGGCCACGATGGCGCCGTCGCCGCTGTGGGCGTCCTCGCCGGTGAAGCTGAGCGGCTTGGCGTCGAGGGCGGGCACGTCGAGCACGGCGATGTCGCGCTTCCAGTCGTAGAGCACGACCTTGGCGTCGTAGAGCTTGCCCTCGCCGCCTATCTGCACGGTCGGCTCGTCGACCCCGCCGACGACATGGGCGTTGGTCATGACCCGGCGGTCGGCGAAGACGAAGCCGGTGCCTTCGAGGACCTTGCCGCAGCTCGGGGCGGTGCCGACGACCTTGACGATCGAGCGCTGCGCGCGGGCGGCGACCGGGCTGCCGGCGAGCGCCGGGTCGGGCGGCCGGACCTCGGTGATGGGCTCGTTCGCGAACGGGCTGAAGACCTGCGGGAAGCCGTTCTGGGCCAGGGTCGAGGTGAAGTTCGTGAACCAGGTCGACGCCTGATCGGGCATCAACCGCTCCACCCCGAGCAGCACCCGGGAGTTGCGCACCTCCTTGCCCACCGTGGGCATCGCGGTGCGGGCGAGCGCGGAGCCGAGCAGCCAGGCCACGAGCAGCATCGCCACCACGTTGACCAGCGCGCCGCCGGTGGCGTCCAGGGCGCGCATCGGCGACCAGGTGATGTGCCGGCGCAGCTTGTTGCCGAGGTGGGTGGTGAAGGCCTGGCCGACGGAGGCGCAGACGATGACCACGACCACGAAGATCACGGTCGCGGTGGTGGTGACCTGACTGTGGTCGGTCAGCGCGTTCCAGGCGACCGGGAGCAGCAGGACGGCGACGAGACCGCCGCCGAGGAACCCGATCACCGACAGGATGCCGACCACGAATCCCTGGCGGTAACCGATGATCGCGAACCACACGGCGGCGAGCAGCAAGATGATGTCCAGCACGTTCACCGTCAATAGCCTCGCAGATTCGTCTTCGGTCGACCGGGGGTCAGCCTGTCATGAGCGCCAGTCGAGCGGGACCTGCTTGGACCGGTCCCAGGGGCGCTCCCAGCCCGAGTAGTGCAGGATCCGGTCGATCACTCCGGCGGTGAAACCCCAGACCAGAGCCGATTCGACGAGGAAGGCCGGGCCCGAGTGGCCGCTCGGGTGGAGCGAGGTCGCGCGGTTCGCGGGATCCGTGAGATCCGCCACGGGGACGGTGAAGACCCGGGCGGTCTCGGCGGGGTCCACGGCCCCGACCGGGCTGGGGGTGCGCCACCAGCCGAGCACGGGGGTGACCACGAAGCCGCTCACCGGGATGTAGAGCCGGGGCAGCACGGCGAAGAGCTGGACGCCGGAGGGGTCGAGTCCGGTCTCCTCCCGCGCCTCGCGCAGCGCGGCGCGCAGCAGGCCGCCGTCGGCGGGGTCGCCGTCCTCGGGGTCGAGGGCGCCGCCCGGGAAGGAGGGCTGCCCGGCGTGCGAGCGGAGGGTGCCGGCGCGCTCCATGAGCAGCAGCTCGGGGCCGTGCTCGCCCTCGCCGAAGAGGATGAGCACCGCGGACTGCCGGCCCGCGCCGTTCTCGGGCGGCAGGAAGCGGCTCAGCTGCTCGGGCGCCACCGTGCGCGCGGCCCGCTCGACCGGCGCCAGCCAGTCGGGCAGGCCCTCGCCGCTGATCAGCCCGCCCGTGCCGTGGATCTCTTCACCAGTGCGCGTCATAGGCACCCCCGTGGTTCACAACGCGATCGGAGTGTGGGTTCGTTCCCCGGGGCGGCCGCCCCGGGCGGGCGGCCGGGCGGTCACGAGCTCGCGCCCAGTGGCGGGGCCGGGCGGCCGGGGTAGTCCGGGGGCGGGTTGAGCCGTTGGCCCGGGAAGCCGCCCTTCTCGTACTTCAGCAGCTTCCTCGCCTTCTCGGGGTCCGTCTCGCCCTCCCCGTACGCGGGGCAGAGGTGGGTGATCGGGCAGGCGCCGCAGGCGGGCTTGCGGGCGTGGCAGATGCGGCGGCCGTGGAAGATCACCCGGTGCGAGAGCATCGTCCACTCGCTCTTCGGGAAGATCTCGGCGACTTCCGCCTCGATCTTCACCGGGTCCTCCTGCTCGGTCCACTTCCAGCGGCGGGCGAGCCGCATGAAGTGGGTGTCGACGGTGATGCCGGGGACCCCGAAGGCGTTGCCGAGGACGACGAAGGCGGTCTTGCGGCCGACGCCGGGCAGCTTGACCAGGTCCTCCAGGCGGCCGGGGACCTCGCCCCCGAAGTCGTCGCGGAGGGCGGCGGCCAGGCCCATGATCGACTTGGTCTTGGCGCGGAAGAACCCGGTCGGCCGGATCAGCTCCTCGACCTCCTCGGGGACGGCGGCGGCCAGGTCCTCGGGGGTCGGGTACTTCGCGAAGAGCGCCGGGGTGGTCTGGTTGACCCGCAGGTCGGTGGTCTGGGCCGACATGACCGTGGCGACCAGGAGCTCGAAGGGGTTGCGGAAGTCGAGCTCCGGATGGGCGTACGGGTAGACCTCGGCCAGCTCCCGGTTGATCTTCCTGGCTCTTCGCACCATGGCCAGGTGTGACTCGGGCTTGGCCGCGGCCTTCTTCACGGTGACCTTGGCCGCCGTGGCCTTGGTCGCCGCCGTCTTCTTCACGGTCGCCGTCTTCTTCACGGCTGCCTTCTTCACAGCCGCCTTCTTCACCGTGGACTCCGTCGCTCCGGACCGCTCCGCCGGTGCGCGTTTCGTCGCTTTCGTCTGTTTCGACACGCCGTGTTCGCCCACAGCGGAATTACCTTCGTCCCGCACTCTTCCAGCCCCCTTGGCCTGTGCTCTCACCGGCGAGTTGGACACCCGGCCAGCCTAGGCGTCGCCACCGACATCCGCCCCGTGCGGTCCCGATCACGACCCAATCGGGCCCCTGACGTACGGAAAGGCCGTCCGGTGAGTCAAACTTGTTGTGATTGATCGCACTGAGGTCGACATAGGAGAGAACACGTGGACGACGTTCTGCGACGCGCCCCGCTGTTCGCGGCGCTCGACGACGAGCAGGCCGCCGAGCTGCGCGCCTCGATGAGTGAGGCGACCCTCGCCCGTGGCGATGCGCTGTTCCACGAGGGCGACCCGGGCGACCGGCTCTACGTGGTCACCGAGGGCAAGGTGAAGCTGCACCGCACGTCGCCGGACGGGCGCGAGAACATGCTGGCGGTCCTCGGCCCCGGCGAGCTCATCGGAGAGCTGTCCCTGTTCGACCCGGGCCCGCGCACCGCCACCGCGACCGCGCTCACCGAGGTCAAGCTGCTCGGCCTCGGCCACGGCGACCTCCAGCCCTGGCTGAACGCCCGCCCCGAGGTGGCCAGCGCCCTGCTGCGCGCGGTCGCCCGCCGGCTGCGCAAGACCAACGACCAGATGTCCGACCTGGTCTTCTCCGACGTGCCGGGTCGTGTCGCCCGCGCGCTCCTCGACCTGTCGCGCCGCTTCGGCGTGCAGTCGGAGGAGGGCATCCACGTCGTCCACGACCTCACCCAGGAGGAGCTGGCCCAGCTGGTCGGCGCCTCCCGCGAGACGGTCAACAAGGCGCTCGCCGACTTCGCCCAGCGCGGCTGGCTGCGCCTGGAGGCCCGCGCCGTGATCCTGCTGGACGTCGAGCGCCTCGCGAAGCGCTCGCGCTAGTCGCGGCAGCGCACCCGTACGCGGGAGGGGGCCGCCCGGTTCGACCGGGCGGCCCCCTCTTCGTATGCCTGCGTGCGGCGTACGGGTCCTAGCGCTTCGTGCCGTCCACGATCAGCGGGTTCGAGGCGCCCGCGCCGCAGGGCACCGCGTAGACCGGGTTCTTGGCCGAGGCCTCCCGGTAGGCGTCGATGCACTGGTTCATGAGGACCTTGTCGGTCAGCGAGTCGTTGAGGATCTTGTTGGCGCGGGCGATGCCCTCGGCCTCGATGCGGCGCCGGTCGGACTCCGCCTTCGCCGTACGGGCGGCCTCAAGGGCCCGCTCGGTGGCCTGCTGCTGCTGAATCTTGCGGTCGATCTGGCCCTGGAGGGCGTTCGAGGGCTTCACGTTGCGCAGGTTGACCGTGGTGACGTCGATGCCGCGCGGGGCGAGGCGCTCCTTGATGAGGCGGGCGAGCTCCGCGTTGATCTTCTCGCGGTCGGAGGCGTACCCCTGCTCGCTCGTGTAGCGGGCGAAGACGTTGCGGACGATCTCGCGGCTGTCCGGGTAGACGAGACGCTGCTGGATCGCGTCCTCGCTGCCGGCCAGCTTGTAGAGCTCGACCGCCTTGGAGGGGTGCACCGCCCACTTCACGGTGACCTCGGCGTACATCACGCCGCCCTGCGAGGAGCGGACCTCGACCACGTCCTTGTCGGAGAGGTTGAGGTCCACCGGCCGCGTGGAGAAGGTCGTGACATCGGTGAACGGCGACTTCACGTGCATGCCGGACGACATCGGCGAACCCACCTTGCCGAAGGCGACCGGGACGCCGACCTCGTACGCGCTGATCACGTACGTCATGCTCACGATCACCGAGAACAGCCCGGCGATGAGCGCGCCGAGGCCGCCCAGCTTGAGGCCGTTGGAGTCGTTCACGCGGCCGATGATGTAGAGCACCACCGCGGTTATCACCAACAGGATGGCGAGGACGAACACGGGCTTCCCCCCAGGAGCTAAGGCCAGATCTAAACGGAGCGTAAGACATGCGCCGAAGCCGCCCGGTTGCGGGGCCGTCGCGGATCCCGTTCCCCGCCGGAATCCGGGATCCGGGATCCGCGACCCGGGATCAGATCAGCCCGCGCTCCTTCAGATAGTCCAGCTGCGCCCGTACGGACAGCTCGGCGGCCGGCCACAGGGAGCAGTCCACCGCCGCGTACACCGTGGCGACGATCTCCGGGGCCGTCCGGGCGCCGCCCTCGACGGCCGCCTCCACCTGCGCGAGCCGGCTCGCCCGGTGCGCGAGATAGAACTCCACGGCCCCCTGGGCGTCCTCCAGGACCGGGCCGTGCCCCGGCAGGACCGTGTGCACCCCGTCGTCGATGGTGAGGGAGCGCAGCCGCCGCAGCGAGTCCAGGTACTCCCCGAGCCGCCCGTCCGGGTGGGCCACCATCGTCGTGCCGCGCCCCAGGACGGTGTCCCCCGTCAGGACCGCCCCGTCGGCCGGGAGGTGGAAGCAGAGCGAGTCGGAGGTGTGGCCGGGCGTCGGCACGACCCGCAGTTCGAGTCCGCCGGTCGTGATCACGTCGCCCTCGGCGAGGCCCTCGTCGCCGAGCCGCAGCGCGGGGTCGAGCGCCCGCACCGCGCTCCGGGTCAGCTCGGCGAAGCGCGCGGCGCCCTCGGCGTGGTCCGGGTGCCCGTGGGTGAGCAGGGTGAGCCCGATCCGCTTGCCCATCCTCTCGGCGGTCTCCACCACCCGCCGCAGGTGCCCCTCGTCGAGCGGGCCGGGGTCGATGACGACGGCGAGGTCGGAGTCCGGCTCGGCGACGATCCAGGTGTTGGTGCCGTCCAGGGTCATCGCCGAGGCGTTCGGCGCGAGGACGTTCACCGCGCGGGCGGTCGCGGGACCGGAGACGACGGCGCCGCGCGGCTGCCCGGGCAGGTCGGCGGCGGCGCTCACGAGCCACCGCCCGCCGGGATGTGCTTGGTGAACTCGTCGTGCCCCGGCCAGCTCAGGACCAGCTCGTCGCCGTCCAGGCGCGCCTGCGCGAGGACCGGCGTCAGATCCTGGGCCCCGGCCGCCGCGAGCGCCTCGCCCGCCGTGCCGAACCGCTCCAGGCCGCGCAGGGTCGAGATGGTCGGCGGCATCATCGTCAGCTCGCCCCGGTCGTAGCCGGCCGCCGCGTCCGCCGGGCGGATCCAGACGGTGCGGTCCGCCTCGGTCGACGCGTTGCGGGTGCGCTGGCCTTCCGGGAGGGCGGCCACGAAGAACCAGGTGTCGTAGCGCCGGGGCTCGAACTCGGGCGTGATCCAGCGGGCCCAGGCGCCGAGGAGGTCGGAGCGCAGCACGAGCCCGCGCCGGTCGAGGAAGTCGGCGAAGGAGAGCTCGCGGGCGACCAGCGCCGCCCGGTCCTTCTCCCAGGCGTCCCCGGTCGTGTCGCCGACCACGCTGTCCGGCGTCTCCCCGGCGAGCAGCACGCCCGCCTCCTCGTACGTCTCGCGCACGGCGGCGCAGACGACGGCCTGGGCCTGCGCGGGGTCGCTGAGGCCGAGCCGGTCCGCCCACTCCTCGCGGGAGGGTCCGGCCCAGCGCACGGGGTGCTCGTCGCGGGGGTCGACGCCGCCGCCGGGATACGCGTACGCCCCGCCCGCGAAGGCCATGGAGGCGCGCCGCCGCAGCATGTGCACGGAGGGGCCCTCGGCGCCGTCCTTCAGGAGGAGCACGGTGGCGGCCCGCCGGGGTGTGGCGGGGACCAGCTCACCGGCGGCGAGGGCGCGGATCCGGTCGGGCCATTCCGGCGGGTACCACTGACCATTCGACTGATGACCATGCGACTGACCATTCGACATGGCCGGATGCTATGCGCAAGCATCGAAATGCACGAGAGCCGATCCTCCGCCTGTGGATAACCACCTGTGGAGAACCGGCTCTTCGAACGCCCGCGGGCGCGGGCGGGATGCGTGGGGGGCGTCAGTCCTGGACGAGCTCGACCTGGACCTCGACCTCGACCGGCGCGTCCAGCGGCAGCACCGCGACGCCGACGGCGCTGCGCGCGTGCACGCCCTTCTCGCCGAGGACGGCGCCGAGCAGCTCGCTGGCTCCGTTGATGACACCGGGCTGGCCGGTGAAGTCGGCGGCGGAGGCGACGAAGCCGACGACCTTCACGACGCGCTTGACGCGGTCGAGGTCACCGGCGACCGACTTCACGGCCGCGAGCGCGTTCAGCGCGCAGGTGGCCGCGAGCTCCTTGGCCTCCTCGGCCGTGACCTCGGCGCCGACCTTGCCGGTGACCGGCAGCTTGCCCGCCACCATCGGGAGCTGGCCCGAGGTGTAGACGTACACGCCGGACTGCACGGCCGGCTGGTAGGCGGCCAGCGGCGGCACGACCTCCGGCAGCGTCAGGCCCAGCTCGGCCAGCTTCGCCTCGACGGCCCCGCTCACGACTTGGCCCGCTTCAGGTAGGCCACGAGCTGCTCGGGGTTCGGCCCGGGCACGACCTGGACGAGCTCCCAGCCGTCCTCGCCCCAGGTGTCCAGAATCTGCTTCGTCGCGTGCACCAGCAGCGGCACAGTCGCGTACTCCCACTTGGTCATGAGCCGACTGTAGCCGCTGCCGGAGGGCGGTCCCGCCGCGGCGGCCCCCCGACGGGACCCGGGAAGGCCCCTCGGGGTCGGGTCGGGGACGGGTGGGGGTCTTCTCCGGGGCGGCCCTCTGATTGGGCCGGGCCGGCAGTGGTTAGGCTCGAAGGCGTGAGCAGGCTCCAGGTCGTCAGCGGCAAGGGCGGTACCGGTAAGACCACGGTCGCCGCCGCACTCGCGCTCGCCCTCGCGACCGAGGGCAAGCGCACCCTTCTCGTGGAGGTCGAGGGCAGACAGGGCATCGCGCAGATCTTCGAGACGGAGCCGCTGCCGTACGAGGAGCGCAAGATCGCCGTCGCGCCGGGCGGCGGCGAGGTGTTCGCCCTGGCCATCGACGCCGAGCGGGCCCTCCTCGACTACCTCCAGATGTTCTACAAACTGGGCGGCGCGGGGCGGGCGCTGAAGAAGCTGGGCGCGATCGACTTCGCGACGACCATAGCCCCGGGCGTCCGGGACGTGCTGCTCACCGGGAAGGCCTGCGAGGCGGTGCGCCGCCGCGAGAAGCAGGGCGGCTTCAGCTACGACTACGTGGTCATGGACGCCCCGCCGACCGGCCGCATCACCCGCTTCCTCAATGTGAACGATGAGGTGGCGGGGCTCGCCCGGATCGGCCCGATACACAACCAGGCCCAGGCGGTCATGCGCTTCCTGAAGTCCCCGGACACGGCCGTGCACCTGGTGACGCTCCTGGAGGAGATGCCCGTCCAGGAGACCGCGGACGGCATCGCGGAGCTGCGCGCGGCCGAACTGCCGGTGGGCCGCGCCGTCGTGAACATGGTCCGCCCGCACGTCCTCGACGAGGCGGCGGTACGGGCCGCCTCCGGCGACCACCGCGCCGCCATCGCCGCCACCCTGGCGGCGGCCGGCGTCCAGGGCGGGACGACGCTGGTCGAGCCGCTGCTCGACCAGGCCGCGGAGCACGCCCAGCGGGTGGAGCTGGAGCGGGCCCAGCGCGAGGTGCTGGACGGCATCGGGGTGCCGACGTACGAACTCCCCTTCCTGGGGGACGGGGCGGACATCGCCGGTCTCTACCGGCTGGCGAAGGAACTGCGGAGGCAAGGGGTGGGCGCGTGACGGAGACGCAGAAGGCCGCGGCGTCGAACGGTCTCGACGCGGTCCCCGTCCTGGAGCTCGACCCGCTGATCGACGACCCGGCCACCCGCATCATCGTGTGCTGCGGCGCGGGCGGCGTCGGCAAGACGACGACCGCGGCGGCGCTCGGCGTGCGGGCGGCGGAGCGCGGCCGGCGGGTCGTGGTGCTCACCATCGACCCGGCGCGCCGGCTGGCCCAGTCGATGGGCATCGACTCGCTGGACAACGTGCCGCGCAAGGTGGAGGGCATCAAGGGCTCCGACGGCGGTGAGCTGCACGCGATGATGCTCGACATGAAGCGGACCTTCGACGAGATCGTCGAGGCGCACGCGGACGCCGACCGGGCCCGGGCGATCCTGGAGAACCCCTTCTACCAGTCCCTGTCGGCCGGTTTCGCCGGTACGCAGGAGTACATGGCGATGGAGAAGCTGGGGCAGCTGCGGGCCAGGGACGAGTGGGACCTGATCGTGGTCGACACGCCGCCGTCCCGGTCGGCGCTGGACTTCCTGGACGCGCCGAAGCGGCTCGGTTCGTTCCTGGACGGCAAGTTCATCAAGTTGTTGATGGCTCCGGCGAAGGTCGGCGGCCGGGCCGGGATGAAGTTCCTCAACGTCGGCATGTCGATGATGACGGGGACCCTGGGGAAGCTGCTCGGCGGTCAGTTCCTGAAGGACGTGCAGACCTTCGTGGCCGCGATGGACACGATGTTCGGCGGTTTCCGCACCCGCGCGGACGCCACGTACCGGCTGCTCCAGGCGCCCGGGACGGCCTTCCTCGTGGTCGCGACCCCCGAGCGGGACGCGCTACGCGAGGCGGCGTACTTCGTGGAGCGGCTGGCCGCGGAGGAGATGCCGCTGGCCGGTCTCGTCATCAACCGCGTCCACGCCAGCGGCGCCGCCCGGCTGTCGGCCGAGCGGGCGCGGGCCGCCGCGGAAAATCTTGACGAGGGGCGCATTGTGGATCAGGGAGGCGGGAAGACTGCTGGGCGTGGCCCCCGAGCCACCTCGCCCGAGACCGCCGCCGTACCCCCCATGTCCGAGGCTGCCCCCACAGCCGAAGCGGACACGGATGTCCAACAGCTCACCGCAGGACTGCTCCGTCTCCACGCCGAGCGGATGCAGGTGCTCGCGCGCGAACAGCGCACGCGGGATCGCTTCACCGCGCTCCACCCCGAGGTGGCGGTCGCCGAAGTGGCCGCTCTGCCCGGCGATGTGCACGACCTCGCCGGTCTGCGGGCCATCGGTGACCGTCTGACGATGGGTCGCATGCCGTCGTAGCGGCAGGCCCCAGGGCGTCCGGTCTAGCCGGCCGCCGCGTAGGTCTCGTACGTCGCGTCGTCGTCCATGGCGACGGGCAGCAGGCCCGCGCCGCGCTCGTACTCCGTGCGCGCGGTCTCCAGGAGCCGGCGCCACGAGGTGACCGTCGGCCGGCGGCGCAGCAGGGCGCGGCGCTCGCGCTCCGTCATGCCGCCCCACACGCCGAATTCCACACGGTTGTCGAGGGCGTCGGCGAGGCATTCGGTCCGCACCGGGCATCCGGTGCACACCGCCTTTGCCCTGTTCTGCGCCGCTCCCTGCACGAAAAGTTCATCCGGATCGGTAGTGCGGCAGGCCGCCTGCGCACTCCAGTCAGCTACCCAGCCCATACCGGCGCCGTCCTCTCCCGAATCGAGGCTCCCCCACGGCGGTAGCGGCATATTCACCGCTGCCAGTTGGGACGTTACGGAAGGTGGGCACAGCGCAACACCCCCTTCGGGCCCAATCTTGAATGGTCCGAACGGACTATGCGTACGCGTCAGATCACCCAGGGGAGTGATCGAGGGACATAACACCCCTACCGGACATGGGCCGAATTCAGGCATGAACTTCCCGCGTTTCGGGTACACGGAATTTCACGCCGACGTCACGCACGGGTCTTGATGCGAGACCACACTGCTGTGACAGTTGAGAGCAGCTTAGGCCAAGGCATATACGTGTGTCCGGCGAATGAGAACGTAGGCTGCCCCCATGGCAAAGAAGCGCTCGGGCGGAGGTCTGACCGGGACCCAGCAGGCCGCCAAGTTCCTCGGTGTCAGTGTGCTCTCCGGAGCCGTGCTGGCGGGCATCGCCCTGCCCGCGGCCGGAGCGCTCGGACTGGCGGCCAAGGGCACGGTCGAGGGATTCGACGAGATCCCGTCCAACCTGAAGACGCCGCCGCTGAGTCAGCGCACCAACATCCTTGACTCACAGGGCGGCCACATCGCCACCGTGTACTCGCGGGACCGCAAGGTCGTACCGATCGAGAAGATCTCGCCGTACATGCAGAAGGCGATCGTCGCGATCGAGGACTCGCGCTTCTACGAGCACGGCGCGATCGACCTCAAGGGCGTGCTGCGCGCGATCAACCGCAACGCGCAGTCGGGCGGCGTGTCGCAGGGTGCGTCCACGCTGACCCAGCAGTACGTGAAGAACGTCTTCGTCGAGGAGGCGGGCGACGACCCCGAGAAGGTCGCGCAGGCCACCCAGCAGACCATGGGCCGCAAGGTGCGCGAGCTGAAGTTCGCGATCCAGGTCGAGGAGGAGCTCGGCAAGAAGAAGATCCTGGAGAACTACCTCAACATCACGTTCTTCGGGCAGCAGGCGTACGGCATCGAGGCCGCCTCGCAGCGCTACTTCTCGAAGCCGGCCGCGAACCTGACGCTCGCCGAGTCCGCCATGATGGCCGGCCTCGTGCAGTCGCCGAGCCGCTACGACCCGGTCAACGACATCCAGGAGGCGACCAAGCGGCGCAACATCGTCCTCCAGCGCATGGCCGACGTGAAGGACGTCAGCCAGGCGGAGGCCGACAAGGCGAAGGCCACCCCGATCAAGCTGAAGGTGAAGACGCCGAAGAACGGCTGCATCACCGCCGTGGACGGCGCCGGCTTCTTCTGCGACTACGTCCGCAAGACGATCCTCAACGACCCGGTCTTCGGCAAGACCGCCGAGGAGCGCCAGAAGCTGTGGAACCTGGGTGGCCTCACCATCCGCACCACGCTCGACCCGCGCGCCCAGGCCGCCGCCAACGAGGCCGCCGTCGCCAAGATCGACAAGGACGACAAGGTCGCCGCGTCGGTGGTCCAGGTCCAGCCCAACAGCGGCAAGATCCTTTCGATGGGTCAGTCCCGCCCGTACGGCCTCGACCAGAAGCTGCACCAGACGACGCTCAACCTCGCCGTCGGCAAGAAGATGGGCGGCACGACGTACGGCTTCCAGGTCGGTTCGACCTTCAAGCCGATCACGGCCGCGGCGGCCCTGGAGAAGGGGCTGAGCCCGGCGCAGTCGTTCGCGACGCCGTGGAAGATCTCGGTGCCGATGAGCTCGTACACCACCTGCAAGGGCGGCCCGTCGGGCGGCGGCAACTGGGACCTGCAGAACGAGATGCAGTCCGAGGCCGGCAGCTGGGACATGACCAGCGCGCTCGGCAAGTCCATCAACACGTACTTCGCGCAGCTGGAGCAGATGACCGGCCTCTGCGAGACGGTCCAGATGGCGAAGAAGATGGGGTACGAGAAGGAGCTCGGCAAGTCGCTGAAGGAGCTCCCCTCGATCACCCTCGGCGGCCAGGAGTCCACCCCGCTCGACATGGCGGCGGTGTACGCGACCTTCGCCAACCGCGGCACGTACTGCACGCCCGTCGCCATCGAGTCGATCACGACGGCCAACGGCACGAAGCTGAAGGTCCCGCAGACCGCGTGCTCGCGGGCGATGACCGAGAAGACCGCGGACACCGTCAACCAGATGCTCAAGGGCGTCGTCGAGGACGGCACGGGTACCCGGGCCGGTCTGAGCGACCGCGACAACGCGGGCAAGACGGGTACGACCAACGACCGCAAGGACGCCTGGTTCGTCGGCTACACGCCGAACCTGTCCACGGCGGTGTGGGTCGGTGACGACGTCGGCGAGAAGACCTCGATGTACGACATCACCATCGGCGGCCAGTACTACGACAAGGTCTGCGGCGGCTGCCTCCCGGGCCCGATCTGGAAGATCGCGATGACCGGGGCGCTCGACGCCTCCGAGACGCCGGGCTTCGTCCCGATCACCGTGCCTCGCGGCGCCCAGCCGGAGGACAAGGAGAAGGACAAGAACAAGCGCCCCGGCGACGACAACAAGCCGGGCGACCAGCGCCCCGGCGGCACCACCCTGCCGGGCGGCATCACGCTCCCGCCGGACCTGATCGGCGGTACGAACGGGCGCGGCGGCAATGGGAACGGCGGCGGTCGTAACGGATAGCGGCGCTATCCGGGCCGAGGCCCAGGTGTGAGAACCGCGTTGAACGCGATCACCGACAGCGCGCCGAGCAGCAGCGACCAGCCGGTCGAGCGCAGCGACCACAGCTTGA